>NZ_JBHUSC010000152.1:592-1001 GCF_042673805.1 Streptomyces sp. NPDC057010 | reverse complement strand
GAAGAGCCGTGATTTCGACACGGTCTTTCACCCGAGCTGCATGATTCAGTGGATGGATGAAGGTCGGTTGCGCACGCTGTCGTCGCAGGAGTATGCGGCACTCATCCACGGGAGGCAGAGTCCTCGATCGACCGGCGCGCCGAGAGACGAAGCGATCCTGTCGACGGAGAATATATCGGACAACCTTTCAACAGCTACCGTGCGGGTGCGAATCGGCAACAAGCTATTCAACGATCACTTCGTCATGCATAAGGTAGAGGGCAACTGGCTGATCGCGACCAAGGCGTCCGCCGTAGTGCATACGTTCGACTGAAGCGCCACGCGGCGGATGCACGCCAACGTCCGGATTCGCGAGCGTGCCACGAAGTGCACGAAAGCACCGGCGACCAAAACCCCAGGGAACGCGTCG
>NZ_JBHUSC010000152.1:0-582 GCF_042673805.1 Streptomyces sp. NPDC057010 | reverse complement strand
TTTACGTCGTCGAACATTGAGTGACTGGAGGCGGGGGCCGGGGACCGGACTCGAACCGGCACCACTCAAACATGCCCCTCACGCTCGATCGCCCGTCCCGATTACGGGCTGCGCATGCAGTTGCGTATTGGCCGGCGCAATCCGCTGTACAGTACGGCGATCGGCAAGGTGCTGCTCGCGTGGATGATGCCCGGCGAAGCGCGCACAGTGCTGGCCGGCGTCAAGTTCCGGAAGTCGACCGCGAAGACGCTCGCGTCGGCGGAAGCAGTGACGAGCATCCTGCCGCACGTGCGGCAGCAGGGCTATGGCGAGGACAACGAGGAGCAGGAAGATGGCCTGCTGTGTCTCGCGGTGCCCGTGTTCGACCGTTTCGATCGCGTGATCGCGGGATTGTCGCTGTCGTTCCCGACGATGCGGTGCGGATACGAAGGCGCATTACGTCGCGCTGTTGAAGGAGGCAGGGCAGGCGATTTCCGGGCGGCTTGGCCATCGCCAGGAGGCGGCTGGCGTCGAGCAGGCGACGGCGGCACAGAATTGAACACGTGCCGGTAGAGAGCCGGCAAAACGACACGACAATACGAC
>NZ_JBHUSC010000151.1:765-1011 GCF_042673805.1 Streptomyces sp. NPDC057010 | reverse complement strand
GAATAGAGGAACCGAAACATTCAAGGGGTTTTATGAGAAGTATGTGGACGAGTTTCCTCGCTTGATGCGGACGCGTTATGCAACGAATGCCAAGTACTTTTATACGGTAAAGCCGGAGGACACCAAGGCGTGGCGAGAGCTGGCCGGAATCCATGTCGAACTTGCGATTCCTTCGCGCCTTGACGCGATAACTGCAAGAGATTACTTGGCAAACTCGATCCGAGAGACATTTTTGATCGGCAATCC
>NZ_JBHUSC010000151.1:0-755 GCF_042673805.1 Streptomyces sp. NPDC057010 | reverse complement strand
TCTGACAAGCAGCACTGGCGGGAGTTGGCGGGCATTCGGGTTGAACTCGCCATTCCCTCGCGACTGTCACCGCAGGATGCCCGCTCGCGTCTTGGCAACGAGATGATCACGGCCTTTTCAATTGGGAGCAAATCTTTCCCCGATCTATGGAGTAAAGATACGCCGCCCGATATTCAGATCCACGTCGGCGGCGCAAACGCGGGTTTCACGTCACTGAACGCCGCGCTCGATTATCTACAAGCGCACCCGCAGGAAAGCGTGTGGGTGATGAACTGGGACGCGCCGAGCTGCCCTCCGAAAGATGGTCAGATCAACGAGAATCTCGTGGCACTGTTTCTCGCTGGCCCGAACTTCAACACCGAGCGTGAGCCGCTTGCATGGATCGGGAAAGCGGCGACCGGCAACACACAAGACTTTACGCCGAAGGTTGGTGCGCCACGAACCGTGCAAGCATGGAAAGCCACGATCGAGCACGCTGCCAAAAATGCCGGTATCAGTGCTGCTGACCTCCAGTACGTCGTTCACGATGCCGGGAAAGGCGGCGACGCAGCGTCAGCGCGGTTGGCCGCGCTTTCGCAATCGTTGACGGAGACGCTGCCCGAATATGACTACATGAAACAGACGTTCAATACCGCGGCGTTGCTCGGCGATATGGGAACGGGCAGTGCGCTGACCGATGTTGTCTTGGCGATCGGCCGCATCAATCACTTCGGTGGCAATGCGCTCGTTGCCGGCACAACGGATGCTCAGCATCC
>NZ_JBHUSC010000150.1:0-1023 GCF_042673805.1 Streptomyces sp. NPDC057010 | reverse complement strand
GCCGTTCATCCTCAGCACGCCCCGGCTCCGCGACGAGCGCACGGTGTTCAGCAACATGGCCTTCGACGACCGCGCGCTCGACACGCTGTTCCGCATGCGCGACACGCCCGGCAGCTACGCGAAGATCGTCGACCTGATGCGCGTGGAGGAGAAGGACGAGCCGCTGTTCCGCTCGTTCTTCGTCGAGGAGGCGCCGGCGCCGAAACCGGATCGTTCGTTCGACGGCGACGACATCCGCATCCGCTACTACGGCCACGCGTGCGTGCTGATCCAGAGCCGGGGCGTGAGCATCCTGATCGATCCGGTGATCAGCTACGGCTACGACACCGCGCTGCCGCGCTATACGTTCGCCGACCTGCCGGACCAGATCGACTACGTGCTGATCACGCACAGCCATCACGATCACATCGTCCTCGAAACGCTGCTGCAGCTTCGCCACAAGGTCAAGACCGTGGTGGTCGGCAGGAATCTCGACGGCTTTCCGCAAGATCCGTCGATGGAGCTGGCGTTGCGCAAGCTCGGCTTCGACGACGTGCTGGAAGTTCGGGATGCGCAGGAAATCAAGGTGCCCGGCGGCGCCATCACCGCCATTCCGTTCATGGGCGAACACAACGACCTGGCGATCCACAGCAAGCAGAGCTTCATGATCCGCTTCGGCTCGCGCTCGGTGCTGTGCATCGCCGATTCGTGCAACCTGGACCCGCGCCTCTACGAGCATGTCTTCCGCCTCGCCGGCAAGCCGGACACCCTGTTCGTCGGGATGGAAACCGAGGGCGCGCCGCCGTCATGGGTCTACGGCCCGCTGTTTCCCAAGGCGCTGCCGCGCGACATCGATCAGTCACGCCGGGCACGCGGCTGCCAGTTCGGCGAGGCCGCCGCGCTGGTGGACGATTTCGCGTTCAACGCGGCGTACGTCTATGCGATGGGTCAGGAGCCCTGGCTGAACCACCTCCTCGACAACACCTTCGACGAAAACTCGCCCAGCCACATCCAGTCCACCCAGTTCGTCGCGCACTGCAAGGC
>NZ_JBHUSC010000149.1:0-1031 GCF_042673805.1 Streptomyces sp. NPDC057010 | reverse complement strand
AGTGCGGTACCACTCTTCCGCACACGAGATGGTCGCGATTGAGAGACGGATGAAGTTGCTAGTCAAAAAACACTTATGATTAAATGGGTTATTGACTCGCCTCAAGGCGAGGGTCATCCATGTATGCTAGCTGGGATAGGGGGATATAAGTGGAAGAGCTAATCGCGGCATATATCGCACAATTGTCGGAGAAGGACGGCCGAGAATATAGGGCGCGCGGGGATTTATTGGACGAGGTATATAGATATATCCTGGGCCAGGGTTTTGGTAAAATTTCAATTTCTGTGCTAACGAGAGTAGTCGACCAGTATGTGCGGTTGGCAATACTAGAGGACAGGGCTGCGCGAGTTGGAAGTGGGGAGTATGTATTCAGTGCTGCCGCTGATATCGAAAATATCAAACGAGACTACGACGATAGACGTCGGGGGCTCGTTCATCGGGAAGTCGTGTCACGTTCTGTGCCGGACCGTGGCCCCTCGTTAGAAGAGCGATTGAATATGTTGACCGCACGGAATAATGAGCTTTCTGTGCAAATTGACCGCATGCGAGATTTGTTGAGAATGAAGGGCGGCGTCCTCGCACTCATTCTTGATGATGATTTCCTTTGCACATCCGCGTCCGCTCGAAAGAGTCTATTCGACGCACAAGATTACGCTCTTTAAAACATGGATAAAAACAAATCTCATGCGGGGTTGGCGCTTCTTGCTTATAAGATTGGACCTAATCAGTTCGAGCTTAACAGGAGCTTGACCTATATCAGCATGCGTGACCAAGTCCTCCGGGCGCGGACACTTATTCATACGGCCATTGATGCAGGGCTATTCGAAAAGCAAGCTGAAAATAGTAGTTCGTTTGCTGATGGAGATGTCGACTACGATGTGGTTGTGCTAGGCGCGGGTGTGGGCGGAATTTCTGCAGCGTTGGCCTCTGCTGAGGCTGGTATGCGGACGCTTGTTCTCGATGCGCAGGGGCAGTGCTTTTCGTTGCTCCGCAAAGGCACAGACAGATTGTTGAGCACGACCGTTTATGAT
>NZ_JBHUSC010000148.1:0-1033 GCF_042673805.1 Streptomyces sp. NPDC057010 | reverse complement strand
AGGGGATTCTCACCCCTCTTTCGCTACTCATACCGGCATTCTCACTTCTAAGCGCTCCACCAGTCCTTCCGGTCTGGCTTCACAGCCCTTAGAACGCTCTCCTACCACTGTTCGAAGAACAGTCCGCAGCTTCGGTGATACGTTTAGCCCCGGTACATTTTCGGCGCAGAGTCACTCGACCAGTGAGCTATTACGCACTCTTTAAATGGTGGCTGCTTCTAAGCCAACATCCTGGTTGTCTAAGCAACTCCACATCCTTTTCCACTTAACGTATACTTTGGGACCTTAGCTGGTGGTCTGGGCTGTTTCCCTTTCGACTACGGATCTTATCACTCGCAGTCTGACTCCCAAGGATAAGTCATTGGCATTCGGAGTTTGACTGAATTCGGTAACCCGGTAGGGGCCCCTAGTCCAATCAGTGCTCTACCTCCAAGACTCTTACCTTGAGGCTAGCCCTAAAGCTATTTCGGGGAGAACCAGCTATCTCCAGGTTCGATTGGAATTTCTCCGCTACCCCCACCTCATCCCCGAATTTTTCAACATTCGTGGGTTCGGGCCTCCAGTGCGTGTTACCGCACCTTCACCCTGGACAGGGGTAGATCACACGGTTTCGGGTCTACGACCACGTACTCATGCGCCCTATTCAGACTCGCTTTCGCTGCGGCTCCGCATCTTCTGCTTAACCTTGCACGGGATCGTAACTCGCCGGTTCATTCTACAAAAGGCACGCCATCACCCGTTAACGGGCTCTGACTACTTGTAGGCGCACGGTTTCAGGATCTCTTTCACTCCCCTTCCGGGGTGCTTTTCACCTTTCCCTCACGGTACTGGTTCACTATCGGTCACTAGGGAGTATTTAGCCTTGGGAGATGGTCCTCCCGGATTCCGACGGAATTTCACGTGTTCCGCCGTACTCAGGATCCACTCAGGAGAGAACGAAGTTTTGACTACAGGGCTGTTACCTCCTATGGCGGGCCTTTCCAGACCTCTTCATCTACCTCGTTCCTTTGTAACTCCGTACAGAGTGTCCTAC
>NZ_JBHUSC010000147.1:0-1077 GCF_042673805.1 Streptomyces sp. NPDC057010 | reverse complement strand
TCGTGGGCCTGGTCACCGCCTTCGCGTTCAAGGCACTGCGCAGCGGAATCGAAGATCCGGCCGAAGTCGAAGACAAGTTCGGGATTCCCGTCTATGCGACGATTCCGCACTCTGATCAACAGTCTACGTTCGGACGCATCGAGCGAGCGGGCGGTAACAATGCGCCGTTGCTCGCCCGGGCCGCACCGACCGATCTTGCCGTCGAAGCCATTCGCAGCTTGCGCACCGCATTGCAGTTCGCTCAGTTCGATGCCAGAAACAACATACTGATGCTGACCGGCCCCGCACCGGGCGTGGGCAAGTCGTTCATTGCCGTCAACCTCGCTGCGTTGATGGCGAGTTCGGGAAAGAGAGTGCTGCTGATCGACGGAGACCTCCGTCGCGGCTACCTGCACCGCTACGTCGGGGCGGCGCGAGGACGTGGATTGACCGAGTTGATCAGATCGGGTGGCGACGCCGGCGAATTCATCCAGCCCGACACGCTCGTGAAGGGTCTTGACTTCATTCCTACCGGCGAACTGCCGCCGAATGCGGCCGAGCTCCTGCTGCATCCCAACTTCGAACAGGTGTTGAGTCAGCTCTCGTCCCGATACGACCACGTAATCGTCGATACCCCACCCGTGCTGGCCGTCACGGACCCCGCCATCATAGGTCGCTACGCCGGTGTGACGCTGCTGGTGTTGCGCTTCGGCGCGAATCCACCGCGGGAAGTGGAAATGGCAATCAAGCAGTTGCGCCAGGGGGGCGGGACGCTGAAAGGCGTGATCTTCAACGATCTGCCCCTGAACACAGCGGGGTACGCATACGGGAAATACAAGTACGCGTATCAGTACGAATACGCACCACGGCAATAATTTCAAGACCGGGCCCGGACGACCAGCCTAGCCCGGCTATCGATTCGAACCCACCATGTCGGCACAACGCATCATCAAGGCATTTCTCGCTCACGGTCTCGGACAGGCCGTGAGTGTGGTCGCCCAGATCGTATCGGTTCCCCTGTTTCTGTCGGTGTGGGGCGCGGCGAAATACGGCGAATGGATACTGATCTCGACGATTCCGACCTACCTCGCTTTGAGT
>NZ_JBHUSC010000146.1:0-1085 GCF_042673805.1 Streptomyces sp. NPDC057010 | reverse complement strand
CACCGCCCACGAGAACGACATGGAATTCGAGGAGGCCTACAACGTCAGCGGCCGGCGCATCTTCCCGTGGCCCGAGGCCGTGGCCGAGCCCAACTCGCCCTGGACGAAGCGATAGAAGCGATCCCAGTACGGAAGAGAGTCGAGCGGTTCATCCAGGAGGGATTCAGGGACATCGACGCCGCGGAAGAGCCCAAAGCTATTCAGCAGACGCTTTCCCTTGAGTACCTGGGCCGCGTGCCAGTTGTCAGCTAGGGACAAATCGGAAAATTTCACAGCGTACTTGAAGACCTCCATGAAACCCTCGCTAGGATCGCCTGCAATGGGCCTGCAATCGACGATCATGCTGTCACCAGTGATAGCGTGCCACTCAGCACTAATCGCGCTCGGAGAGGGCTTAGAGGCCGCTAAAACGATCATGTGGCAATGCGGGTGCCAACCCTTCCCCTTATTGGTCAACTCAAGCGTGTAAACACCGCCTTCGGCCTTGCACAGCTCCGTGTAGGGAGCACCGCGAGTACCTGCGTTGAAGTATCGGCGGCGATCCATCATGAGCTTGAGCGAACGGGTCAGATGACGCTGACGCTCTTCAAGGTCTGGACCGTTCTTCACGGTAAGCGTGAGAAGGTAGGGTTGCAGGTCTGGGCGCTCTTTCTGGATCACCTCCCAGCGAGCCAAATAGGCCCCGAGCGCCTTAGCTCCACGCCGAATAGCGCAGAGAGGGCAGATCAGGTGTTGCTTGCAAAACGTAGCGTTGTGCAGCCGAACCTTGCCCACGGTGAAATACTCCCGAAAGTGCAGGTAATTTCCGCAGCTGGCGAGGCCTGCGGACGCTTTCGTGGATTCGACGGATGACACGTCCCGGAGGTGCCCAAGCATGTCCAGTGACCTTGCGTGAGCGCTGCCGTAGCGTGCTAATCTATCGCCGAAGTTTTCAGCTTCATCGACCCCTGTATGCGCCTCTTCCGCCAAGTTGACAGCGCATACGGGGGTTTTCTTTTTGGCCATGCCTGGCTCCTTTCCCGTGCTGGCAGCATACCTGCTGCTAACACTTTGTTTCTATGTATCAAGTAAAGAGGCCCCCGGCT
>NZ_JBHUSC010000145.1:0-1090 GCF_042673805.1 Streptomyces sp. NPDC057010 | reverse complement strand
CGACAAGGCCATATTGTCCGTGCTGCAGCAGGACAGCACGCTCTCGGTGGCCGAGATCGCCGACCGCGTGAATCTTTCGACCACGCCATGCTGGCGACGCATTCAGAAGCTCGAGCAGGACGGCGTGATAGCGCGTCGCGTGGCGCTTCTGGATGCGAAGAAGCTCAACGTGGGCGTGACCGTTCTGGTGGAGATCAAGACCGCGGAACATACCGCCGCATGGTTGCGGCGTTTCTGCGACGTCGTGGAGACGATCCCCGAGGTGGTGGAGGTCCATCGCATGAGCGGACACATCGACTACATGCTCAAGGAGGTGGTGCCGCATATCGACGCGTACGACAGCGTATACAGGCGTTTGATCGGCGCCGTCGACATCTTCGACGTCAGTTCGAGCTTCGCGATGGAGACCATTAAACAGACCACCGTATTACCGCTCGATTACATGCTGTGACCGCACGGGCCGGGCAGTGTATCGACAGGAACGGAGAAGGACGGAATTTCACCGGCGCGGCGGAAACCGCGGAATGGAATTCCAAAACGGGCAGCGCAAGCGAATTGTTTTAAAAAAACATTCCAGGCCCGGACGATAGACTTGTTTCATCGATGACGCGTTCGGGCAAGAGGCTGACCGAAGCCCGATTGAAAGCATGACGGTACTTTGCGACACGATGATGACGTGGTCACGCGTAGGAATACTGATAGAACGGACGAAGAGCCAATACATTCGACAAGGGAGCGGTTCAAACGTGAAGCTCAATATCGGAACACGCCGGGCTATCTCGAGCCAGGCATCAGGGGTTGCCATCGCGGTCGCCGTTGCACAGGTTTTCATGGCGGCGTCGGCGCATGCACAACAGGCTGCCCAGCAGTCGTGGCATCTCGCAAGCGGTCCGCTGGATCGCACGCTGGTCGAAATCGCCCAGGCGGCCAACGTGAGGTTGAGCTACGACGCGGGCCTCGTGCAATCGTTGAAATCGTCGCCCGTCGAGGGCAGCTATACCGCCGAGGCCGCGATTCGACAAGCGCTCCGGGGCACCGGTCTCGATCTCGTCGCGACGGGCAGCGGTGGCCTGACCATCCAGAAGGCGGT
>NZ_JBHUSC010000144.1:0-1093 GCF_042673805.1 Streptomyces sp. NPDC057010 | reverse complement strand
AGATAAACCAGTGGCGCACGCTCCGGAACCTCCAGCGCCCAATACGTGACAACGGGACTGACCGGGCCGGTTTGTCTCGTCACACCGACCCCACGGATCTGGATCGGCTCCGAGCCGGTATCGTCACGCATGGGCAGGCAAGCAGCCGGCTTTCCCTCGACCTGCCTGATGACCAGACGGACAGGACCATGCGACATCGCGTCTGCACGGGAGGCGAGCAGGCAGCAGGACACGCCCGCCATTGCGCAGCTTCGCAATATGTTCATCATGCTCCGAACCCATCCGTGGCCGCATCGACGCCATTCGAATCAATCAGGAATTCGAACATATCCGCCATGCGCCGGTCAGTGATTGGCGGCACAGGGATTCCGGTCATTCTTCGGCACCGCGATATGCACGCCGCCACCGGGCTGCTTGAGCGTGCAGAACGCCGCGCTGTAGACCGGCCCGGAATCCCCGCCCGGAATGATCGAGATGTAGTAAGTCCGATTGAGATGCAGCGGCTTGGGCTGCGTTCTGACGTTCGCGCGGTTCACGCTCTGCCCATACACGATGCACTCGCCGCGCTTCAGGTAGACAGGCTTGGCCTCCGCTGGCATGTCAAACCACCAGTACGTCACGTCGGGGCTCGCCGGGCCGGTTGGCCTGGCAACACCGACCGAGCGGATCTGGATAACGCTCTCGGCCCGTTCGTCGTTCAGCGGCAGGCAGGCGGCAGGATTCCCGTCGACCTGCCTGATTTCCAGTTCGATGGGCGCTTCCGACGTCGCCATCGCGCGCGACAGACAGAGCAGGCACGCGAGCACACCTAAAACACTACTTCGGAAGATTGTCTGCATTCTTGGGATCCTCCAGGAGCGGAGCAAGGACGTGATCGAGCTCGAACGGCGTGCCGACGTAGCCACGGTGAAAGACGGCGAAAGGCGCCTTCAGCACCTGCACGGCATAGTAATCCGCGACCAGGTTGCCCTGCTGCTCCATGTTGTAATCGTGAAATACCGCACCTGGCGCGACTGTGTATTCGTATGCGCTCTGTCCGCGAATCGTGACGGTCAGCGCATGCCATCGCACCGCATACCCAAGCTGGTACTGC
>NZ_JBHUSC010000143.1:0-1097 GCF_042673805.1 Streptomyces sp. NPDC057010 | reverse complement strand
GGTCTAGATCGACCGCTGCCCGTCCTTCTGCATTCAACCGCTCGAAGATCGTGATTACGTCGTGGGGGGTCATGGCTTACTCCTGGTGATGATCAAAGCGTAGGTGATCGACGCCGTCACCCAGCACGATCAGCCACTCGAACTCTCGCCGCAGGTACCTCGGCTAAAGGTCAGCATGGAACCAGCCAAGGCTGGATTGTGGACGACCCATTTCCCGTGCCGCTCCTGTCGATTCACGCAGTGCCGAACATGCGGCCGATGGGTGCTTCTTTTATCGGTACCCACGATGGAGGGCCACTAGCGACTGTCAAGTCGCGGACAGGGCGCGTTGACGTCGGCAAAGCCCTATCGTCAAGGGTGCTTCCTTTCCTCAGCTTCCATCGCTGCGAGTCGTTCTTCACTGGCCGATACAGATTCCATGGCTTCGTTAACCGAAGCCAATGCATACTCGCAGGCCAGTTTCGCTTCTTCAACAGTAGACTCGGGCTCTTCGTCGTCGGTGAGCGGAGGGGAAAGCATGTCTCCGAGCATCATCGCCAACTCAGGCGTGTCCCATTGTTCGCCCCTTTGCTCCTTCTTCTTTATATAGTGCCGGACCTCCGCATCTTGCTCGGGCGAGAGGGGAAGGTGTCGAAACGTATTGCTCGGGTTGGCGTCAATCAGAATGTTTCTCCAAATTTAGAACATAGTGCCTTCGGACTGCTCCTTGGAATGCACGCGCACCCGGAAAGAGTTGAGGGTGCAGGGGCAAGCTCCTACTTGCGACAGTGCGGATCCTGGATCAGTGCGAGGCGGGCTAAAAGCTCGTCCACTTGGAGTTCGAGGACCTTGTTTCGCATGGATTGCGTGCGGAGCTTGTTGAGCTTGACCCTCCAGTACGCCGGGTCGTTCACCGACGACTTGTTGATGAAGGCGTGTTGCGCTTGCTCCAGTAGTCCGATCGCTCGCCTGATATGCAGTAATTCGCGTTCCGCTTCGCAGTACCAGCTCATGTTTGCCGCCTTCTGATGATTTTTATCGTGACTTGCTGCTTCGCGAGAGCCCTTGAGTTCGCTCAAAGTGGACGCGCGAGCCGATCTCGAACCGTGCTGTTACAC
>NZ_JBHUSC010000142.1:359-1103 GCF_042673805.1 Streptomyces sp. NPDC057010 | reverse complement strand
ACCCGGAACCTCAGTTCAGCATCCGTGATTTTCGTTCCTCCCTCAATCCGCCGATTCTGCACCGGAAGGAACTTCTTCTCCATCTGGATGACGCGCGCCGTAGCCACTGGAGTCGCATCACCGCGGATGCAGAGGCAATCGGTCTTTTTGACGAGAATTTTAGGATCGGATTTCGCAACGATTGGCTTCAGCGAATAGCCGCAGCAGGATATGAGCTGATCGGAGGGGTGTTCGTACCTTCAGGCAACTTTGTCGGCGAAGACTTTGCAGAATCCGTAGTCGGGCCGCGGCCGGCTACCGTTGAGAGATATAGAACAGCGCTGACTCGTTCAGGGTTGTCAGCACCGATACAGGCGCTAATTAGATTCGGATTGCTAACAAAAGATAAGTCGCTGTTCGACTATGGATGTGGGAAGGGCGACGACATCGACGGGCTAAACAATGAAGGGTACAGCGCAAGCGGATGGGATCCCCATTTTGCTGCAGCGGCTCCCATAGTCGGGTGCGATCTAGTCAGCCTGGGATTTGTTCTGAACGTCATCGAAGATCGCGAGGAGCGCGATCGAACACTAAGTCGTGCATATGGACTCGCTCGTGTTGCGTTGTCTGTAGCAGTGATGACAGAAAGCGGATCAAGCAATCGAGGGCAACCGTATCGAGACGGCTATCTCACTTCACGCCGAACCTTTCAGAAATACTTCTCGCAGGCTGAATTAAAGTCGTATATCGAATCCGTGCTCCAAC
>NZ_JBHUSC010000142.1:0-289 GCF_042673805.1 Streptomyces sp. NPDC057010 | reverse complement strand
AGCTTTCGTGTTTGCCAGCGATCAACTTGAAGAGCGGTTTCGCTTGGATCGTCAGCGCTCGTCGCGGGTCTATCTTCGAGTCGCGCAAACCCGTCGGATGCATCCGCCTGCTCCCCGGCGTCGTATTCAGGCGTCGGTCGCGCTCTACAGCGCGAACCAGAGCGAATTTGATCGCTTATGGGCTAAGCTGCTACAGCTTGGGCGGGCGCCGATGCCTGATGAGGCAGAGGAGTTTGTCGACCTTGTCGATGCATGCGGGTCACTTGCCAAAGCGGTTCGTTTATGCGAG
>NZ_JBHUSC010000141.1:0-1132 GCF_042673805.1 Streptomyces sp. NPDC057010 | reverse complement strand
GCTTAAGCCGCACCCACTCGATTTTTTGTTGAAAAAAGCAGAAGGTGCAGCCGCTGCGGGACCGCCAGCCGTAGTATGCAGGCAAACCGAGACCGGAGGCCTCCAGAATTTCGATTACCCCCGGTTTATCGATGCCGTGTTCGCGAAACGGCAGGCGAACGTGCATGTTTTCGTGCTGAGCGACCATGCCTTCCCGGTGATCCTCGTCCGCGCGGATCGCTACATAGCTAATGACAGTGTCTCCGTCATTGAGCCACGGCCGTACCCAACGCTTAAACGGCTCGAGTTTGAGCTGGCGCGTACACCAACGCGTGTTTGGCGAAGGGAGGAAGTTATTGTACTGTCGAAGCCAGAAGTCGAAGCCGCGGTTCGGATTTAGATATTCAATCGGTCGGCCAAGGAACCCCTCAAGGCGACCAAGAAATTCATAGACTTCCGGAAGTTCCTTTCCGGTATCGGTAAAGAAATAGTGTATATCGAGTTCTGGAAAGTGTTGCCGCATGAAAATTGCCAGCGCAGCACTGTCCTTCCCGCCAGACAATCCGAGTACATGTCGTTCGGCCATCAGGCTGCCTCCTTTTTCGACTGTTTCATCAACAGCGCACCAGCCTCAGCAAGCGCGGCCAAAACGATTTCCGGCTTTTCTTGATAGACGGTTGCGAGAACCCGTTTTACCAAATCATCTACTGCCGGAATATCGGATTCGGACACGTCAACCGTACCGGTCACGTCGTTCCCATGACTGGCTCCAAACACTACGCCGATTACCCGACGCGTCGATGGCCGGCCCCGTAGAGTCGCCATTGCCTCTGCCCTACGAAATTCGATTGCCCAATTACTCAGCTGCAAGATCGCGGCATCGATGTCTCGGTCGACCCAGCTGATACTGGGTTTACTTACGGCCAGACTGATCAGGCCTTCAACGGCCGCTTGTGAACCGTCAAACTGCTCAAGCCGACCAGCAAAGGCATCTAGACGAAAGTCGCCAGTGATCCCTTTGACCGTAATCGCACGCAGGTGAAGTGACTCCAGTGTTCGACCTTCATGGTCGAGCGCGGACAGCAGAGCCTGGCTGACACTGGCCAGCATTTCCCCGTAGCAACGCGTCAACTCATCTGTGACCGACTGCAAC
>NZ_JBHUSC010000140.1:0-1135 GCF_042673805.1 Streptomyces sp. NPDC057010 | reverse complement strand
ACGTGACGCTCGGCGCGGCGAGTGCGACGTCGACCGTGAACAGCAACAGTTCGGGCAGCGACAGTCACGGCAGCTATGCGGAGACGCTGCACACGTCCGATCAGGCACTGACCGGCACGATGCTCAAGGGCGGCGACACGGTCAATATCGTGTCGGGCAAGGATATAACGCTCTCCGGTAGCTCGCTCAGCCTCGACAAGGGCAACGCAAACCTGCTTGCGGCCGGCGATGTGAATGTCGGCGCGGCGACCGAGACACATGAACTCAACTCGCACGAAACGCACAGCCACAGCAATGTCGTAAGCGGCGTGAAGGTTGCGAGCGGGATCGACCAGACGATGACGCTCAATCGCGGCAGTCTGGTATCGGCAGACGGCGTGAACATTGTCAGCGGAAAGGACGTCTATGTTGGGGGCAGCACCATCGTCGGAACGAACGATGTGACGCTCACTGCCGCACGCAACGTGACGGTGACGACGTCGCTGGATACCTTGCAGTCGTCGAGCTACTACGACAAGAAGGAGTCGGGGCTGATGTCGGGCGGTGGCCTGTCCGTGTCGATCGGCAGCAGTTCGTTGAAGACGACCAGCCAGACGAGCGAGGTGTCGAACAACAGCAGCACGATCGGTTCGCTGAAGGGCAACGTCAGCATCACCGCTGGAAACGACCTGCACGTGACGGGTAGCGACCTGATCGCAGCGAAGAATCTCAGCGGGACTGGTGCAAACGTGACGATCGACGCCGCGCAGGACACGAACCACCGCGGCGAGACGCAGGAAGTGTCGAAGAGCGGCCTGACGTTGGCGCTGAAGGCGCCGGTCATCGATGCGGTGTCGAATGCGGTGGGTCAATCGCGTGCATCCAGTAATAGCCAGGATGGCCGTGCAGCAGCGCTGCATGGGATGGCCGCGGCGAGTGCGGCGTGGGATGCGAACTTAGCCGCAGGCGATCTGGTTAGATCTCTCGGGGCTGGCGAGACGCCTCAGTTCAAGGTCGAGGTCAGCGTCGGCAGCAGCCATAGCAGGAGCGCGTTTTCCGAAGACAGCGTGACGAATCGCGGATCGAACGTGAATGCGGGCGGAACGGTGGCATTTGCGGCAACGGGGAACGGGCAGCCGGGTAGCGGCAATGTGAC
>NZ_JBHUSC010000139.1:0-1137 GCF_042673805.1 Streptomyces sp. NPDC057010 | reverse complement strand
AGGGATGGCGCCACAAACTCTATGACCTCACGTCCTTCATCGTCAACAACGTCTCGATTAAGAAGGTAGATCGCGTGGCCATCAAGCTTCATGAGATGTGGATATCCACTCACATCGAATGCAAATGGAATGTACTCGTGCTTATCGAACAGTGCTTGAGTATCCGTGTAATCGATATAATTTTCTTCCAGCGTCGATCCATCAACGGTTGACGGGTACTTAATTGGATAGAACCCGTTGAACGTTACACCATTTGCATCGCAAGGGTCGAGATATCGTCTTCAGTCAATGATTTGGCCAACTTGACCAGCTTCAACTTGCTCATAGAACTCTCCTAATGGCAGCCACCGCTCTTCGGTTTCTTTACTCGCCACCCCTTCTCCGTCGCAAAGTCTCGAGCAGCTGCCGTGTCGTATTTCGTTCCACTGTGCTGCTGGAACTGTGACACGCCACCGTCATGAGAGATTGACCGATGGATATCTCTCTTGACCAACTGCATCGTGACTTCCCCGGTCTTGGGATCAAAATCGCTCATATGGTGCCACGTGTACTCTCCCGACGCTTCCCGGGGGATCTTCGACGCATTGAACGCCTGCGTGTCGTCCAGGGAACGATATCCTTGCATCTTGATTTTAACGATGGCACTTTGCCCTTCGCCAGCCTGATAGAGGTTCGCGCCACCGTTCAGTCCGATCGGATCCGGGTTGATGAACCGCCCGATATCGGGATCGTAGAATCGGAAGGTGTTGTAGTACAGCCCGGTCTCACGGTCCAGATACTGTCCCTGAAAGCGCAGGTTCTGCGGCCGCGGTACGTAAGCCGGTGAAGATGCCGCCTTTACTTCGCCCGACGCCGGCCGCTTCGGCGCCCGTGCAATCCATTCTTCCTGTACCGCGTTGCCCCATACCTGGTAGCGCGCTTGCCAGACCAGCTCGCCGTCGACGTCGGTCAGTTCCTCTGGCAATCCCGACACGTCGTTATGGAAATAGTAGACAGTGTCGCGCACCTCCGCATCGTTGGCCGCCGGCGCCGCCTGATCGATCCGCGCAAGCGGCACGTAGCTGTCCGGTTCGTACAGATAGGTCAGCGCCTGTTCGCCGAGACGATCGTGATAGATCTCGTGGACGAGTCTCATGC
>NZ_JBHUSC010000138.1:429-1148 GCF_042673805.1 Streptomyces sp. NPDC057010 | reverse complement strand
CCTTGCAGATTGCCAGCCCGAGGCCGGCACCGTCATACCGTGAATCCGGCGCCCGCCAATACCGGTCGAAGAGCAGCGGGACATGCTCCCGCTGAATGCCCGGCCCCTCGTCGTCGACATGAATCGCCGTATCGAGTACGGTCAGCACGACCACGCCGGCCGCGGGCGATGCGTTGATCGCGTTCTCGAGAATGTTCTTGAGCAGGATGAAGAGCGCCCCGCCATCGGCCCGGATGGGTGACGCGGAGTCGCGCGCTTCGATATGGAGCTTCACCTGCTTCGCATCGGCCTTGCCGGCCAGCAAGCCCACGGCGTCCCGTGCGACTTCGGCACTGTTCACGTCGTCGAAGCTGAAGTTTTGCACTTCGCTGACCTCAGCCAGGTGCAGCAACTGCTTGACCTGCCGAGCCATCAGGTCGATCTCGCGAAGCAGAAGCGCCTTGTGCCGGATGTCGGGCTGCAGCTCGATCTGGCCTCTGACCAGCGTGAGCGGTGTCTGCAGCTCATGCGCGGCGTCGGCCAGAAACCGCTGCTGAACGGCAAAGCCATTCTCGAGTCGCGTCAACGCATCGTTGAACGCATCGATCAGCGGCTTGATCTCGCTCGGAATCCCGTCCGACGACAGTCGCGTCTTCAGGTTGTGCGGCTCGATTCCGCTCGCGGCACGCGATACCTCCCGCAACGGCTTCAACACGTGGCTGATCGTCAGTGGAAGCGTC
>NZ_JBHUSC010000138.1:0-419 GCF_042673805.1 Streptomyces sp. NPDC057010 | reverse complement strand
TGTCGCTATGTGGAGAACTTATCCTACGATATTCGGGATCGGATCGATATTCGACAGGACAAGCGCGTCCATCAGCTGCCTGCTTTGCGCAACCTGCACGTAATAATCGACGCCTCCTTTCGACATGCGTCGTGTGGCGACGGCGTATACGTTGCCATCGATCGTGGCGGGCACCACCTTGCCGGCCGCCTTCGCGAGGTCTTCCGTCAGCCACGGCCGGCCCCCGTTCGAAGGCGTCGACGCCAGCAACAGCCGCCCCGTCGAATCGAGCACGCGATACTTCACCTCGCTCGACAAGAGCCGGAACATCAGCGCCGGACGGCCGTCCAATTGCACGGATACCGGACGCCCGGCGGCGTCGAAGTGCAATCCGGTCACGACGTGACCGACGATCTCCATCTGCTGCCGCCGCCCCAGGA
>NZ_JBHUSC010000137.1:0-1246 GCF_042673805.1 Streptomyces sp. NPDC057010 | reverse complement strand
GGCCTGTCAAGGGCGCTCCTCCTTCGTCGTCGCGTCGCTTCGCGATGGCCTACGGCCACCCTTGACAGACCGACCCGCCACGGAAAAACGAAGACTGCCGGGAACCCCCCAAAAGAACGGTCCACGGGTCCCACGCATCCACCCGGGGAGGCCAGCGATGTGCGCGCCCCTCCACGAGTCCGGCCAAGGCTCGCGGCCCAGGCCGGGCAGCACCAAGGGGCCCGCCCACCAGGCAGACACCCACGCGGCCCCGCCGGGAGCCATGTTCCGGGCCGGGGGGCGGCTCAACCTGCACGAAGCAGCGGCGAGAAGCCCATCCCGGCTGCCGGGCGCGTCAGATCGCTACGCGCTCCTCTCGGCTCAGCGTCCGGCGTCCGTCCCGGGCTGGGAATAGGCCGCCACTGATCGCTACGCGGCTGAGGTGATCTGGCGGCGATCAGCCAGGCGTGGGCTGGTCATAGGCCGCCCACGGACGGGGTGGGTGTGGGGATGGGTGGGCGTCTGCGGCGAGTTGGTGGCACGAATGTGCCTGTGGTCGTCGTTCGTGGCTGGTTGGTGCGACCGCAAGTGCGAGAGAGGCCCCTGGGCGCGTCTGTGGGTGGCTCTGGGCGCGAGAGGAGGCTCCTGGGTGCGACTGCGGGTGGTTCTGGGCGCGAAAGCGGCCTGGCAGAGCCTGATGCCGGACTTTTCAACCTCACGCTCCGGCAAGGCCCTTGACCGCCCCCAACCAGCCGCCAAATAGGGACAAACTGCCTGCTGTCGCCGTCTTGGGGACCGTTGTAGCGATCTTGGGCGGCTTATGTCCGGCCCCGGACGGGCGGCGGACGCTGAGACGGGAGGAGCGCGTAGCGATCTGACGCGCCCGCCGCTCCCGCGAGGTGCTTGTCGCCGCTGTCTGGTGCGGGTTGGACCAGCCCAGGGCGGTGGTCGGACGCTGAGAGGCGAGAAGCGCGTAGCGATCTGACGCGCCCACCCCTCCCGGTGGGCTTCTGGGCGCTGTTTGGTGTGGGTGGGCTGGGCTCGGGAGCGGGGAGTGGGTCCCTGGCTGTCCCCGGGTGGATGCGTGGGACCCGTGGACCGTTCTTTTGGGGGGTTCCCGGCAGTCTTCGTTTTTCCGTGGCGGGCCGGTCTGTCAAGGGTGGCCGAAGGCCATCGCGAAGCGACGCGACGAAGGAGCGCCCTTGACAGGCCGGGCCGGCGCGGAAGGACGATGAGACTGGCGGGAAACCCCCAAACCTTCTCTGGT
>NZ_JBHUSC010000136.1:430-1270 GCF_042673805.1 Streptomyces sp. NPDC057010 | reverse complement strand
GGGCGAGAGGACGCACTGTCTGGTTACGTCTGCCAAGGTACTGCCAAGGCGTTGCTAGAGAACATGGCTCGTCAACTTGTCGACACAAAGCAACGGGCCTTTACATGGACGGGGCCGTACGGCGGAGGGAAGTCTTCCCTTGCATTGATGTTGTGCTCGCTCGTCGGTCCGAATGCCAAGCTACGCGAAAAGGCACGACAAATTCTGGCGTTGCCGGCCGATAGTGCAGTCGCAAAAGTATTTGCGTCGCGAGGAGACGGCTGGATGGTCTTGCCGGTCGTCGGAAGACGAGCTAGCGTTATTTCGGATCTACGACTGGCTCTTGCACGAGCAAAGGGCGGCGAAGAAGCCGGAAAGCGAAAAGCATCTGATGTCATCGCCGATCTGGTTGAGACTGCTGAGACTCATAAGCAAGGTGTCCTAATCGTCATTGATGAACTCGGGAAGTTTCTCGAAGCTTCCGCTCATGGAGGCGATGACGTCTACTTCTTTCAGGAGCTTGCAGAGGCAGCTAGCCGCACGAGTGGCAAGCTGATTGTGGTCGGCATCCTGCATCAGCCGTTCGATGCGTACGCTGCACGCCTTGGGCGACAAGCGCAAGATGACTGGGCAAAGGTACAAGGGCGGTTCGTTGATATACCTCTCGTTGCAGCTACGGACGAAGTCATTGAGCTCATTGGCAGAGCGATACAGGTGGACGATGAGGCCATCCGTAACAGTGCTTCAGCTTTCGTAGATATCATTGCAACCGCGATCCGGACTAGGCGTCCCGGAGCACCTGCCCGCCTGGCCGAAGGGCTCTTGCGCTGCTGGCCAGTACACCCTGTCACGGCAGCCCTT
>NZ_JBHUSC010000136.1:0-403 GCF_042673805.1 Streptomyces sp. NPDC057010 | reverse complement strand
ATTTCAAAGCGTAGGTTTGGTCAAAATGAGCGTAGCACATTCGGGTTTCTTGCCTCGCGCGAGCCGTTGGGCTTTCTCGAATTCCTCGACGGTCAGCCGAATCGCTGGGAGTCGATGTATGGTCCCGCACAATACTGGGACTATCTGCGAGCCAACCTTGAGCCTGCAATCCTCGCGTCACCAGACAGCCACCGATGGGCAGTAGCATGCGATGCCGTTGACCGCGCCGAAGCAGGCGGCAGCCCCGTCCATGTTGATGTTGTAAAAGCCGTCGCGCTCATCGAGATGTTCCGTAATGGCACAGGGCTAGTGCCCGAGGAGTCCGTTCTCGCGGTTTCAATACAGGGCGCAGACCCTCAACAGACTCATGCCGCTTTGCAAGAGCTGGTTCGCCGCAAAATTC
>NZ_JBHUSC010000135.1:0-1286 GCF_042673805.1 Streptomyces sp. NPDC057010 | reverse complement strand
CGCAAGCCTTTCTCTCCAAGTTCTTTATCGACGTCTGGGAATGGCGCGGACTGCACGTCCCGCGGGATGTGCAGTCCGGCGGCCGTCGAGCGCTTCGCCCTGTTTCGAAGGGGACGCAGGCATACGTCGATTATCCGGACGAGTATCCCGTCAACATTCCTTACGTCAAAATCGAATCCTTTCTGCAGTCCACCGGCGAAGCCCAATATACGCAAGACATCGCGTTGCCGCAGACCGGATTCAACGGAGCGCCGGTTCAGTGTACCGTCGGGAAGGGGACGGCAATATACAGCGTGCCTGATGTCTCGGGGCCTGCGACGCCGCAGGAAGTGCTCGTTGCGCTCAAGAAACGCTATCCATCGGTGGTCGACTATGTCACTGCCGTCGACGTGCCCGGGGCGATTTTCGGCGGTATGGCGAACGACGATCCGGTGTTTGCGGTGAGCGTGCCGGACGCCGCCTGCGACCACGGGAAATTGCCGAACTCCTACGACCCGCGGTCGCCCCTGAACCTCACCGGATTCGGGCAGTGCATCGGCCTGGTTCTCGCGGCGGACGAACGGATCGCGCAGGAGGCCGCGGAGTATCTGCAGCAGCATTTTTGCGCGTTCACGGCTGAACGGCCGATTATCGAATTGCCGAACACGGATGAGCAACGCAACCAACTGGTCTATCCCGACCAGCCGGCGGGTGCGCCGTGGTACAGCCATATCTGGAAGATCACGCGCGCCGGCACATCGCTCGACTGGGTACCGAAGCGCGCTCCCGCTCAACCTGATTTGATCCAGCCCGTCATGTCTCACGGGATTGCGCTATCGAGCGCCAGCCATGGAACGGTCAGTTGCACGCGAGTCTCCGGTAGCCAGCGGACCGTGGGGCATAGTCATTTCTACATGGAAACGCCGTCTTCCTACCTGGAGCCGATCGAGGATCGGCAGGTGCGCGCCCATGCGTCCACGCAGGACGCGAATGCGATTCAGGGCGGTATCGCACGCGTGCTCGGGCTCCCGCTGAACAAGGTGGATGTGCGTGTACGCCGGATCGGCGGCGGGTACGGTGGTAAATGCGGGCAATCGGTATTCGCGGCAAGCATGGCCGCAGTTGCGGCGTGGAAGCTGGGGCGGCCGGTGCGCGTGGCCATGTCGCGCCAGGTTGACTCGGCGATGTTCGGTCACCGCCATCCGGTACTCGGCAACTATCATGTCGCGATCGGTGACGCGTCCGATCCTCGGACGCACGGCAAGTTGTTCGGTTATCAGGCGGACTACTGGCTCGACGGGGGGCGT
>NZ_JBHUSC010000134.1:1035-1295 GCF_042673805.1 Streptomyces sp. NPDC057010 | reverse complement strand
GGTCAATCTTTAGGGGTATTGCAAAATCGCGCACCATGGACGGACGCGAGTGGTAAGCAATATACGGCTGGCGGGGTGCGATCTTCAAAATTCGAATTGAAGTACATAGAGAGCGAAAAGACACTTGTATGTACAGTTCGCGTGAGATTGGTCCCGGTAGACATATATCCCGTCGATTCGTCCGGGAATTTCGATAAAGCTGCCAAAGTAAAATCAATCCCCTACAGCTACGATCTTCATCGCTCAATGGAGATTGGCGA
>NZ_JBHUSC010000134.1:0-1017 GCF_042673805.1 Streptomyces sp. NPDC057010 | reverse complement strand
TTTAATGAGCATGTTCTGCTTCATTTATTCCCGTACGTCAGTCGTGCAGACACGTCGGCTTGGGGGGAGCATTTGAGGTACACGACCGAGAGCGGGAAAATGGTAGATGTCCCGGAAAACAACTATGAGGCTCATGAACATGGTCATTACTTTAACTTCCCTGACGAGTATTACGATCGGGGTGGTTTCGTTCATATCTCGTACATCAAGGATAGGGAGATAGACTTTGGAAAATTGGATGCAATGATCGGAAAGATGGTTTGGCAGGGAGATTCAAAGAAGAACCTTATGGGTTTCGGTGCTGTGCAGGCGCATCAATCAAATTCGATTACTGCATTCAGTGAACCATATTATCTCGAATATGCAAGGCGTCATTTTTCTGATGTGACAGGTAAGGTATGGAGAATCGGCTATGTGGTGTAAATCTATGAGTGTTGGTATATGGATGTCTCTGCTTCCGGTAATGTTCGGTGTTTATGTGGGGAAAGTTGCTGCTAATGAATTGGAGGTGAGTGTGATGAGTTTTGGAATTACTACAAATGGAGGTGGTGATTACGGCAACAATGAAATCTCTGTTTCGGAAGATGGGTGGCTGCGTGTCGCGGTAGGCGATACAGTGTCAAACGAGAAAATTTCTGGCATTGGTTTGTATGAGACCAGACTTGATAAGGAGAGTTCTGGTGTGGTTGCTGAAATAAAGCATCTTTTATGTGCGAGTGATGCGCCGACGCCGGATGAGAGATATAACGAGCTATTTAATGCGAAATGTGAAATCGATGGGAAAGTCGTTGAGCGAAGCTCAAATCTTGGAGGTCTTGGCAGAGATCGCGCAAAAAAGGTGATGCAAGGTTTTGAGAAATTAAAAAAATTTGGCCTCGATAATGGCCGGGCAATCGTAAAGCTTGATGCATCAGTTAAATTAATTGTTCGTAATGAAAAAGGGATATTGGTCACCGTTAGATTTTCAAATAATGGGGAGTATCCAATTTCCTTTGAAATTCCGGAGAAGTGGGGGAG
>NZ_JBHUSC010000133.1:0-1307 GCF_042673805.1 Streptomyces sp. NPDC057010 | reverse complement strand
GCGATGGACCTCTTTCCTTAAGGACTTCTGATGACCGTGTTTTCTCAACGATGGATTGCCGCTGCGGCGATGGCGTGTACGTTATGGGGCTGTGATGGCGGATCCGACAGCGCGACAGGCGTGACCAATGCGGGTGCCGATGTCGCCGCCAATCGTAGTCAGATCGGCGGAAATGGCAGCGGCAGCAACCTGCCGGCGGCCGCGGCCAGCTGGACCAGCGTCAAGTGGGGCGGCGGTGGCTACGTCACCGACGTTGGCGGCGCGTACCGCTGGAACGCGACCAACTCGACGTGGACACCGATTACCGACGGCATCGGCTTCGGCTCAGGCGAGGGCGATTTCCATGGCGTCGAAAGCCTAGCGCTCGACCCGAACAACGATCAACTCGTCTACATGATGACCGGCATTACCGTGACGCAGGGTCACAACGGCCGCATCTACATCTCGAGCAACCGCGGCGACACCTGGACGCACTACGACCTGCCGTTCCCGGTGGGCGGCAACGACAACGGCCGCGCCACGGGCGAGCGCCTGCAGGTCGACCCGAACAATCCCTCGACGCTGTTCTACGGATCGCGCACGGCCGGCCTGTGGAAGAGTGCCGATTCGGGCCGCACCTGGGCACAGGTCACGGGTCTGTCCTCCACCACGATCAGCGGGGGCGGCTCCCCGATCGGCGTCGAACAGGTGATCTTCGATACGTCGGGCAAGGGTAGTGGCCAGCCGACCTGGATCATGTGGGCCACCGTCGCCCCGGACTACGCCAACGCGGCGGGCCTGACGTCGACCCTGTACAAGTCCACCAACGGCGGCTTCTCCTGGACGCCGGTGCCCGTCCCGCCGACGGTGTCCGGCTACTACATCCCGCACGTCGTGCGCACGTCGGACGGCAACTTCTACGTGGTGTTCAACGCGGGCGTCGGCCAGGGCATCGGTGGTCCGAGCTATCTCTACGAGTTCGGCGGAAGTAACAACGGCAACTGGACGCTGCTCAACCGCTCCAACGGTAACGGCTTTGGCGGCCTGTCCGTCTCCGGTCTGGGCTCGTCCGCCCGCATCGCACTGGGCATGACGGGCTGGAGCGACACCAGCAAGACCATCCAGCTATCCGACGACGGCGGCAGTACGTGGCGCGAAATCGAGGCCGGCATGCCGCACACCGGCACTGCCTCGGGTGGCTGCGCCGGCTGGGTCGAGAGCGTCGCCATCGACCCGGCCAATCGCGATCACGTCATGCACGTCCACGGCGGTGGCATCTGCGAAACCATGAACGCCTCGTCGCCCACGCCAACCTGGCGCCCCAAGGT
>NZ_JBHUSC010000132.1:0-1437 GCF_042673805.1 Streptomyces sp. NPDC057010 | reverse complement strand
ACACAAGAGCGCACGCCGCACCGCCGAGGTCATGAGCATCAGCCAGCCCACCGTCAGCTATTGTCTGAAGCGGTTGCGCAATTGCTTCCACGACGTGCTCTTCGATGTCGATCACGGCAGCCTCGTCGCGACGGCCAAGGCCGAGGCTATCGAGCCCTATCTGCGAAACGTGATCGATGCGGTGAACCACTGCGCCGACATGGATGACGACCAGGTGGTCGCCACGACACGCCGCGTGATGCGCGTCTGTGCGCCGGAGTACTTCGAGCTGCTGTTGCTGCCGGGTGTGCTCGAGTCGTTCATGAAGCGTGGCCGGGAAACCTCGCTGATCGTCGACCGCCTCGGCCGCGATCTGCCGGTGGAACGGCTGCTGGCCGGCGAAATCGACTTCGCGATCGGCTTCGGTCCCGGCTACCATCGGCTGCATCCCGACCTGCAATGGGAATCGGTCCTTTCCGACACCTTCGTGTGTCTGACCGCGTCGCGCAAGCTCGCGCCGTCGACGCGCGTCTCGCTCGACGAATTCTGCGACATGGACCACGTGTTCCCGACGCCGTGGGTATCCGAGCGCAACATGATCGATGGCTGGCTCGAAAAGCTCGGCCGCTCACGCAGTATCGTCGCGCGCGCCAACACGTATCAGGCCTGCCTGAACATCGTCGCGCGGCTGCCGGTTGCCCTGACGTTGCCGCGGCGCCTGATCCAGTACCTGTCGATTCCGCCGGCCGTGCAGATCTGCGAAGTGCCGCTCGGCTTCCCGACCTTCACGCTGGACGTGATCTGGTCGACGCCGATGGAAAAGAACCCCGACATCCGCACCATGCGCACCCTGTTCAAGGATCTCGCGAGCGCCAATGCGCTCGAACCGGGGGAATTGCCGCGCGCGTAGCGTCGACCTGCCGGTGCCGGCCGGCGATCGCCGCCGTCCGGTTTATTGCCGGTGAGGAAGCAAACCCCGGCTTCCTTGCAGGACCCTAAACAAAATTTACATCCACCATTTAATTTTTAAAACGGTGCGCCCGGCCGTGTCGGTAGATTGGTCAGTGTTCGACGAAGCCGTGCTTCGAACACAAGACTAACCACACTGAGAGGCAGCCATGATGGATGTAGTTGACGTAGTCACTGCGCAGGTTCAGCACAAACCGTTGCCGCGTTTCGGCTTCGAGTTGATCGAAAGTCTCGAGCCCGGTCAAAAGGCGATCGACCTCGTCGATACCGCCCAGTTGTACGACCAGCTCGCCCATTCGGGTGTCGTGATCTATCGCAATTTCGCGGATACGCTCGACGATTTCAACCGCTTCGTCAGCCAGCATTCGGCGCGCGTCACGTTCGATCCGGCGCGCAAGACCTCGACGGAAAACACCGCCGAAATCGATGCCGGCGAGCTCGAAATGGGCCTGCACCGTGAGAACGGCAACCTGCCGTTCACGCCCGACC
>NZ_JBHUSC010000131.1:0-1466 GCF_042673805.1 Streptomyces sp. NPDC057010 | reverse complement strand
CACGGAGGGACCGTGTCAAAGCCTCCGGCCCACCCAACTGTCCTTCTGAATACAAAATTTGCTTCGCCGCCCCATGCGAGAGTGTCTGGACGTTCATAAAACAAACACAACAATCCGAGAGGAATCGATATTTCCTGATAAAGGGCCGGGTTTGTCTTCCCGATCGTGGAAACTCGTCATCCTCATCGCCGCAAGAATCATCGTACATATTTTCTGCGTCGAGAACCCTATAAATTTCCTGTTTCTCCCACTTTTCCGATCCATCGTCAACAAACTCAATACCACCTTGCGTCTGGTAGCCAAAGTTTTCGGAGAGTTCAGGATCATTTCCCAGCACTGACGACGTCTTGGCATATATGAATATAAGCGGGGATGTGCCCCCCTCCACCTGTGGAACGTAGACGACTAAGTGGGAGAATTGAAACGCATACCGAACTTGAATATCCGCCGCGTACAGTTCAATGACGCCTTCACGATCAAGCTTCGATACCTGCATCTCGCCGGAACAATGAAGGTTGATCATGTCGGCGCCATAAGTTATTCCATCACCTTGCATGTTTGACAGAATAGAATACGCCTTTGCAGCGTCGTTAGTGGCAAAAACGCCTGGCGCGGTGACGGACTTAATGTTGTTTTCTCGCAGTGAACGTATTAGTCGCTCAATTACGGCGGACTTCGTTGCGTTGGGATGCTCTCCATATACTTTCTTGAACAAGCGGTACGCACGATCTAGCTCGCTACGGCCTTGCCCCTGCACATAAGCATCGCCTATCGTTGGACTAAAAAAGTCATCGAGCCGCGGCATCAATCGAGCGAGAACACCAGACACTTCCTGCTCGTTCTGAAGGATCGCAGCGTGCGTGATACTGTTCCGCCACTTTTCAACTTTCAACAAATCTTTGCGTAATTTCTCCGAGATTTCCAACCCGCAAATGTCATTCAGGCGATCAATGGATTCTTTGAACGTGACAGTGTGGACATCGTCGTTATCGTATAGGTGCTCAATATCACCGGCACGACGCTTAGCGTACGCGGCGCGCAGTTTTTGGTTGATCTCTGAAAATAGCAGGATTTCGTTCCGTGAACTCAGCAAATATTTTAGAAGTATCTCGATGCCATGCTGCATGCTGAGGATGGCATCCTTCAGTTTGAAAAAACGCTGAACCTCCTCCGCCCCTGCTTCGCGCAAATCCTCATATTCTTTAAGAAACGAGTAGGCCTTTCTGAGAGAGTCGAGGCCGTTATCAATCAAGGATATTTTCATGAACTGTTACCGTTTGCTTCAACAGGCAGGAATCAACCGAACGACGTGGCTTACCTAGGCGTGGGTTGATGCGCACTATAGCAGAGGGCAGTCGTCAATCCTTATGCACGCTGATGCTCAGTCAGGCGACGGGGTTAAGGAGCAGACATCGATGCCGCGAGATTTCGCTTTGGCTCTACGGTGGAGCGCTTGTTACTACGTG
>NZ_JBHUSC010000130.1:0-1477 GCF_042673805.1 Streptomyces sp. NPDC057010 | reverse complement strand
GGGGGAGCGGTGGGCGCGTCGGATCGCTACGCGCTTCTCGCGTCTCAGCGTCCGCCGCCCGTCCGGGGCTGGTCCAACCCGCACCAGACAGCGGCCACGAGCACCTCGCGGGGTGGCGGGCGCGTCAGATCGCTACGCGCTCCTCATGGCATGGCGTCTGGGGCTAGTTGGCGGCTCTTGCCTGCCACTCGCGGCCGATTCCGCGCAGCATTGCCGGGTAGACGCCGAGGTATCGGAAGGGCTTGATGGCTGCCATGTATACGGTGCCGAGGGGGCCGTTGGGTTTCACCAAGACGGCCATCTGGCCGCGGTAGCCGCCTGTTCCGTCGGGAACCCAGCCGATGTGCATCAGGCCGTGGACCGTGCGGTTGCCCATCTCGGCGACCCACTCGTCATGGGTCTGGTAGACGGACGTGAACGGGACCGCGCCCGGGTCGGTGCCCCTGGGGCCCTCGCGGAGGTCCTCAGGGAGTCGGTCCCGGAGGGAGCCGACGCGGGTGCCGACGCCGGCGTCGGCCTTGTCCCAGCCGAAGAGTTTGCCGAGCTTCCAGCGGATGGCGAAGAGCGTGCGCACCACCGGCGACGAGATGGGCTCGCCCGTTCCCTGGGTGAACTGGTCCACCAGGCGTGCGAGGTCGTCGGGGCCGCCTGGTGTCGGTAGGGCCCAGACGTCCTCGACCTGGAAATCGGTGGCGATCTCGTGGATCCGCCAGGGGCGGGAAGTGTGGGCGGTTATGGGGAGTCTCATGCGTCGGCCCCTATCTATACGATGGCGTATAGATCAAAGCTAGCACCATCTATACGGTGCCGTATAGATGAGGGGAGCACATCATGGGCGTGACGCGCACACCTCGGGGCAAGTGGATCGAGGAGGGGCTCAAGGCGCTGGCCGCCGGCGGTCCGGAGGCCGTGCGGATCGAGCCGCTGGCGCAGGCGCTCGGCGTCAGCAAGGGCGGTTTCTACGGGTACTTCGACAACCGGGGCGCGCTGCTCACCGAGATGCTCGACACCTGGGAACGCGGGGTCACCGAGGCGGTGATCGAGCAGGTCGAGAGCGGCGGCGGAGACGCCAAGGTCAAACTGGAGCGTCTCTTCGCGATCGCCGCATCCGCCGACGGCCCCACGACGGGGGTCGCGGCCGACCTCGCGATCCGCGACTGGGCCCGGCGCGACGACGACGTCGCTGAACGCCTCCGACGCGCCGACAACCGCCGCATGGACTACCTGCGTTCCCTGTTCCGCTCCTTCTGCCCCGACGAGGACGACGTCGAGGCCCGCTGCATGCTCGCCTTCTCCCTGCGCATCGGCTACTACTTCATCGCCGCCGACCACCCAGGCCGCACCCGCGCCGAGGTAATGGCGCTGACCAGACAATGGCTCCTCCGCTAGCCCACCCCCATGTTCCCCTCGCCGCTGTCTGCCGCAGACGCTGAGACGCGAGAAGCGCGTAGCGATCTGACGCGCCCACCGCTCCCCG
>NZ_JBHUSC010000129.1:0-1831 GCF_042673805.1 Streptomyces sp. NPDC057010 | reverse complement strand
CGACGTCTGCCCGTAACCCACCCGCTCCCGACGCACCGACCAGGCCTCGGAACGGGCGGCGAGGGCCAGGTTGTAGACCTTCCGCACAGACCCGACGTCCGCGACAGCTCCGAAGCCTGCGCGTTGGTCGGATAGAAGCGGTACCGATACGCCCGCTTCACGGAGGAAGTAGCTCCCACGCCCCGGACGCTAGGGGCGGTCACGATCCGAACACAAGCCCGGGCCATGGCAGTGCACGACGTCGAGCCGTCGCCGCTCGGCTCTAAGCCAGGCGGCCTCACGTAAGGAGACCGGTATGAACTCCGCAAGCATCGAGACTGCAGAACACAAGGCCCTGCGCACGGCGGTAGCCGCCCTCGGGCACAAGTTTGGCCGCGAGTACCTCGCCCGCGTCGCCCGCGAGGGCGGCCACCCCGACGAGCTGTGGGCCGAGGCCGCCAAGCTCGGCTACCTCGGGGTCAACCTGCCCGAGGAGTACGGAGGCGGGGGCGGCGGCATCACCGAACTCTCCATCGTCCTCGAGGAACTCGGCGCCGCGGGCTGCCCGCTGCTCATGATGGTCGTGTCCCCGGCCATCTGCGGCACGGTCATCTCCCGCTTCGGCACCGAGGCCCAGAAGCAGGCCTGGCTTCCCGGCCTCGCCGACGGCACCCGCACCATGGCCTTCGGCATCACCGAACCCGACGCGGGGTCCAACTCCCACCGCATCACCACCACGGCCCGCCGCGACGGCGACGACTGGATCCTCACCGGCCGCAAGGTCTTCATCTCCGGCGTCGACATCGCCGACGCCACGCTCATCGTCGGCCGCACCGAAGACGCCCGTTCCGGGCGCCTCAAGCCGTGCCTGTTCATCGTCCCGCGGGACACCCCCGGCTTCACCCGCACGGTCATCGACATGGAACTGCAGGCGGCGGAGAAGCAGTTCGAACTGGTCCTGGACGACGTACGCCTGCCGGCGGAAGCGCTCGTGGGAGACGAGGACGCGGGCCTCCTCCAACTCTTCGCGGGCCTCAACCCCGAGCGCATCATGACGGCGGCCTTCGCCATCGGCATGGGCCGCTACGCCCTCGCCAAGGCGGTGTCCTACGCGGGAACCCGGCAGGTGTGGAAGGACCCGATCGGCGCCCACCAGGCGGTGGCGCACCCCCTGGCGCAGGCCCACATCGAGCTGGAGCTCGCCCGCCTGATGATGCGGAAGGCTGCGCTGCTGTATGACGCGGGGGACGACATGGGGGCGGGCGAGGCGGCGAACATGGCGAAGTACGCGGCGGGGGAGGCGTGCGTCCGTGCGGTGGACCAGGCGGTCCACACCCTTGGCGGCAACGGCCTCACCCGCGAGTACGGGCTGGCCGCCCTGATCACCGCCTCCCGGGTGGCCCGCATAGCCCCCGTCAGCCGCGAGATGATCCTCAACTTCATCTCCCACCAAACCCTGGGCCTCCCCAAGTCCTACTAGGGCTCCGCCCCGCGCCTCAAACGCCGGCGAGGCTGAATGTGCCCACCGGAACCGGGTGGGTGCGGGTCAAGGATTCGGGGCTCCGCCCCGAACCCCGCGCCTCAACCGCCGGCGTGGGTGGATTTTGCCGGGCGGGCCGTGGATGTGCGGGTCGGGGTGGGGGAGGGGGTGGGGGGTCGGCCGGGACTAAAACGAGATGAATTCGGCGCACGCTCCCGCCCGGCAAACCAACCACCCCAGGGCGCCGAACATCGAAGCCCGTCCCGGACGACACCCCACCCCCGGCCCCCCCCCCCCCCCCCCCAACCCCGCCCCGGCCAAACCCCCCCCCCCCCACCGGGGGCGGGCCCGGGGCCCCCCACCCCCCCGGCG
>NZ_JBHUSC010000128.1:0-2155 GCF_042673805.1 Streptomyces sp. NPDC057010 | reverse complement strand
GCCCCGCGCCCCCCGCGCCCGGAGATCCCCCAGGACACCACCCCCGCCGCCGCGGCACCCCCCCAACAGGCCGCCCACCCCTCGGGGTGCGCGGCCTCTTCGCGTCGCCGTCAACGGCGCGGGGGGCTCTAAGCGCCCTGCTTGAACTCCAGCGCCGCCGCCATCGCGCCGAGCTGCTCGAAGGAGGCCGTCCCGGTGACCACCGTGACGTGGCCCTGCTCCTGGCGGACGAGGGCGTCGTACTTCTCCCCGCCCCAGCGCTCCCACGCCACGTCGCCGACCTGCTGCGTCTGCCCGGTCGGCTTGGCCTGCTGGGTGACCCGGCCGAGGTACTTGGCCGAGGTGTCCGTGGACTGCTCCACCGCCACGTACTGCTTGCCCGGGTCGAGGAAGCCCAGGTGCCAGGCGTTGGCGTTCCTGCGCTCGTACGTCACCGAGGTCGCCCGCCACTGCTCCGGCAGCCCCACGGGGGCGGCCACCGGGTACGGGGCCGCGCGCCGGGCCGTGATCGTCTCCACCCGGTAGTCGACCGTGCGCGTGGGGTCGGCCTGCTCGTCATGCGGGATGAAGAGGTAGATCCCCGCGACGACGACGCCGATCACCCCCAGCGACCGGACCATGTCCCAGATCGTCTGCTTGCCTTTCATACCTGCCACGGCACCATCGTCCCGCATCGACGGGAGCGATCACCGCCGGGGTCACCCCCCGCGTCGGCGCGGCGCGCGCCACGGGCGCCCCGCGGGGCCGCAAGATGTCCGCTCAGGACAATCGCATGACCGATATACCGCTCATACGTGACCCGCTCTGCTCAATATGTCGACGTACCGATAGAGTTCCAGCACCCTCACTTCCCGGCCGTCGCCGTACAGAAAGGTGCGCTCCGATGACCGAGCACAACCTGCCGCCCCAGCTCGAAGTCTCTCCGGAGGCCCCCGACCGCAACCTCGCCCTGGAACTCGTCCGGGTCACCGAGGCTGCCGCCATGGCCGCGGGCCGGTGGGTCGGCCGCGGCGACAAGCTCGGCGCGGACGGCGCCGCGGTCAACGCGATGCGGACGCTGATCTCCACCGTCTCGATGAACGGCGTCGTCGTCATCGGCGAGGGCGAGAAGGACGAAGCGCCGATGCTCTTCAACGGCGAGCGGGTCGGCGACGGCACCGGCGCCGAGGTCGACATCGCGGTCGACCCGATCGACGGCACCACCCTGAACGCCAAGGGCATGCCGAACGCCATCGCCGTCCTGGCCGCCGCCGACCGCGGCACCATGTTCGACCCGTCCGCGGTGTTCTACATGGAGAAGCTGGTCACGGGCCCGGAGGCCGCCGACTTCGTCGACATCAACGCCCCCGTCTCGGTGAACATCCGCCGGGTCGCCAAGGCCAAGGGGATGGCCCCCGAGGACGTCACCGTGGTCATCCTCGACCGTCCGCGTCACGAGGGCATCGTCAAGGAGATCCGCGAGACCGGCGCGCGGATCAAGTTCATCTCGGACGGCGACGTCGCCGGCTCGGTCATGGCGGTGCGCGAGGGTACCGGCGTGGACATGCTCCTCGGCATCGGCGGCACGCCCGAGGGCATCATCTCCGCCTGCGCCATAAAGTGCCTCGGCGGCACGATCCAGGGCAAGCTGTGGCCCAAGGACGAGGCCGAGCGCCAGAAGGCCATCGACGCGGGTCACGACCTGGACCGCGTCCTGCACACGAACGACCTGGTGTCCGGCGAGAACGTCTTCTTCGTCGCCACCGGCATCACGGACGGCGAGCTGCTGCGCGGCGTGCACTACCGCTCGGAGACGGCGACGACGTCCTCGCTGGTCATGCGCTCGAAGTCGGGCACGATCCGGCAGATCGACTCGACGCACCGGCTGTCGAAGCTGCGGGCGTACAGCGCGATCGACTTCGACCGGGCGCTGTAGCCTGCGGCTCGCTCGGCAGAGGAGGGGCGGTCCCGCGTGCGGCGGGCCCGCCCCTCCGGCGTGTCCGTCCGCGTACGCGGCCGGGGCCGGTCCCTTGGCCGGTCGACGGGCGGGGGCTTCGGGGGGCCGGGGACGGGGACGGGGTGGGGTGTCGTCCGGGACGGGCTTCGATGTTCGGCGCCCTGTCCGGGGTTGCTTCGTCGGGCGGGAGCGTGCGCCGAAATCATCTCGTTTTAGTCC
>NZ_JBHUSC010000127.1:0-2225 GCF_042673805.1 Streptomyces sp. NPDC057010 | reverse complement strand
CCCGGCCCCCCGGCCCCGGCCCCCACGAAGCCCCCGGCAGGGTCAGGCCGGGGCGCGCCCCGTCAGCGCCGCCAGACTGGCGCGGATGTGGTCCATGTGCGCCCGCATCTCCTCCTGCGCCTCCGCATGCTCCCGCAGCACCCGGTCCGTCTCCCGCCCCACACGCTCCTCCCGCACCCCCGCCTCCGCGAGCAGCTCCGCCGCCACCGCCTCCGCGTCCTCCTGCCCGTGCCGCGCCGACTCCTCCGCCTCCGCGTAAGCCCTCCGCGCCTCCGCCAGCCGAGCCTCCGCGTACCGCTCCAGCTCCGCGTGCCGCGCCTCCCACTCCGCCTCCCGGCCGGCCAGCTCCCGCTCCGCCGCCTCCCAGCGCTCCCCCCGCTCCCGCTCCCGCTCCGCCAGCACCGCCTCCGACCGCCGCCGCACCTCCGCCAGCGCGGCCACCCCCTCCGCCCGCCACACCTGCGCGTCCTCCCGCGCCTCCGCCCGCGCGACGTCCGCCTCCCGCTGCGCCCGCAACAGCCCCTGCCGGGCCCGGACCTCCGTCTGCTCACGCACCGCCTCCGCGTCCTGCCGCGCCAGCTCCGCCGCCCGGTCCGCATGCGCCTCCGCCGCACCCAGCGTCGCGAACGCGTCCGCCCGCGCTTCCTCCCGTACGGACTCCGCCTCCTCCTGCGCCAGCAGCAGGATCCGCCGCGCCCGCTCGCTCAGGTCCTCGTACGTCTGCGGGGCCAGCGCCGCACTGTCGAGCCCCGCCAGATTCGCCTGGAAATCGACGGTCCAGCGCCCCGCCTGCTCCGGCGTCAGATGCTGCCGCAGCCGCCACATGTGACCCAGCATCGCGAGCGACCGTACGAACTGCGGCAGGCTGGAGTTCACGAACTGCGGCGGCACCGGCGCACCGCCGGGACCGCCCTCCACCGGCACCGCCACGATGTGCGCGGTCCCGTACTGCACGCACAGCGCCTTGCCGAAGTCGCTGCCGACGACCAGGTACGAGCCCGCGTCCGACGCCGGCTGCACCTGCCGCTGCGCGGCCATCTCCGCCAGCGTCGGCACCGGCTGACCCGGCACCGCCTGCGCCCAGAAGAACGGCCCGAAATCGACCGGCAGACCCGACCACACCAGCGTCTGCGCCACGATCTCCGGCACACCCTGCCGGGACACCGCCCGCTGGTCGAACCGGAACACGCCCTGCGGACCGAAGGCCGCCGTCAGCTCCTGCGCGATCGCCTCCAGCGGGATCGCCGGCTGCAGCGGAACCTGCGGCAGCGGCGCCCGTACCGGCGCCGGGCGCGCCGGGCCGTCCGCCACCTGGTGCAACTCCCCCTGATGGGTGAGCAGATGACGCATGCCCTGCTGACGGCCCGCGTGGTCCTTGCCGTACGGGGCCACGCTGGTGATCCGCACCTGCGGCCAGGTCTCCCGGATCATCCGCGCGCAGTAACCGCCGGGCAGCTCACAGGACTCCAGCTCGGTGTGCAGCTCCAGCACCTGCTGCGGCGGCACGTTCATGGCGCGCAGCTCGTGCAGGATCTGCCACTCGGGGTGCGGGGTGCCGGGCGCCGAGCGGCGGATCAACTGCTGCTCGGAGCCGTCGGGAGCGCGGTAGCGCAGCACCGCCTGGTAGCCGGGGCCGACGGTCGGCGCGCCGGTCGGAGCCGGCGGCTGCGGCGCCGCCGCCGCGACCGGGCCGCCCGGCGGCGGGCCGGGAGGCGCGGGCGGCTGCCCCATGACGGCGGGGCCGGCCAGCATCGTCGCGGCGTGGTCGAGCCCGCCACCGGGCGCGCCGGGAGCCCCGGGAGCGCCGGGCGGACCGGGCGGCTGCGGTACGCCGGGACCCGCGAGCATGGTCGCCGCGTGGTGGGCCCCGCCACCCGGAGCCCCGGGCGGGCCGGGAGGCGCGGGCGGCTGACCGACGACCGCCGGACCGGCCAGCATCGTGGCGGCATGGTCGAGCCCGCCACCGAGGGAGCCGTTGCCACCGGGCGCCCCCGGCGGGCCGGGCGGCTGCGGTACTCCGGGACCCGCGAGCATGGTGGCGGCGTGATGGGCCCCGCCACCGGGGGCCCCGGGCGGGCCCGGAGGCGCGGGCGGCTGCCCCGCCCCGGGGGCCCCGGGCGGGCCCGGAGGCGCGGGCGGCTGACCGCCACCCGGAGCACCGGGCGGGCCGGGGGGCGCGGGCGGCCCCCCGACGACGGCCGGCCCGGCCAGCATCGTCGCGGCAT
>NZ_JBHUSC010000126.1:0-2263 GCF_042673805.1 Streptomyces sp. NPDC057010 | reverse complement strand
GGACATCCAGCCCGCCCGGCGTTCGAGGGCACGGGCGCGCAGGGCCGGCCGCACCCGCGAGCGACGCCTCAACCGATGTCCGGCGGGTCGATCCGGATGCGGACCGCGTCAGAGGCCGGGACCCCGCGAGCCATCCGCGCGGCCTGCGCCGACTTCAGCGCGGCGGCCAGGGCCGCGCCACTGCCCGGCGGCACGCGGACCAGGGCCCGCTCCCCCGGGGAGCCCTCGCCCCGCCGCGCGGGCAGCGGCACCGGCCCCAGGACCTCCGCGTCCGCCGGCAGCCCCGCGCCCGCCAGGAACTCCTCGACGACCTCGCCCCGCCCGGCGGCCACGGCCGCCATGCGCGACACCGGCGGGAACCCGAGCTGGGCCCGCTCCGCCAGCTCCCGGACCGCATGCCCGACCGGGTCCCACCGCACCAGCGCCTGCACCGGCCGCAGCGTCGGCTCGGCGACGACCACGACCTGCCCGTCCCCCCGTACCAGCGAGGCGGCCGCGATCCACCGCCGCAGCGCGTCCTCACCCGCCCGCAGGTCGGGCCGGGTCAGCATCGCCCAGCCGTCGAGCAGCAGCGCCGCCGCGTATCCGGCGCCGGCCGCGACCGGTTCGGCTCCCGGGGTGCAGACCACCAGCGCCGGCCGCTCCGGCACCTCGTCCAGGACGTGGTCGCGCCCGGAGGTCCGTACGGGCACGGCCGGGAAGGCCCGCCCCAGCTCCTCGGCGGTCCGCCGCGCGCCGACCACCTGGGCCCGCAGCCGGAAGGAACCGCACTCCTCGCAGTGCCAGGCCGGCTCGTCCCGCCCGCACCACCCGCAGTGGAGCTCCCGCGCGTCGGGGGCCTCCAGCGGCCCCGCGCAGACCGTGCAGCGGGCCGGGGTCCGGCACCGCTCGCACGCCAGCCGCGGCACGTAGCCCCGCCGCGGCACCTGGACGAGGACCGGCCCGCTCTTGAGCCCTTCCCGTACGGTTTCCCACGCCAGGCTGGGCAGCCGAGCGGCGCGGGCCGCCTCGTCGCGGGCCAGCAGCTCGTCCCCGACGGTCCGGATCCGGGGGGCGCACTCCCGGACCGTCTCGCGGCTCGCGACCAGCGGCCGGGCCCAGCCGGACTCGACGAGCTGGGCCGCCTCGACGGTGCAACTCGTGCTCCCCGCGAGGAAGGCGCAGCCGTCGCTGACCGCGCGCAGTTCCAGGACCTCGCGGACGTGCGGGAAGGGGGCGTGGTCGTCGCTGTGGCTGGAGTCCCCGTCGTCCCAGATGGCGACGAGCCCGAGGTCGCGGACGGGGGCGAACATCGCGGCCCGGGTGCCGACGACGGCGCGCACCGAGCCCCGGCTCACGGCCAGCCACTGGCGGTAGCGCTTCTCGGGGCCCGATTCGGCGGTGAGCAGCGCGTGCCGTCCCTCGCCGAGCAGGGCGGTGAGCGCGGCATCCACGCGGGCGGCCGTCCGTCCGTCGGGGACGACGGCGAGGGCTCCGCGTCCCGAGGCGAGGGTGGCGGCCATGGCGCGGGCGAGTTCGTCGGCCCAGCCGGGACCGGGCAGGGCCGTCCAGACGGCGCGCGGGGTGCCGCCGCCGGCCAGGGCGCGGAGGAAGGCGGGGCCGGCCCCGTAGCGCGTCCAGCCGCCGGGCTCGGGCACGGCGGGCGGGGGCAGCGGCTCGGGTGAGGGCTTGGCCTCGGCGCGGGCGCTCCGCGCGGGCAGGGCGAGCTGGAGCACGTCGGCCAGGCTGCCGGCGTACCGGTCGGCGACGGCCCGGGCGAGGGCCAGCATGCGGGGGCCGAGGACCACCTCGGGCGAGACGACCTGGGCGAGGGCGGCGAGGGCCCCGTTGTAGTCGGACTCGGCGCGGCGCTCGACGATGAAGCCGTCGATGAGCCCGCCGCCCTCGCGGCGGCCGCCGTGCACCCGGTGGGAGCCGGCGCCGAAGCGGACCCGGACGCGGACGCCGGGCTGGGCGGACTCGGAGAGCTCGGCGGGAACCGCGTAGTCGAAGAGCCGGTCGAGGTGGAGCACGCCCTTGTTCACGAGGACGCGGGCGACGGGCAGTTCCTCGGCTACCGCGGCCCCGCGCCAGGTGCGCGGCTTCGCCTTGGGTGCTTTGGCCTTCGCCTCGGCCACCATCTCCCGGATCAGCGCGAGCTGCTCCGGCGGGCCGCCGGGACTTCCTTCCCCGCTCCGCTGCTCGGGCTCGTTCGCGCTGCTCACACCCGCATTCTTACCAAACCCCACCGACAGCGGACGGCCCCGGACCGAGGGTCCGGGGC
>NZ_JBHUSC010000125.1:0-2346 GCF_042673805.1 Streptomyces sp. NPDC057010 | reverse complement strand
GCTCAAGCCGGGCCCACTGGCCGTTCGTCAGATCTCCACGTCCCACGAGACGTGATCATCAACGAACAAGATCCACTTTCGCAACAGACCCTAGCGCGGGCCCGGTGACGGGACCGCGCTAGGGCGGCGGGATGTTCTGGTTGCGTTCCCGCAGCCGGCGGTACGTCTCGGGCCCGTAGGCCTGGCGGACGCGGTCCTCGCCCTCCTCCATCAGGAAGTTCGCGTAGACGCCCGTCTGGTGGGGGGCGAGCGCCGACCACAGGCCCCGCGCCCACTCCCGTTCCCGCTCGAAGCCCTCGGCGCCCTCCGTCGTCCCGTTGATGTTGAAGGTGTGGCCGGAGCCCCGCCCGCCGAAGGCCGTCTCGCCCTCCCCGACGCGCGCGATGGCCCCGCCCAGCTGGAAGATCGGGAAGGCGGTGAACGGCGAGACGATCCGGGCCGCGTGCTCGACCGTACGGTCGATGACCTCGTCGGTGAGGCGGTCGACGTCGCAGGACTTGAAGTAGTACCAGCGGCCGGCCGGGAAGGACGGGTCGAACATCGCCTGGTGCTCGGTGAACGGCTTGGGCGCACACAGGTCGAGTACGGGCGCGGGCCCCGCGTCCTCGCGCAGCGGCCGGAGGACCTCCTGCCCCTCCTCGACCGGGCCCGCGTAGCAGCACACCACCATCACGACCGGTTTTCCCTGCAGTTCAGGCGGTATGTACGGGACCGCGGGTGCCTTGCGGTGGACGATCGCCGTGGTCAGCTCGTCCGGTACGTCGGTGATCCACTCGCGGTAGAAGCGCAGCAGCCGCGGCGATTCGGCCATCGGCCAGAAGACCGGCCCGGCCAGCACGATCGGCCCGAGCGGATTGAGCCGGAAGGTGAACTCCGTGACGATCCCGAAGTTCCCGCCGCCGCCGCGCACGCCCCAGAACAGGTCCGGGTTCTCGTCCTCGCTCGCCTTCAGGAAGGATCCGTCGGCGGTGACCAGGTCCACCGAGAGCAGCTGGTCGATCGTGAGCCCGTACTTGCGCATCAGCCAGCCGATCCCGCCGCCGAGCGTGAGGCCCGCCAGCCCGGTGTGCGTGACGACCCCGGCCGGCACGGCCAGCCCGTACGCCTGCGTCTCGCGGTCCAGCTCGCCCAGGAGGACACCGGCCTGGGCCGTGACCGTACGGGCCTGCGGATCCACCCGGATGCCGCGCATCGGCGAGAGGTCGGTGACGATCCCGTCGTCGCACACGGACTGCCCGGGCAAGCTGTGCCCGCCGCCGCGTACGGCGACCGGCAGACCCGGCCCCGGGCCCCGCCGCGAACCGCACGGCGTCGCTGACGTCCGCGGGGAGGGCGGGGGAGCGGTCTATGGAACCGTTCCAGACCCGCCGGTCCTCGTCGTACGTGGGATCTCCCGGCCGCACCAGCCGCCCCCGGAAGGACCGGCCGAGCGTGGTCATGCCCTCAGTCCGGCACCGGGCCATGACGGCCGCAGCCGCCCGGGCGGGGCTTCCCCGGGCGCGCGGCGGGCCGCCCCAGAATGTCCGGCATGAGCGAGAACGACGCGGTGGAACGGCTGCACCGCCGGCTGGACCGGATCGAGGCCCTGCTCGAACCCTCCGCCGAACGCGGCGAGGAGAGACCGGCCTGGCGGCAGCCCACCGACGGGGAGGAACGCTGGGCGGTCACCCTGGCGATCCTGGTCGCCGTGGGCCTCCAGATCGCCCTGCCGGACCGGCTGACCCTCGACCCGTTCTGGCTGCTGCCCGCGCTGGAGCTGACCCTGCTGCTGGCGCTGATCGCCCTCAACCCGCACCGCCGCTTCGACCGCACCTCCCTCCTGCTGCGCGGGCTCAGCCTGAGCCTGGCGGCCTCGGTCAGCCTGGCCAACGCGTGGTCGGCCGTGAAGCTCGTACGGGAGCTGCTCCTCGGCATCGGGCCGGAACGCGCGCTCGGGCTGCTCGGCACGGCCGGCGCCGTCTGGGCGACGAACGTGATCGCCTTCGCGCTCTGGTACTGGGAGTGGGACCGGGGCGGGCCGGTGGCCCGGGCCCAGGGGACCAAGGACTACCCCGACTTCCTCTTCCCGCAGATGGGCCAGGACGGAATCGCCCCCTCCGAATGGAAGCCCTACTTCGGGGACTACCTGTACGTGGCCTTCACCAACGCCACCGCCTTCAGCCCGACCGACACCATGCCGCTGACGACGTGGGCCAAGCTGCTGATGATGATCCAGACGTCGGTATCGCTGATCACCGTGCTGCTCGTGGTCGCGCGAGCGGTGGGCATCCTGCGGTGACGGGCTCGCGCGGCGGGCGGCCGTCGGTGCCGTAGCCCGGGCCCGGGCGGGCCGAAGGGGCGCCGGGG
>NZ_JBHUSC010000124.1:0-2941 GCF_042673805.1 Streptomyces sp. NPDC057010 | reverse complement strand
GTCCGCCCCGCGACGGGAGCCCGCAACACGGCTCGGATCCCCCCGCCGGCGGGGGAGTCGACCACCAGCACCCCGTCCACCGCATCGAGCCGCTCCCCGAGCCCCGCCAGCCCGCTCCCGCCGGAGGCCGCGGCTCCGCCGCGCCCGTCGTCCGACACCCGGATCAGCAGCCGGGCCCCCTCCCGCCACACCTCCACACCCGCACCCCGCGCGTCCGGCCCCGCGTGCTTGCTCACGTTCTGCAGCAGCTCCGACACCACGAAGTACGCGATCCCCTCGATCGCCTCCGCCGGCCGCGCCGGCAGATCCACCGCCACCTTCACCGGCACCACGCACCGCGACGCCACCGACGACAGCGCCGCGTCCAGCCCCCGGTCGGTCAGCACCGCCGGATGGATCCCGCGCGCGAGGTCCCGCAGCTCCTGCAGGGCCAGCTTCACCTCCCCGTGGGCCTCGTCGACCATCGCCGCCGCGCCCTCCGGGTCCTCCAGCAGCTTCTCCTTCGCCAGGCCCAGCCCCATGGCCAGCGCCACCAGCCGCGCCTGCGCCCCGTCGTGCAGGTCCCGCTCGATGCGCCGCAGGTCGGCCGCCGCGGTGTCGACCACCACGCCCCGGTCGGATTCCAGCTCGGCGATCCGACGCTCCAGCTCGTCCGAGGGCGACAGCAGTCCCCGTACCATCGCGCGGTCCGCGTTCGCCAGCAGCCGCACCACGTACGGCAGCACCGGCCACAGCACGAACAGGCCGGTCAGGGCTACCGTGAAGGTGAAGACCCCCCACGGCAGCCGGACCAGCTGGTACAGCACCGTCCGCCAGCCGACCGGATCCTTGATGCTCGTCCACAGCCAGGGGAAGAAACCGCCGGCCCGCTTCGGGCCGGGAATCGGACTGGGCTCCTCCACCCGTACGCCCAGCAGCGCCCGGGCGCGCGCCCGCTCCAGCCGTCCCAACTGCCGAGACAGATAGAGACCACATGCGAGCAGCGGAAGTCCGACCGCGGTCACGGACAGACCGCCCGTGCCGGAAACCATGACAACCGCGTAAACAAACCCGACGATCGCCACGGGCAGGTTGCTCACCAGATGGGCGATCTCCTTCCACGTCACAGCGCTGAAGACGGGTCGGACGGGGGGAGGCCGGTCGTTGTCGGCGATGCCCTGGCTCATGCTCATGCGGCACAGCCTGCCAAGGCGCGGCCGCCGATGCCATGGGGTGACCGGGGTGCAGTGAACGGGGGATAACCCCACCCCGTGTGAGCAGGCCCTAGACTCCCGCCTGTATTAGATCGTCGACACTGACCGAGGAGCGAGGAACGGACGTGCCTGAACCAACGGTATCGACCGTAACCGTGCTCGCGGCGGACTACTTCCGGAGTTATTCGGTCGTCGGTCTGCTGGCCGCCCTCGGCGTGCTCTTCGTGGCCGTGGCCTTCGGCGCCGGCCGCCTGCTGCGGCCCGAGGTCCCGACGCACGAGAAGCTCCTGACGTACGAATGCGGCGTCGACCCGGTGGGCGAGGGCTGGGCGCACACCCAGGTCCGCTACTACGTCTACGCGTTCCTCTACGTCATCTTCGCCGTCGACTCGATCTTCCTCTTCCCGTGGGCGACGGTGTTCGCCGCCGCCGGTTACGGCGCCACGACCCTGGTGGAGATGTTCATCTTCCTGGGCTTCCTGGCCGTCGGCCTGCTCTATGCGTACAAGAAGGGCGTCCTCGAATGGACGTGACACCTCAGCCGGAGCTGCTCCCGGAGCCCAAGCGCCTGGGAGTCCTCTCCCGCCTGGCCCCCGAACCGATGAAGGTGGTCCTGAACTGGGGCCGCCGGTACAGCCTGTGGGTCTTCAACTTCGGACTCGCCTGCTGCGCGATCGAGTTCATCGCCGCGTCGATGGCGCGGCACGACTTCATCCGCCTCGGCGTCATCCCCTTCGCGCCCGGGCCGCGCCAGGCCGACCTGATGATCGTCTCGGGCACGGTCACCGACAAGATGGCCCCCGCCGTGAAGCGGCTCTACGAGCAGATGCCGGAGCCGAAGTACGTCATCTCCTTCGGCGCCTGCTCCAACTGCGGCGGCCCGTACTGGGACTCGTACTCGGTGACCAAGGGCGTCGACCAGATCATCCCCGTCGACGTCTACGTCCCCGGCTGCCCGCCGCGCCCGGAGGCGCTGCTCCAGGGCATCCTCAAGCTCCAGGAGAAGATCGCCCGCGAGTCGCTGGCGGACCGCTACGCGTCGGGTCCGTCCGTGGCCCAGCTGACGAGCGGCCTGGTCACACCCCCCGGGGCCGGCGCATGAACCTCTACGACTCCCTCCCCGACGCGGCCGCGACGGTCTTCGGCGAAGAGGCCGTGGCCGAGGTCTCGTACGACCTCCTCACGGTGGACGTGCCCGTCGGCTCGTGGATCTCCTCCCTCGAGATCGCCCGGGACAAGCTGGGCTGCACCTACTTCGACTGGCTGAGCGCGGTCGACGAGCCGGGCACCGGCTTCCGGATCTGCGCGCACGTCGTGTCGCTGGAGAACCACCGCGTGCGGCGCCTCCTGCTGCGCACGACCGTCCCGCACTCCGCTCCCTCCCTGCCGTCGGCGGTCGCCGTGTACGCGGGCGCGGAGTGGCACGAGCGCGAGACGTTCGAGATGTTCGGCGTGACCTTCACCGACCACCCGCACCTCGTGCACCTCCTGCTCCCGGAGAACTTCGAGGGGCACCCGCTGCGCAAGGACTTCGTCCTGGCCGCGCGCGTCGCCAAGGCCTGGCCCGGTGCCAAGGAGCCGGGCGAGGCGCATGACCCGGACGCGCCGAAGCGGCGCCAGATGCTTCCGCCGGGCGTCCCGGACCCCAACGACTGGGGCCCGATGAAGGGCCAGCTCCCGCCGGCCCCCGCCCGCCCGGCCCGCACCCCGCGCCCCGCGGGCGCCGCGGCCCTCACCCCGCGCGAGGG
>NZ_JBHUSC010000123.1:2727-3144 GCF_042673805.1 Streptomyces sp. NPDC057010 | reverse complement strand
CAGAAAAGGTGGTCTCTGCGGTCCATATGAATCAATAGCTTGAGCACCTTTTCTGAGAATTTCGCTCGGGAAAAGTGGCAGAAAAGGTGGCCTTTTCCTATAAAATTCGCAGAAAAGTTGGCCTCCGACCGAAGCAAACTTTATAACACCCGAAAAATCAAACACTTACGCACAGATCAGGACCAGTGAACAAGTGGCGCTCGTGGATCGAGATGGCGTCCCTTAGGCCGCACACGAACTCGTTGACCGTCAAACCGTTGGAGAATGTGTGCTTAAACATCGAGCAACGGTACGGGCGGCGGCGAGTTCGAATAGATTCGGTCACTCTGATCACGCATGTTTGATCTGCAGTGCCAGATAGAGATTGCCTCGACGTTCGAGCCTGCGAGAGATCACGGTAATCATCAACTGTATAGG
>NZ_JBHUSC010000123.1:1884-2717 GCF_042673805.1 Streptomyces sp. NPDC057010 | reverse complement strand
GTATAGGCCGAGACCTGACCGGTCAGTCAACGTCAGATCAGGTCTCGGACAATACGACCGCTCGTTGCCAATGGCGGTGATCGACTGCGGATTCAACCCGTCTGTTGATGTCCGGGCAGAACTGACCCACTAGAGCTGGAAATTTTCATCGAATTTTGACCCACGTGATTGAATGCTCTGCTCAATCTTTGAGCAGGGGATACAAAGGTGATCACGGTGGGTATATTGGCCAAGATCAGGCGGATGTATTTCCGCGAGAAGGTCCCGTTGCGCGAGATTGCGCGGCGTACGGGCCTGTCCCGAAACACGGTGCGCCGCTGGCTGCGGCAGACTGATGCCGTCGAGCCGAAGTATCCGAAGCGCGTCAGCCCGAGCGTCATCGACGACTGGGCCGCACAGCTGACAGGTTGGCTGCGTGCCGACAGTCATCGCCCGAAGCGTGACCGGCGCACCGCCCGGTTCATGTTCGAGGCGATCCGCGCCGAGGGTTACGCCGGCAGCGACGGCCGGGTGAGCGCGTTCGTCAGGCGTGGGCACGAGGAGCAGGCTGAGGCGCCTCGCAGGCAGGCCTTCGTGCCGCTCGCCTTCGAACCCGGCGAAGCCTTCCAGTTTGACTGGAGCTGCGAATACGCTTTTATTGGCGGGCTGCGGCGACGCCTGGAGGTCGCCCACGTCAAACTTAACTCCAGCCGCGCGTTCTGGCTCGTCGCCTATCCCACACAGAGTCACGAGATGCTGTTCGATGCGCACGCCCGCGCGTTCGCCGCGTTCGGCGGCGTGCCGCGGCGCGGCATCTACGACAACATGAAGACCGCCGTGGACAAGGTTGGCCG
>NZ_JBHUSC010000123.1:0-1852 GCF_042673805.1 Streptomyces sp. NPDC057010 | reverse complement strand
AGGAGCGTGCGGTCAACGCGCGCTTCGAAGCGATGTGCAGTCACTACCTGTTCGAGCCGGAGTTCTGCAACCGGGCTGCAGGCTGGGAGAAAGGCATCGTCGAGAAGAACGTTCAGGACCGGCGACGTCAGATCTGGCACGAAGCAGCGCTACGGCGCTGGGAAACGCTGGAGATCCTGAACGAATGGGTCGCTGGTCAGTGTCGTGAGGCGTGGCACATGCGGCACCCGCAGTGGCCTGAGCTGACGGTCGAGGATGTGCTGCAGGACGAGCGTACCCGGCTGATGCCCAATCCACGGCCGTTTGACGGCTACATCGAGCAGACCCTGCGAGTCTCGTCGACCAGCCTGATTCACTTCCAGCGCAACCGCTACAGCGTGCCCACCGAGTACACGAACCAGTTGGTGAGCGTGCGCTGCTATCCGGCATATCTCAGCGTCGTCGCCAACGCCCAGGAGATCGCACGCCACGAACGCAGCTTCGAGCGGCACATGACCTTCTACGATTGGCGCCACTACGTCACGCTGGTCGAGCGCAAACCCGGCGCACTGCGCAACGGCGCACCGTTCATCACGATGCCGCAGCCGCTGCAACTGCTGCAGCGGCATCTGCTGAAACACCCGGGCGGCGATCGCGTCATGACGCAGGTGCTCGCTGCGGTGCGCGAACACGGGCTCGATGCGGTGCTGCTCGCCGTACAGGCTGCGCTGGATTCAGGACGCCCCAGCGCAGAGCACGTCCTGAACGTGCTGAGCCGGCTGAAGGCGCCCGTCACGAATGGCAGCCTCGCCACGACGAAACTCCAGCTCAAGGAAGAGCCCGCGGCCGACGTGAACCGTTACGAGACGCTGCGTGCCAACCCACCGGAGGATCGTCATGTCTAACGATATCGCGGCCCAGCTCAAGGGTCTTAAACTGCACGGCATGGCGAGCACGTGGCCGGAGCTGCTCGCGCAGTCGCGCCACACGGACTTCGAGCCGGAGCGCTTCATGAAGCAGCTGTTGATGGCTGAAACCGCCGAACGGCAGGTGCGCTCGATTGCCTATCAAATGACCGCTGCGCGCTTCCCGGCCCACCGCGACCTGAAGGGCTTCGACTTCGCGCAGGCACACGTCGACGAAGCGCTGGTGCGCGAACTGAGCGAGCTGTCGTTCCTCGAAAGCGCGCACAACGTCGTGTTCATCGGTGGTCCGGGCACTGGCAAGACGCACCTCGCCTCAGCGATCGGAATCGAAGCCGTACAGCGCCACGGCAAGCGTGTGCGCTACTTCTCGACCGTCGAGCTGACCAACGCCCTGGAGCAGGAGAAGTCCATCGGCAAACAAGGCCAGGTCGCCCACAAGCTGATGTACGTCGATCTGGTGATTCTCGATGAGCTGGGCTATCTGCCGTTCAGCCAGACCGGTGGTGCATTGCTGTTCCATCTGCTCTCAAAGCTTTACGAGCACACGAGCGTCGCGATCACGACCAATCTCAGCTTCGGCGAGTGGGCGAGCGTGTTCGGGGATGCAAAGATGACGACAGCGCTGCTGGACCGCGTCACCCATCACTGCCACATCGTTGAAACGGGCAATGAATCGTGGCGCTTCAGGACCAGTTCTGCCAAGGCGAAGACGACAAGAAAGAGAGCAGCAAAACCAGCGGGTAACGAAGAGTTATCCACACCGGAATAGATGTACTACGCTGTCTCGGGGTGGGTCAGATTTAGATGAAATCGGTGGGTTAAGACTCGGTGGAAATCAACACTCTTGCCAATTCTGGAACCCCGAATTCCTTCGCACCCTTGCTCATCAGATCACGATAAACAGAATCTATACGATCGGTTGTGGTGCGGGACGCGCGCCATAGGAT
>NZ_JBHUSC010000122.1:0-3313 GCF_042673805.1 Streptomyces sp. NPDC057010 | reverse complement strand
GAAGTGGACGGGGTATCAACTTCTGGCGTTGATTTTTGGCACGCTGTTGAGTTCTCAAGGAACGGACGCTTCCTTCGTACTCACCCTCAGTAACATTTACTGGGGCTTTCCTCCGGGCTTTCGTTCTACTGTCTTGCGTTTCCGACTCTATCAGACTCTTTCGTGTCCGATTTCCTCGGCGCTTTCGAGGTTCTGCGCTTTCGCGCTTTCCCTTTCCGGCGATTCCGACTCTATCAGAAGTTCTCCACCGGATTTACCGGCTTCCGATTCCTGAATGAGGAGTCGACTGTGCCCCGCTGGAATTCAATTCCTTGGATTCCTCGGCGAGGGCAAGAGAGATTATGAACCATGGCCGCCGAACTGTCCAGCTCAGGCAACCGTTCGAATCTACCTCCCCGTCGCGGATGTGTCAACACCCGTTCCGGGACCTGAGGAGACTAGCAGGATCGGGGGGTCCAACGCACATCAGGCCGCCGTGGGGAGCGTCGCCGTCTGGTCGGCGGCCTCTACGTCGCCCGCCTCGCCGGCGCGGGAGGCCCTGCCGCCGAGGACGAAGACGTAGAGGAGGAAGGCCGCCTCCGCGACGACTCCGATGGTGATGCGGGCCCAGGTGGGGAGGCCGGAGGGGGTGACGAAGCCTTCGATCAGGCCCGAGATGAAGAGGACCACCGCCAGGCCGATGGCCATGCCCAGGGCGGCGCGGCCCTGTTCGGCGAGGGCGGTGCGGCGGGTGCGGGGGCCCGGGTCGATGACCGTCCAGCCCAGGCGCAGCCCGGTGCCGGCCGCGACGAAGACCGCGGTCAGTTCGAGCAGGCCGTGCGGGAGGATCAGGCCGAGGAAGACGTCGAGACGGCCGGCGGCGGCCATCAGGCCGAGGCCGACGCCCAGGTTCGCCATGTTCAGGAAGAGGATCCAGAGCACGGGCAGGCCGAGGAAGGCGCCGAGGACCAGGCAGATGGCGGCCGCCTGGGCGTTGTTCGTCCAGACCTTGGCGGCGAAGGAGCCGGCGGGGTGGCTGGAGTAGTACGTCTCGTACTCGCCGCCCGGCCGCGTGAGCGCCTTCAGGTCCTCCGGGGCCCCGATGGCGCCCTGGACCTCGGGGTGCGTGGCTATCCACCAGCCGATGAGCACGCCGAGGGCCGTCGAGAGCAGGGCGGTCGGTATCCACCAGCGGCGGCTGCGGTAGACCGCGGCCGGGAAGCCGACGGTGAAGAAGAGGGCCGCGTCGCGCCAGCCGGCGCGGCGGGTGCCGGTCACCGTGGCGCGGGCACGGGCGACCAGCTGGGTCAGCCGGCCCGTGAGCATCGGGTCGGGGGTGGTGGACTGGATCAGGGAGAGATGGGTGGAAGTGCGCTGGTAGAGGGCGACGAGCTCGTCCGCCTCGGCTCCGGTGAGCTTGCGGCCGCGGCCCAGGAGCTGCTCCAGGCGGGCCCATTCCGTGTGGTGTGCCGCCACGAAGACATCGAGATCCATCCGCCTGCCCGCTCCCCTGCCCCAGGTCCCCTGCTACTGCCTATTGCGCGTGTGGTCAGCTTGGCAGACTGGATGCCGTAGGGGCGGGGCAGGTCACGTGAAAGGTGCTGCGGTGAGCGATCTGGTGACGGGGGACGCGGTCGTCCTGGGGTTGAGGCCTGCGCGGCTGCCGAGCCGGGCGCTGGCGATCGTCCTCGACCTGGTCGTGTACCTCGCCGCGTACGTGATCCTCACGATCGGGCTGGCCTACGCGATCGCCTCGCTGGACGTCGCCGCCCAGGCGGCGGTGTCCGTGGCGAGCTTCCTCCTGCTGCTGGTCGGCGTGCCGATCGCGGTGGAGACGCTGACGCACGGGCGCTCGCTGGGCAAGCTCGCCTGCGGGCTGCGGGTGGTGCGGGACGACGGGGGGCCGATCCGGTTCCGGCACGCGCTGGTGCGCGGGGCCATGGGGGTCGTGGAGCTGCTGATGACCTTCGGGTCCGTGGCGTGCATCGCGTCGCTGGTGTCGGCGCGCGGCCGGCGGCTCGGGGACGTGTTCGCGGGGACGCTGGTGATCCGGGAGCGGGTGCCGGGGGCGCGGGTGATGCCGGTGCCCCCGCCGCCGCCGTGGCTGGCCGGGCGGTTCGGCGGGCTGGACCTGTCGGCGGTGCCGGACGGGCTGTGGCTGGCGATACGGCAGTACCTGACGCGGATGAACCAGCTGGATCCGCAGGTGGGTGCGGCGATGGCGGCGCGGCTCGCGGATGATCTGGTGGCGCGGACCGGGGCGCAGCCTCCGGTGGGCGTGCCGGCCGCGGCGTTCCTGATGGCCGTGGTGCACGAGCGGCAGTCGCGGGACGCGGCACGGGCCCTCGCGGGTGCCGGCGCCCAGGGCCCCGTGCCTCCGGTAGCCGCCGGGATGCCTCCCGTGCCCGGCGGTCCCGGCCGGGGCCCGGCCCCGCAGGCCCCGCATGCCGCGCCCGTGGCGCCCGTGGCGCCCCTACAGCCCCCGGCTCCTGCGGCGGCTCCGCGCGCCGGCGGGTTCGCTCCGCCGGCCTGAGCGGCTATTCCTCGAAGGTCGAGGGCGGGGTCTCCAGGTGTTCGAGCTCGATGCCGGGGGCCGAGAGGACCACGTCCCCGGCGATGTGGATCGTGTGGACCTCGCCGGTGTCCAGGGCGCTGACCTGGTATTCGTCCACCAGGAGCGGGCCGCTGTCGGTGGGGTGCTCCTCGCGCCGCAGCAGGGCCCACGCCTGGTCGACCGTACGGGGCGCCAGGACGGGATCGGTGAGGGCGAGCAGCCGCACGCGGGTGGCGGGGGCGCCGGGGGTCAGGCGCAGCAGGCGGGCCGTGGCGATGAGGAAGGCCGGGGAGGTGCCGGTGAAGCCGGGGGCGCGGACGTTGCCCTCGGTGGCCTCGGCGCCCGTGGGGTCGGTGCGGACCCAGGTGACGCCGTCGATGGCGGCCCCGCGGACCTGCCAGCCGGCGGCGTTCACTTCCAGGCGGATGGGGCGGCCGAGTTCGTCGACGGCCAGGTCGACCGAGCCTTGGTGGTCGCCGTTCGGGGCGGTGCGCTGGGCGACGTAGCGCCAGCCGGAGGGGCCGGGGGCGCAGTGGAAGTGCTCCTCGCCGAGCGGGGTGTGGTCGTGCGTGTCGTGGAGGGAGTAGCGGCCGCGGGGCATGGGCTGGGGTCCTTGCGTGCGTACGTATGGGGCAGGCCCCCGGCACGGGTGCCGGGGGCCTGACTCAGGTGCTGCGGATCTGCGGGGAGATCAGTAGCGGTAGTGGTCCGGCTTGTACGGGCCCTCGACCTTGACGCCGATGTAGTCGGCCTGCTCGGGACGCAGGGTGGTGAGCTTGA
>NZ_JBHUSC010000121.1:0-3396 GCF_042673805.1 Streptomyces sp. NPDC057010 | reverse complement strand
CCCCGCGCCTCCATCGCCGGCGGGGCGGGCGGTGGGGCGCCAGCGTGCGCGGGTGCGGCTACAAGATCGGGCCCCCGCCCCGGGCCCCGCGCCTCAAACGCCGGCGGGGCTGGATTTGGCTCGCCTGCGTGCGCGGGTGCGGCTACAAGATCGGGGCTCCGCCCCGGGCCCCGCGCCTCAAACGCCGGTGGGGCTGGATTTGCCGTCCTGCGCCGGCGGGGCCGGTTTTGCCCTCGCGCCGCGCGGCTACTGGCGGACCTTCAGGATGTCGCCCACCACGTTGTTCGGGAGGAGGGTGTTGCACTCCAGTTCCGCCGACTGGGTCAGGGCGTCGTCGCGGCAGACGTAGAAGTCCTTGTACGCGAGCTGCAGCCCGTACGAGGTCATCGCCAGCAGGATCGCCAGCGTGGCCGTGATCAGGCCGCTCACCGCCGCCGTGCGCTGGGGGCGGGCCGCCTCGCCCAGGGCGGCCAGGCCGCTGGGGGAGGGGGCGGGGGCCGTGGCCGCGTCCGGCTGGGCGGGAGCCGGCTTGCCGCGGAGGGCGCTGATGCCCCAGTACATGGCGAGCGCGCCCAGCAGGAGTCCCACCGACGGGATGCCGAAGATCCCGAAGAAGAAGCCCCACATGCCGGCCAGCAGCGCGTACCGCGCACGGCGCTGGATCGGGTCCGTCGGGTCCCAGCGCGCCGGGCCGCCCCGGCCCTCGGAGTCCTTCGGGTCGGTCCCGCCGTTCCCGCCGGGGCCGCCGTCGACCCCGCCGCGCGGCTGCCACGGCTGGTCGGGCCGGCCTTCCGGGGGAGCCGCGAAGGGGTTGTCGTCGGTGGAGGAGTCGGGCTGGCGGCGGTCCGGCATCGGGTGCGTTTCTTCCCCTGTGTCATGGACGTCACGGCGACGTCACGGCGAGGCGAGGCCTGAGGTGCGGCCTGATTACGGCTTGTTGGGCCTTCTTGCGGCTTGTACGCCAGACGCTACCCCTCGGCCGTCCCCCCGTCCCTCGGGGGCCGTCCGGAGTGCCGGTATCGTTGCAGGCGGTCGGTGGCTTCGTATGGTTCCCCGTATATCGGTACCCCGAAGTTTCGTATGACCGCACAAGACGAACACCGTATTTCCCGCGAGAAAGGGCCCCCATGGCCGCCTCCCGCCTGGTCGTGCTGGTCTCCGGTTCCGGCACCAACCTCCAGGCCCTCCTCGACGCCATCGACGCCCACCCCGGCGGACCCGAGGGCTTCGGCGCCGAAGTCGTCGCCGTGGGGGCCGATCGCGAGAACATCGTCGGCCTGGAGCGGGCCGAGAAGGCGGGAATCCCCACCTTCGTGTGTCCGGTCAAGGCGTACGGGAGCCGTGAGGAGTGGGACACCGCCCTCACCGAGGCGACCGACGCCCACGCGCCCGACCTCGTCGTGTCCGCCGGGTTCATGAAGATCGTGGGCAAGGCGTTCATCGACCGCTTCGGCGGGCGGTTCGTCAACACCCACCCCGCCCTCCTCCCCGCCTTCCCCGGCGCGCACGGCGTACGGGACGCGCTCGCCTACGGCGCGAAGGTCACCGGCTGCACCGTCCACTTCGTGGACTCCGGCGTGGACACCGGTCCGATCATCGCCCAGGGTGTGGTCGAGGTCAGGGACGAGGACGACGAAGCCGCTCTCCATGAGCGCATCAAGGAAGTCGAGCGACAGCTGCTCGTCGACGTCGTGGGGCGCCTGGCCCGGCACGGCTACCGCATTGAGGGACGAAAGGTAACGATCCAGTGACCGCCGCAGACACCGCAGCGAGCAACGACCCGACCACGAACCAGCGGCCGATCCGGCGTGCGCTCATCAGCGTCTACGACAAGACGGGACTGGAAGAGCTGGCGCGCGGCCTGCACGAGGCGGGCGTCGCGCTCGTCTCCACCGGCTCCACGGCCTCGAAGATCGCCGCGGCCGGGGTGCCCGTCACCAAGGTCGAGGAGCTGACCGGCTTCCCCGAGTGCCTGGACGGCCGCGTCAAGACCCTCCACCCGCGCGTGCACGCCGGCATCCTCGCGGACCTGCGCCTGGAGGACCACCGCAACCAGCTCGCCGAGCTGGGCGTGGAGCCCTTCGACCTGGTGGTCGTCAACCTCTACCCCTTCTTGGCCACCGTCCAGTCGGGTGCCACTCCGGACGAGTGCGTGGAGCAGATCGACATCGGCGGTCCGTCGATGGTCCGCGCCGCCGCCAAGAACCACCCGTCGGTCGCCGTCGTCACCAGCCCGGCCCGCTACGCCGACGTGATCGCGGCCGCCCGGGGCGGCGGCTTCGACCTCACCGCCCGCAAGCGCCTGGCGGCCGAGGCCTTCCAGCACACCGCCGCCTACGACGTGGCCGTGGCCTCCTGGTTCACGAACGCGTACGCGCCGGAAGAGGGCGCCGTCCTGCCCGAGTTCCTCGCGGGCGCCTGGGAGCGCAAGTCGACCCTCCGCTACGGCGAGAACCCGCACCAGGCCGCCGCCCTCTACACGGACGGTCAGCCGGGCGGGCTCGCCAACGCCGAGCAGCTGCACGGCAAGGAGATGTCCTTCAACAACTACGTGGACACCGAGGCCGCCCGCCGGGCCGCCTACGACCACGAAGAGCCCTGCGTCGCGATCATCAAGCACGCCAACCCGTGCGGCATCGCCGTGGACGCGACGGACGTCGCGGCCGCGCACCGCAAGGCGCACGCCTGCGACCCGCTGTCGGCCTTCGGCGGCGTCATCGCCGTCAACCGCCCGGTGACCGTCGAGCTCGCCGAGCAGGTCGCGGAGATCTTCACCGAGGTCATCGCCGCCCCCGCCTACGAGGACGGCGCGGTCGAGATCCTGGCCAAGAAGAAGAACATCCGCGTCCTGAAGGTGGACGGCCACCCGCACCAGCCGGGCGACCTCAAGCCGATCTCCGGCGGCGTGCTGCTCCAGCAGAGCGATGTCTTCCAGGCCGAGGGCGACAACCCGGCCAACTGGACCCTCGCCACCGGCGACGCCCTGTCGGAGGCCGAGCTCGCCGAGCTCGCCTTCGCGTGGAAGGCCTGCCGGGCCGTCAAGTCCAACGCGATCCTGCTCGCCAAGGACGGCGCCTCGGTCGGCGTCGGCATGGGCCAGGTCAACCGCGTCGACTCGGCGAAGCTCGCCGTCGAGCGGGCGGGCGCCGAGCGCGCGCAGGGCTCGTACGCCGCGTCCGACGCCTTCTTCCCGTTTCCGGACGGACTGGAGATCCTGACGGCGGCCGGCATCAAGGCCGTGGTCCAGCCGGGTGGCTCCGTACGGGACGAGCTGGTCGTCGAGGCCGCGAAGAAGGCCGGCGTGACCATGTACTTCACCGGGACCCGGCACTTCTTCCACTGAGCCGGAGCCCCGAGAACGGCGAAGGCCGCCTCCCCCGCAGCACTGCGGGGGAG
>NZ_JBHUSC010000120.1:0-3421 GCF_042673805.1 Streptomyces sp. NPDC057010 | reverse complement strand
GGCGGGGAGTTGCCCGCCCCGGCCCGCCGGACCCGGTCCATCGGTGGATCAGCCCTCGGTGCTCAGTGTCCGGCGCCGTCCACCACGCCCGCCCACTCGTCGAGCAGGGCCTGCGCCGAGGCGTCGTCCGGGCCTTCGGCCCACAGGTGGGTGACCGCCTCCGCCGGGTCGGGCAGGACCAGCGCCCACCGCCCGTCGGCCTCCACGACCCGCACCCCGTCGGTGGTGTCCACGGTCCGGTCGCCCGCCGCCTCCACGACCCGGCGCATCACGAGCCCCTTCACCGCCCACGGCGTGGGTACGTCCCGCTTGAGCACGTGGGCCCGCGGGATCCGGGCGTCGATCTGGCTCAGCGTGAGCTGCGTCCGCGCCACCAGCCCGAGCAGCTGCACGAAGGCCGCCGATCCGTCGAAGACGCTGCTGAATTCGGGAACGATGAAGCCGCCCCGGCCGTCTCCACCGAAGATGGTGTTCTCCGCCCGGCCCACCCGCGTCAGATCGTCGGGCGAGGTCGTCGTCCACTCCACCTGCGTGCCGTGGTAGGCCGCCACCTGCTCGGCGACGCGCGTCGTGGTCACCGGCAGGGCGACCTTGCCGCTGCGCTTCTCCGCGGCCACGAGGTCGAGCATCACCAGCAGCGCCCGGTCGTCCTCGATGATCCGCCCGCGCTCGTCGACCAGCGAGATCCGCTCGCCCACCGGGTCGAAGCGCACCCCGAAGGCGGCCCGTGCGGAGGCCACGATCTCCCCGAGCCGCACCAGCCCGGCCCGCCGGGACTCGGTGGTCTCCGTCGGCCTGGACTCGTCGAGCCCGGGATTGATCGTCAGCGCGTCCACGCCGAGCCGGCCCAGCAGGCTGGGCAGGACGAGCCCGGCGCTGCCGTTGGAGGCGTCCACGACGACCTTGAGGCCGGCGTCGCCGATCCCGTTGATGTCCACCCGCCGCAGCAGCGAGCCCGTGTAGGAGTCGAAGACGCTGGAGGGGAACTGCAGGTCACCGATCTCGCCGGGGAACGCCCGCCGGTACTCCTGACGCGCGTACACGCGGTCCAGCTTGCGCTGCCCGGCCTGCGAGAGGTCGGCGCCCCGCTCGTCCAGGAACATGATGTCCACGGAATCCGGCACTCCGGGCGAGGTCCGCAGCATGATGCCGCCGGCACTGCCCCGCGCGGTCTGCTGCCGCGCCACGGGCAGGGGTACGTTCTCCAGGTCCCGTACGTCGATGGCGCTGGCCTGGAGCGCGGAGATCACGGCCCGTTTGAGGGCTCTGGCGCCGCGGGAGTGGTCGCGGGCCGTGGTGACGATCGCCCCCTTCTTCAGGGTCGTCGCGTAGGCACCGGCGAGCCGGACCACGAGCTCGGGGGTGATCTCCACGTTGAGGATGCCGGAGACCCCGCGCGCCCCGAACAGATGTGCCTGTCCGCGGGATTCCCAGATCACCGAGGTGTTGACGAAGGCGCCGGCCTCGATGGTCTTGAACGGGTAGACCCGCACGTTCCCCTGGACGATCGATTCCTCGCCGACGAGGCACTCGTCGCCGATGACGGCGCCGTCCTCGATGCGGGCGGAACGCATGATGTCGGTGTTCTTGCCGATGACGCAGCCGCGGAGGTTGCTGTGGGGCCCGATGTACACGTTGTCGTGGACGACGGCCTTGTGCAGGAAGGCCCCGCTCTTGACGACGACGTTCGACCCGACGACGGTGTGCTCGCGGATCTCCACCCCGGCCTCGACCTTGGCGTAGTCCCCGATGTACAGGGGCCCGCGCAGCACCGCGTCGGGGCTGACCTCGGCTCCTTCGGCGATCCACACCCCGGGGGAGATCTCGAAGCCGTCCATCTCGACCTGGACCTGGCCTTCGAGCACGTCGGCCTGCGCCTTGACGTAGCTCTCGTGCGTGCCGACGTCCTCCCAGTAGCCCTCGGCGACGTAGCCGTAGATCGGCCGGCCTTCCTTCATCAGCTGTGGGAAGACGTCTCCGGACCAGTCCACGGAGACGTCCGCGTCGACGTAGTCGAAGATTTCCGGCTCCATCACGTAAATGCCGGTGTTGATGGTGTCGGAGAAGACCTGCCCCCAGGTCGGCTTCTCCAGGAAGCGCTCGACCTTTCCTTCCTCGTCCACGATGGTGATGCCGAATTCCAGTGGATTCGGCACCCGGGTCAGGCAGACGGTGACGAGGCCGCCCTTCTCCTTGTGGAAACGGATCAGGTCGGTGAGGTCGAAGTCGGTGAGCGCATCGCCGGAGATGACAAGGAACGTGTCGTCCTTCAAGGCCTCCTCGGCATTCTTCACGCTGCCGGCGGTGCCGAGTGGCTTCTCCTCGTTGGCATAGGTGAGCTCCATTCCGAGCTCTTCGCCATCCCCGAAGTAGTTCTTGACGAGCGAGGCCAGGAACTGCACGGTGACCACGGTTTCGCTGAGCCCATGCCGCTTGAGGAGCCTGAGCACATGCTCCATGATCGGCCGGTTGGCCACCGGCAGGAGCGGCTTGGGCATGCTCGAGGTCATGGGGCGAAGGCGGGTGCCTTCGCCACCGGCCATCACGACGGCCTTCATGTCGGAAGAGTCCTCCTTGAGAGACGACGGTCGGGCCGACCTCACCCACGTCTCGGGCGGTGACTCCGCAAAGCCTTCCGGGTCATCCGGCGCCTGGCGAGCTCAATCGGCCGTGGCGTCCGCCTTCACCAGACGGCGGACTTGGACCACGTAAAGGATTCCTGCCCACCAGTAGAGGGTTGTACCCCATCCCGCGAACGCCCATCCGAAAACTGAGCCCATCCAGGCCAACCAGCCCGTGCCGTCACTGAGCAGCAGCAAGGGGAACGCGTACATCAGGTTGAAGGTGGCGGCCTTGCCGAGGAAGTTGACCTGCGGCGGCGGATAGCCGTGGCGACGCAGGATCCACACCATCACCAGCAACATCACTTCACGCGCGAGCAGCGCTCCGGTGACCCACAAGGGCAGAATCTCGCGATAGGTCAGACCGAAGAGCGTGGACAGGATGTACAGCCGGTCCGCGGCCGGATCCAGCAGCCGGCCGAGGCTGCTGATCTGATTCCAGCGGCGCGCGAGTTTCCCGTCGAGGTAGTCGCTGACCCCGCTGAGCATGAGGACGGCCAGGGCCCATCCGTCGTGCTTCGCCAGGATCAGCCACAGGAACACGGGCACGCCGACCAGGCGAGCCATGCTCAGGATGTTCGGAATGGTGAAAATTCGGTCAGTCTGAACCCGAGTCTCCTGGACCTCCACCCGGGGGCCTCCACTGTGACTGTAGAAAAGTAGAACGATGCCCCTTGACCCTACAGGAGCCCCGTCCTGCTCCTGAACGCAGAAAAGCCCCGCACCGGACCCCTGAGGGTTCGGTGCGGGGCTTCCCGCAATGATTGTTCGGCGGCGTCCTACTCTCCCACAGGGTCCCC
>NZ_JBHUSC010000119.1:0-3862 GCF_042673805.1 Streptomyces sp. NPDC057010 | reverse complement strand
CGCCGGCGTTTGAGGCGCGGGGGTCCGGGGGCAGAGCCCCCGGCAGCGGCGCCGCGCCCTACTCGGGCGGCTTCCGCCGAGCCAGCACCCGGACCCCGCCCACCGGCGGAGCCAAGGGCGGCGCAGCCACCGGCACGTCCAGGCTGAGCCCCCGCACGATGGTCAGTGCCCGCTGCGGCCGGGCCGGCGCCGGGGCCGGGGCCGGGGCCGGGCCCGGGGCCACGTCAGGCTCGTCCGGAACCACCGGCTCGGCCGCCGCCAGGCGAAGCGCCTCCCACCGAAGCTCCCGCACCCCACTGTCGTGCCACCCGTCCGCACCCCCCGGCACGGCCGGCAACCGCATCCGCCACGCATGCACCCCCACGGCCACCGGCACGGCCAGCACCAGCGTCCACGCGAAGGCCGCCACGCCGACGGCCCACCACACCGGCCCGAACTCGGCCAGCGCCCGCGACCCCAGCGGCCCCGACGAGGCCGCCGCGAGCCCGGCCATGACCAGCCCGCACACCAGCGCGCCGAGGGCCGCCGTCAGCGCGGTCTCCCCATACGGGACCTCCCGCGCCCGGCGCACCGCGAACCATCCCACCGCCAGCCCAGCCACCACCGGCACCCCGGCGGCCGCCCAGGTCAGCGGGCCTCCCGGCCCCTCCGCCGGCAGCGCCGCCAGCAGCGGGAACCGGGGCAGCGCGGGCGAGCCCGCGTAGCCGAGCGGGGTGGCGGTCGCGCCGACGCCGAGGGCGAAGCCGGGCCCGAGGGCGTAGGACGCCCCCCACACCATGGCGTTCGGGATCAGCGCGACCGCGAGCAGCAGCACCGCGAACCGGCCCGACCACACCTCGGTCAGCGCCAGGAACGACCCCTGGACCTCCGCGCCGTGCCAGGCCAGCGAGGACCCGACGAGCAGGACACCGCCGCCCAGGAGGACGAGGGCTCCGCCCGCACCGGCCCGGAGCGCCAGCGCGTAACGGGGGCGCGTAACTGCCCTCCGTACGCCCCCCGGCACCCATGAGGGGAACCCCGCGAGCGGACGCCCCCGCACCGCCCACACCCCGCCGCCGGCGGCGAGCGCGGCGACCAGCGGGACGTGCCAGGCCGCGCTCAGCGGATCGGCGGGCATGGGGCCGCCGGCCGCGTACGCCGTGACGAGGGCCCCGACGGCCAGGTACCCGCACACCACGGCCGAGAACACGGCGGTCGCGGGCAGCACCTCCTCCCCCTCCTCCTCGGAGGCGCTCCCGAGCCGGGCCGCACGCCGCATGAGCAGGACGGGCAGCGCGACGAGGAGCAGCGGCGTCACGCCGACGGGCGCGGGCACGCCAGACAGGGTCTCGTACCGCAGCAGCTCCGCGCCGTGGGCGAGCAGCCACAGCCCGGCGGCGAGGTGCAGGGCCCCGCCGGGGCCGCTGTCGGGGTAGGGGGAGCTGATCCACAGCACGATGACGAGCACGGCGAGGAAGCCGAGCCCGAGCCCGGCCGCCACGGCACCGCCCACCACGCAGGCGGCCGCCGCCGGGGAACGGCGCCGGGCGGCGGCGCGCGGGGCCGTGGACAACGGGGTCCCGCGTTCGGTCACTTGGGTCACCCCGCCATGGTGCCAACGACACGCGCTATGAGCGGGTAACAGGCGAATGTCCGTGGTGTCGCTCAATATACGTTTATGTACTTTTTCGCCCAGGGCTGCCGGGTCGCGGGGAGTGTGGCATGACACGAAGCGTCGAGACGAGCTCGGAGCTGAGCCTCCCCACCCCGAAGGAGCGCCGCAGACTGCGCGAATCGGCGGATCTGACGCACGAACAGGTCGCGGCGGCGGTGGGGGTCACGGCGGCCACGGTGCGTTCGTGGGAGACGGGCCGCACGGACCCCCGCGGCCGCAAACGCGAGGCCTACGCCACATTCCTGACCACCCTCGCCCCCCCGCCCCCCGACCCGGACCCCACCGCCAAGGGCGGGGTTGCGCTCGACACGGAGGCCGGGGCCAACGTCCAGGCCGGTGTGGGGGCCCTGGCCGAGGTGGGGATCCAGGCTGGAGCTGGGGCCGAACTCGGTACCCCGCACCCCCAGACGGAGCTGCCCACAGATGCCGAGCCCCTGGCGGTCGAGGCCGAATCAGCTGCCCCACACGCGACCGACGCAGCGGCCGTGCCGCCTTCGGTGCCGAGCGCAACGCCCGGTTCCGCACGCCCCCTGACGGACCGTCCTGCGGAAGTCGAGCCCCGCGCCGCCGAGGTGAGCGCCGTGGCCGGTCGGCCCGCGGACGCCGGGCTCGGCGCCGCGGAGGCCGAGGGTGTGTCCTCCGGGGCGCCGAGGGCGACCCCCGGCCCCGCGCGCCCCCTGGCGGGTCGGCCCGCCGGGGCCGGAACCCGCCCCAAGCCCGCGGCCAAGCGCGCCGCGAGGCCGCCGGTGGCGCTGCCCCGCCACGACGCCAAAGCGCCGGTCAGGGTCGGCCCCGCCGGCCTGACCGCGGAGACCGACGGGCACCCGGGAGCCGGCGCCTCCGACGGCACCACAGGCGCCGCCAGGCCCGCAGGCGCGCCCTCACCCGAGGGGCCGGCGGCCCAAGGGGCCGGGGGCGGGGCCAGGGCCGCCGAAGCCGCAGAGCCCGAGCAGACCCCGCTCCCCCCGGTGGCCGGAGGGAGCACGGGTGAGCCGAGAACAGGGGACGCCCCGGCGGTCCCCCCGCCCATCCAGGCCACGGAGCCCGGCGAGACCCCTGGGACCGGACCGACCCCGGAGGCAGAACAGGCCCGGCAATGCACGGAAACCACCGAAGCCACGGCGGCCAAAGAGAACCCGGAGGCCGCAGAGGCCGCTCAGACCATCAAGGCCGAACAGGCCCCGCAAGGGACGGAAACCCCCGAAGCCGCGGCGGGCAAAGAGAACCTGGACGCCGCGCAGGCAGGGCAGGCCCCCCAGGCCGGAGAGGGTCCACAGGGCCCGGCGGGCATGGGGGCCGCGGCGGGTGGCGAGGCGCTGGAGGCGGGCGGGCAGGCTCCGGCGGGGCCGAAAGGGGCTCCGCGGGGCGGGGCCGCGGGGGAGTTCGACGTGCTGTACGGGCGGGCCGCCGGTGCCCTCGTACGGCAGGCCTATCTGCTCACCGGCCGGCGCTCCCTCGCCCAGGAGGCCGTGGAGCGGGCCTTCCAGCTGGCCTGGAACCGCTGGCCCGAGGTGGCCGCCGACCCGGACCCGGTCGGCTGGGTGCGCGCGGCCGCGCACGAGTACGCCCTCTCCCCCTGGCACCAGCTCCGCCGCGCCCACCGGCACCCCGACAAGGCCCCCGCCGAGCCCGCCGACCGGATCCTCCTCGACGCCATGCTCGCGCTGCCCACCCCCCACCGCCGTACCGTCATCCTCTACGACGGCGTCGGCCTCGACCTCCCCGACACCGCCGCCGAAACCGAGGCCAGCACCCCCACCGCCGGCAACCGCCTCCTCCACGCGCACGCCGACCTCGCCGGGCGGATCCCCGAACTGGCCGCCGTACCGCCCGGGCAGCGGTCCGCGCTGCTGCGCGAGCGGCTCGCCACGGTGCGGCCGGCCGTCCGGCTCGAACCCCGCCCGGCGGCCGTGGTGCGCGCGTCCGCGGAGCGCCGCGCCCGCCGGTGGACCCGTGCCGTCGTCAGCGTCACCGCGGTGATCGCGGCCGCCACGGCGTACACCGCCAGAACGGCGCCCACCCAGTACGAGCCCCCGATCGCACCCGGCGCGAGCGTCTCCGGCGTGCCCCCGCACAGCGGCCCCCAGCGGCTCACCGAGGAGAGCAGGGCGCTCCACGACAAGCTGCGCGCCGACCCGGCCGCGGGTCCGGCCCGCCTCGCCCCGAAGGTCGAATGAGAAACGGGCTCGGCCCGCACCCCGGAGAGGG
>NZ_JBHUSC010000118.1:0-4462 GCF_042673805.1 Streptomyces sp. NPDC057010 | reverse complement strand
CGGGCCGCCCCCCCCGCGCGCCCCCCGCGGCCCCGCCCCCAGGGGCCGCCCCCTTGCCACGTTCGGCGCCCGAGGAGGTGCCCCGGCGCGCGCCCGTCACCGCCGGAGCTCCGACGGCCACGGCCACCGCCACCGCCCCGAGCCCAAGCGGCGCCAGGCGGACCCGGCGCGTCCGCCTGGCAAGAAGGGCCCTCGCCGTCCTGGCGGTGCTCGCCACCGGCGCCATCACCCTCGCCGCCCTCAACTCCGGCACCCGCCACGGCCTCCTGGACCCCCGCTCCGCCGACCCCTCCGGCACCCGCGCCGTGGCCGAGCTCCTCAAGGACCACGGCGTCACCACCCGTGTCGTCACCACCGCCCGCGAGGCCGCCGACGCCGCAGGCCCCCGCACCACCCTCCTGGTCACCGCCCCGGACCGCCTCGGCGCAGCCCAGCGCACCACCATCCGCTCCGCGACGGACCTCTCCGGCGGCCGCACCGTCCTCCTCGCCCCCGGCAGCCAAAGCCTTCCCGACCTGGCCCCCGGCGTCCGCACCAAGGGCGACGCCGGCACCGAAAACCTCGCCCCGGCCTGCACGCTGCCCGCCGCCACCACCGCCGGCCGCGCCGCCACCGGAGACGGCCTGCGCTACGGCACCACCCTCCCCCGCGCCACCGCCTGCTACCCCAGCGACGGCCACCCCACGCTCCTCCTGCTCCCCAGGGGAACGACCGGCGACACCGTGATCCTCGGCTCCGGCACGCTCCTCCTGAACGAGAACCTCGCCCACGAGGGCAACGCTTCCCTGGCCCTCCAACTCCTCGGCTCCCGCCCGAACCTCGTCTGGTACATGCCGTCCCTCGCCGACTCCGACACCGCCGACGGCCCGGTGCAGGACAAGAGCCTCATCGACCTCGTCCCGTCCGGCTGGTTCTGGGCCCTGCTCCAGCTGTTCGTCGCCGCCGCCCTCGCCGCCCTCTGGCGCGCCCGCCGCCTCGGCCCCCTCGTCACCGAGAAGCTGCCGGTCGTCATCCGCGCCTCCGAGGCCACCGAGGGCCGCGCCCGCCTCTACCGCAAGGCCGGGGCCCGCGACCGCGCCGCCACCGTGCTGCGCACCGCCGCGCGCGAACGCCTCGCCGCCCTGGTCGGCGTACCGCACACGCGGGCCCACGAGCCCGCGTCCCTCGTCCCCGCCGTCTCCGCGCACCTCAGCGGCGCCACGGCCGGGGCCCGGGACGTCACCACCCTCCTCTTCGGCCCCACCCCCTCCGACGACGCGGCACTCGTCGCGCTCGCCGACCACCTCGACGCCCTCGAAAGAGAGGTCCGTACGTCATGACGTACCCGACCACCGAGCCCACGGCCGCGACCGAGCCCGCGGCCGCAACGGCGGCTGCGACCGCGGACAGCGCCCGCGCTTCCCTCGAAGCGCTCCGCACCGAGATCGGCAAGGCCGTGGTCGGCCAGGACTCCGCCGTCACCGGCCTCGTCGTCGCCCTCCTCTGCCGCGGCCACGTCCTCCTCGAAGGCGTCCCCGGCGTGGCCAAGACCCTCCTCGTACGGGCCCTGGCCGCATCCCTCGAACTCGACACCAAACGCGTCCAGTTCACCCCGGACCTGATGCCGAGCGACGTCACCGGCTCCCTCGTCTACGACGCCCGCACCGCCGAGTTCTCCTTCCAGAACGGCCCGGTCTTCACCAACCTCCTCCTCGCCGACGAGATCAACCGCACGCCCCCCAAGACCCAGTCCTCCCTCCTCGAAGCGATGGAGGAACGCCAGGTCACGGTCGACGGCACGCCCCGCAAGCTCCCCGAGCCCTTCCTCGTCGCCGCCACCATGAACCCGGTCGAGTACGAGGGCACCTACCCCCTCCCGGAAGCGCAGCTGGACCGCTTCCTCCTCAAGCTCACGGTCCCGCTCCCCTCCCGCGAGGACGAGATCGGTGTCCTGACCCGCCACGCCGCCGGCTTCAACCCCCGCGACCTCCGGGCCGCGGGCGTCCGCCCGGTCGCAGGCCCGGCCGAACTCGAGGCCGCCCGCGAGGCCGTGGCCCGTGTGACCGTCTCCCCGGAGATCGCCGGCTACGTCGTCGACGTCTGCCGCGCCACCCGCGAGTCGCCGTCCTTCACCCTCGGCGTCTCCCCCCGCGGCGCGACGGCCCTGCTGGCCACCTCCCGCGCCTGGGCCTGGCTCACCGGCCGCGACTACGTCACCCCCGACGACGTCAAGGCGCTCGCCCTGCCGACCCTCCGCCACCGCGTCCAGCTGCGCCCCGAAGCCGAAATGGAAGGCGTCACCGCGGACTCGGTCATCTCGGCGATCCTTTCCCACGTCCCCGTACCGCGCTGATGGCCCTCACCGGACGCGCCGCCCTCCTGGCGGCCCTCGGCAGCCTCCCCGTCGGCATCCTCGAACCGAGCTGGGCGGGGATGCTCGCGGTCAACGGCCCGCTCGCCCTGGCATGCGCGGTCGACTGCGCCCTCGCGGCGCCCGTCCGCAGCCTGAAGCTGACCCGCTCCGGCGACACCTCCGTCCGCCTGGGCGAGTCCGCGGACGTCCACCTCACGATCACCAACCCGAGCGGCCGCCCGCTACGGGCCCGCGTCCGTGACGCCTGGCCCCCGAGCAGCTGGCTCCCGGGGACGGAGCAGGCCGCCTCCCGCCACACGGTGGTGATCCCCGCGGGTGAACGCCGCCGGCTGACCACCCGCCTCCTCCCCACCCGCCGCGGCGACCGCGTGGCCGACCGCGTCACGATCCGCTCGTCGGGCCCGCTGGGCCTGTGGGCCCGCCAGGGCTCCCGCCCCCTCCCGTGGACGGTCCGGGTCCTCCCGCCGTTCACCAGCCGCAAGCACCTGCCCTCCCGGCTGGCCCGCCTGCGCGAACTGGACGGACGTACGAGCGTCCTGACCCGCGGCGAGGGCACGGAGTTCGACAGCCTGCGCGACTACGTCCCCGGCGACGACACCCGCTCCATCGACTGGCGTGCCACGGCCCGCCAGCACAAGGTGGCCGTCCGCACCTGGCGCCCCGAACGCGACCGGCACATCCTGATCTGCCTGGACACCGGCCGCACTTCGGCGGGCCGCGTCGGAGACGCCCCGCGCCTGGACTCCGCCATGGACGCGGCCCTGCTCCTCGCCGCCCTGGCCACCCGCGCCGGCGACCGCGTGGACCTCCTGGCCCACGACCGCCGCCCCCGCGCCCAGGTCCAGGGCCGCGCAGCGGCCGACGTCCTGCCGTCCTTCGTGAACGCGATGGCCACCCTCGAACCGGAACTGGTCGAGACGGACTCCCGCACCCTGGTCTCCACCATCCTCCGCAATGCCCCGCGCCGGTCCCTGGTGGTCCTCCTGACGAGCCTGGACGCGGCCGCGATCGAAGAGGGCCTGCTCCCCCTCCTCCCGCGCCTCACACAGCGCCACACGGTTCTCCTGGCCTCGGTGGCCGACCCGCACGTAGCGGAAATGACGAAGGCCCGCGGCAGCGTGGACGCCGTCTACGAAGCCGCGGCGGGCACCCAGTCCCAGACCCAACGCACCCGCACGGCCGCCGAACTCACCCGCCACGGCGTCCACGTGGTCGACGCGACCCCGGACACCCTGGCCCCGGCCCTGGCCGACGCCTACCTGGCCCTCAAGGCCGCCGGCCGCCTTTAAGGGGGGCCACATCTCGATACGCTGGTCGGGTAGTCACCAGGAGGACACCATGGGCGACCTCACCGCGGAGCAGATGCGCCGCATGCATGACTTCGCGGAGCAGCTCTCGGAACTGGCCGAGCACCAGGAAGACCAGTGGAAGGTACAGACCACCGACGGTCAGATCTTCCTCACGATGATGAACCCCACGGCTCCCCACGGCCTGAACGTGGTGCGGTTGCGCCGTCAGATCGAGGCCCAGACACCCGAGGTGATGGCCCTCAACGACACGAACATGGGCGATCCGGTGACCGGCTTGACCAAGGTCCCGGACCTCATGGTCATCGCTGAGGAGGACACCGACGACACCGCAAAGGTCGTCAACTCCCGCGATGTCCTGATGGTGGTGGAGGTCGTCTCCCGTACGAACTCCCTTACCGACATCCGCGACAAGCTGCACGACTACCCGCGGATGGGGGTCCCGCTTTACGTCGTCGTGGACCCCCGCAGGGACAAGAAGACCGTCACGGTGCACAGCGATCCCTCAGAGGGACCCGACGGCATCCGCTACCGCAAGAAGGTCCCCCACGCTTTCGGGGACACCGTCACCGCCGGCCGCTGGACGCTCGACACGAGCAGCCTGAAGAGCTATCCCGCCGACTGGTGAAGTGGCGGGTCCGCCGCGGCCCCGGATTCGGCCCCGGAACGCAGAAAAGCCCCGCACCATAAGGTGCGGGGCTTTCCCACAATGATTGTTCGGCGGCGTCCTACTCTCCCACAGGGTCCCCCCTGCAGTACCATCGGCGCTGAAAGGCTTAGCTTCCGGGTTCGGAATGTAACC
>NZ_JBHUSC010000117.1:1525-2856 GCF_042673805.1 Streptomyces sp. NPDC057010 | reverse complement strand
TGGGTGGCTGGTCGTTGTTTGAGAACTACACAGTGGACGCGAGCATCTGTGGCCAAGTTTTTAAGGGCGCACGGTGGATGCCTTGGCACCAGGAACCGATGAAGGACGTGAGAGGCCGCGATAGGCCCCGGGGAGCTGCCAACTGAGCTTTGATCCGGGGGTGTCCGAATGGGGAAACCCGGCAGTCGTCATGGGCTGTCACCCACTGCTGAACACATAGGCAGTGTGGAGGGAACGAGGGGAAGTGAAACATCTCAGTACCCTCAGGAAGAGAAAACAACCGTGATTCCGGGAGTAGTGGCGAGCGAAACCGGATGAGGCCAAACCGTATGCGTGTGATACCCGGCAGGGGTTGCGCATGCGGGGTTGTGGGAATGAGCTTCAGTCGTCTGCCGGCGGCTGGGCGAGTCAGAAACCGTTGATGTAGTCGAAGGACATGCGAAAGGTCCGGCGTAGAGGGTAAGACCCCCGTAGACGAAACATCAGCGGCTTGCTTGCTCATCTCCCAAGTAGCACGGGGCCCGAGAAATCCCGTGTGAATCTGGCGGGACCACCCGCTAAGCCTAAATATTCCCTGGTGACCGATAGCGGATAGTACCGTGAGGGAATGGTGAAAAGTACCGCGGGAGCGGAGTGAAATAGTACCTGAAACCGTGTGCCTACAAGCCGTGGGAGCGTCGGACATCAGCTTGCTGGTGTCTCGTGACTGCGTGCCTTTTGAAGAATGAGCCTGCGAGTTAGCGGTGTGTAGCGAGGTTAACCCGTGTGGGGAAGCCGTAGCGAAAGCGAGTCCGAATAGGGCGATTGAGTTGCACGCTCTAGACCCGAAGCGGAGTGATCTAGCCATGGGCAGGTTGAAGCGGAGGTAAGACTTCGTGGAGGACCGAACCCACCAGGGTTGAAAACCTGGGGGATGACCTGTGGTTAGGGGTGAAAGGCCAATCAAACTCCGTGATAGCTGGTTCTCCCCGAAATGCATTTAGGTGCAGCGTCGTGTGTTTCTTGCCGGAGGTAGAGCACTGGATAGGCGATGGGCCCTACCGGGTTACTGACCTTAGCCAAACTCCGAATGCCGGTAAGTGAGAGCACGGCAGTGAGACTGTGGGGGATAAGCTCCATGGTCGAGAGGGAAACAGCCCAGAGCATCGACTAAGGCCCCTAAGCGTACGCTAAGTGGGAAAGGATGTGGAGTCGCAGAGACAACCAGGAGGTTGGCTTAGAAGCAGCCACCCTTGAAAGAGTGCGTAATAGCTCACTGGTCAAGTGATTCCGCGCCGACAATGTAGCGGGGCTCAAGCGTACCGCCGAAGTCGTGTCATTGCAGCAATACT
>NZ_JBHUSC010000117.1:0-1427 GCF_042673805.1 Streptomyces sp. NPDC057010 | reverse complement strand
AAGGCTGAGACCTGATGCCGAGCCGATTGTGGTGAAGTGGATGATCCTATGCTGTCGAGAAAAGCCTCTAGCGAGTTTCATGGCGGCCCGTACCCTAAACCGACTCAGGTGGTCAGGTAGAGAATACCGAGGCGTTCGGGTGAACTATGGTTAAGGAACTCGGCAAAATGCCCCCGTAACTTCGGGAGAAGGGGGGCCATCACTGGTGATCGGACTTGCTCCGTGAGCTGGGGGTGGCCGCAGAGACCAGCGAGAAGCGACTGTTTACTAAAAACACAGGTCCGTGCGAAGCCGTAAGGCGATGTATACGGACTGACGCCTGCCCGGTGCTGGAACGTTAAGGGGACCGGTTAGTGCACTTTCGGGTGTGCGAAGCTGAGAACTTAAGCGCCAGTAAACGGCGGTGGTAACTATAACCATCCTAAGGTAGCGAAATTCCTTGTCGGGTAAGTTCCGACCTGCACGAATGGCGTAACGACTTCTCGACTGTCTCAACCATAGGCCCGGTGAAATTGCACTACGAGTAAAGATGCTCGTTTCGCGCAGCAGGACGGAAAGACCCCGGGACCTTTACTACAGTTTGATATTGGTGTTCGGTTCGGCTTGTGTAGGATAGGTGGGAGACTGTGAAAGCCATACGCCAGTATGGTGGGAGTCGTCGTTGAAATACCACTCTGGTCGTGCTGGATGTCTAACCTCGGTCCGTGATCCGGATCAGGGACAGTGTCTGATGGGTAGTTTAACTGGGGCGGTTGCCTCCCAAAGGGTAACGGAGGCGCCCAAAGGTTCCCTCAGCCTGGTTGGCAATCAGGTGTTGAGTGTAAGTGCACAAGGGAGCTTGACTGTGAGACCGACGGGTCGAGCAGGGACGAAAGTCGGGACTAGTGATCCGGCGGTGGCTTGTGGAAGCGCCGTCGCTCAACGGATAAAAGGTACCCCGGGGATAACAGGCTGATCTTCCCCAAGAGTCCATATCGACGGGATGGTTTGGCACCTCGATGTCGGCTCGTCGCATCCTGGGGCTGGAGTCGGTCCCAAGGGTTGGGCTGTTCGCCCATTAAAGCGGTACGCGAGCTGGGTTTAGAACGTCGTGAGACAGTTCGGTCCCTATCCGCTGTGCGCGTAGGAATATTGAGAAGGGCTGTCCCTAGTACGAGAGGACCGGGACGGACGAACCTCTGGTGTGCCAGTTGTCCTGCCAAGGGCATGGCTGGTTGGCTACGTTCGGGAGGGATAACCGCTGAAAGCATCTAAGCGGGAAGCCTGCTTCAAGATGAGTATTCCCACCTCCTTGAGAGGGTAAGGCTCCCAGTAGACGACTGGGTTGATAGGCCAGATGTGGAAGCCCGGTAACGGGTGAAGCTGACTGGTACTAATAGGCCGAGGGCTTGTCCTCAGTTGCTCGCGTCCACTGTGTTAGTTCTGAA
>NZ_JBHUSC010000116.1:0-4967 GCF_042673805.1 Streptomyces sp. NPDC057010 | reverse complement strand
GTCCGAGGCCCCGGAAGCGCCCCCGGTCCCGGCTCCGGCCCCGGCCCCGGGCTCGGGCCGCCGCCGGGCCGCCGCCCCCGGGTCGGGCCGTCGGGGCCGGGACACCACGACCGACGAGCCCCCGGCAGGCCGTCGCGCCCGCACCGCCACCCCCGCGGAGTCCCCGACGGGGAACTGGCGGCGCCTCGTACCGCAGGCCCTCGTCGTCGCGTTCCTCGCCGGCGGCACCACCGCCTTCGTCGCCGCCGACAAGTCCGTGCGCCTCACCGTCGACGGGGTCCCGCAGAACCTCCACACCTTCGCCGACGACGTGGGTGAACTGCTGGCCGCCGAAGGCCTCGGCGTCGGGCCGCACGACCTCGTCGCCCCCGCCCCCGGCGAACCCCTCGACGACGGCGAGGAGATCGTCGTCCGCTACGGCCGCCCCCTCCACCTCACCCTCGACGGCCGTCGGCGCGAGGTGTGGACCACCGCCCGCACCGTCGAGGGCGCCCTGCGCCAGTTCGGCATCCGCGCCGAGGGCGCCTACCTCTCCGCCCCCCGCACCGCCCCGGTGCCCCGCACCGGCCTCGCCCTCAGCGTCCGTACCGAACGCAGCGTCACCTTCATGGCCGACGGCCGCGAACGCACCATCCGCACCAACGCCGCCACCGTCCAGGAAGCCCTCGACCAGGCCGGCATCACCCTCCACGGCCAGGACACCACCTCCGTACCCCCCGCCTCCTTCCCCCGCGACGGCCAGACCGTCACCGTGCTCCGCATCACCGGCACCCGCGAGGTCCGCGAGGAGCGCATCCCGTACGAGACCGAGAAGGCCGAGGACGACACCCTCTTCACCGGCACCGAGGTCGTCGAGCGCGCCGGCCGCCCGGGCGCGCGCCGGGTCACCTACAGCCTCCGCACCGTCAACGGCGTCCGCCAAAAGCCCCGCCAGATCGCGGAGGAGGTCGTCCGCGAACCCGTCACCCAGCTCGTCAAGGTCGGCACGAAACCGCTGCCGACCTCCGTCGCCGGCGCCGACGGCCTCGACTGGGGCGCCCTCGCCCAGTGCGAGTCCGGCGGCCGCCCCGGCGCCACCGACGCCTCGGGCACCTACGGCGGCCTCTACCAGTTCGACGTCCGCACCTGGCAGGCCCTCGGCGGCAGCGGCCGCCCCCAGGACGCCCCGGGCCCGGAACAGACGTACCGGGCGAAGAAGCTCTACGTGCAGCGGGGGGCGAGTCCCTGGCCCCACTGCGGCCGTAGGCTCTACCGGTAGCACCGGCCGGTGAGCAGCGGGCGGAAGCCGAGTCGGAAGGTGCCGCTCGCCGCGGGCGAGAACACCCGGACCGCTTGTGCCCGCGGCCCGCTGCGGACAGGTGTGGACGAGAAGACCGGTGAGCTTCTGTCCGCTTCCTTGCTCGCGGAGCGCGTCGGCTGGGCGTCCACCTTGGTGGCGGACATGGTCACCGATCTGCTGGTCGCCCACTGGAGGCCAGCCGATGTGGACCGGCGGGCCGAGCTGGCCGCAGGCGTCCTCGGGTCGTGGCCCGTCGACCCTGCCAGGCGCACGGAGGAGGAATGGGTAAAGGTGCGTGCCGCGGTCCCCGGCGGGCAGCACGTTCCTTCTTGCGTCATCAAGAGCCGCACCCGGCAGATCGCCGCCTTCCTGAAGGCCGAGGGCCGGCTCCCCGCCGATCTGTGCGAACTGGAGAGCCCACCGCGGGCGGCACGCCTGCTGCTCCTCGCAGCGTGCGACGGGCAGCAGGCCACCATCGAACGCAGCGGGGCCGATCCTCGGCGCGTGCTGCTGCGGATCCAACTGCCCACCCGTCCCGATCCGACCGGCTACCGCAACTGGACGTGGGTCGCCTGCCCGGTCGGCCTGCCCCCGACCGTTCCGGCCGGTGCGGTGATCCATCTGCCGATCTCGCCTACAGCCACGCCGTCCCGAAAGCCGCCGGCACCGGGCACACCGTTGCGCTCGGCGTCGACTGGGGAGTGAACACGCTCCTCTCGGCCGGTGCGGCCCGCCTCCACGGTGACGGGCGGATCACCGCCCTCGGTACCGGTGGGCAGTTCCGGGCCGCAGGTGTCCTGGCCAAACTGCACCGTCTCCGCCGACACACCGAGAAGCTGCACGCCAAGGCCGAGTAGTACCAGCGGATCACCCAAGGCCGCACACGGCGTCGCCTCGATCCCCACGCTCCGCTCGATGTCAGACAAGCCGTGATCCGCGACGAGATCCGGCGCGTTTCGGCCCGTCGCTCCCACCTGAACAGTGCCCTGGCGTGGGCGGCCGCCCGTTGGGCCGTCGATCAGGCCATCGCCGCCGGGGCGAGCGTCGTCTACCTCGAAGACCTGCGGTCGATGGAAGCGCGGGGCATGGGCCGTACCCACAACACGCGCATGTCCCAGACGGTGCGCGGTCGGATCGTCGACCGCATGCGCCACCTCGCTGCCGAGGCGGGCATCGCCGTGGTCACCGTGCCCGCACGCAATACCTCGAAGCGCTGCCCGAACTGCCTCACCCCACTCCGGCACCGCAAAGCCCCCGACCGGCCGACCACCCCGGGCTGGAAGTGGTCCATGTGCCCAGGCTGTGGCTGGCAGGGCGACCGGGACGAGGGCGCGTGGAAACGCGTTGCCGCACGCGGACTGACCCACCAGGCCACCACCGCCATGGACCGCACCACCGCGACCATGGCCATCCGCGCAACCGTCGATCGGCTCGAAGCACGCGCCATCATCACACCCACCGCTCCGCAAACCGGCCGGGACACCCTCCCCGGCCCGGGCCAGCGGCCCCGCCGGACAGCGTCCGGAGGGGCACGCTCACACGGACCCGAGACGGCTGCCCCGCGCAGCCCGCCGGTACCAGGGCGTGACGGCGATCGGCCATCCCACGCGCAGGCACAGCCCTCGAGGGGCGGCGTTGGGTGCGGGCTTCCACCTGCACGCCCACGCCACCCCACCACGATGGGAACCCGTCCCGAGCCCGGACAGCCGGTCCGGCTCGGGATCACCCAGCCGATCTGAGACGCTTTACCGGTGAGCACCGCAGAGCAGCAGCCCAACGAGAACCCTTCCGACGCCCTCCTCGGGCCGGCCGACGTCCGGGAGCTGGCCGCCGCGCTCGGCGTGCGGCCGACGAAGCAGAAGGGCCAGAACTTCGTCATCGACGCCAACACGGTGCGCCGCATCGTGCGCACCGCCGAGGTGCGCCCCGACGACGTGGTCGTCGAGGTCGGGCCCGGGCTGGGCTCGCTGACGCTCGCCCTGCTGGAGGCCGCGGACCGGGTCACCGCCGTCGAGATCGACGACATCCTCGCCGCGGCGCTGCCCGCCACCATCGAAGCCCGGATGCCCGAGCGCAAGGACCGCTTCGCGCTCGTCCACTCCGACGCGATGCTGGTCACCGAGCTGCCCGGGCCGGCGCCGACCGCGCTCGTCGCGAACCTGCCCTACAACGTGGCCGTGCCGGTGCTGCTGACCATGCTCGACCGGTTCCCCACCATCGAACGGACCCTGGTGATGGTGCAGGCCGAGGTCGCCGACCGGCTCGCCGCCGAGCCGGGCAACAAGGTCTACGGGGTCCCCTCCGTCAAGGCCAACTGGTACGCGCACGTCAAGCGCGCCGGGGCCATCGGCCGCAAGGTGTTCTGGCCCGCGCCGAACGTCGACTCCGGGCTCGTCTCGCTGGTCCGCCGGACCGAGCCGATCAAGACCACCGCCTCGAAGGCCGAGGTCTTCGCGGTCGTCGACGCCGCCTTCGCCCAGCGCCGCAAGACGCTGCGCGCCGCGCTGGCCGGCTGGGCCGGATCGCCGGCGGGCGCCGAGGCGGCGCTCGTCGCCGCGGGCGTCTCGCCGCAGGCGCGCGGCGAGTCGCTGACGGTGGAGGAGTTCGCCGCGATCGCCGAGCACAAGCCCCAGGCGGAGAGGCCCGCGCTGTGAGCGAGCGTACGCATGTGACCGTACGGGTCCCCGCGAAGGTCAACGTGCAGCTGGCGGTGGGCGCGGCCCGCCCCGACGGCTTCCACGACCTGGCCAACGTCTTCCTCGCCGTCTCCCTCTTCGACGAGGTCACGGCCACCGCCGCCGACGAGCTGAAGGTGACCTGCACGGGCCCGGACGCCGACCAGGTGCCCCTGGACCGCACCAACCTCGCGGCGCGCGCCGCCGAGATCCTGGCCGCGCGGGCCGGCATCGCCCCCGCCGTCCACCTCCACATCGCGAAGAACATCCCGGTCGCGGGCGGCATGGCGGGCGGCAGCGCGGACGGGGCCGCCGCCCTGCTGGCCTGCGACGTCCTGTGGGGCCTGGACACACCGCGCGCCGAACTGCTCGACATCTGCGCGGAGCTGGGCAGCGACGTGCCCTTCAGCCTCGTCGGCGGCGCGGCGCTCGGCACCGGCCGCGGCGAGCTGCTGACCCCGGTGGAGGCCGGGGCGTTCCACTGGGTGTTCGCGGTGGCCGACGGCGGGCTGTCGACCCCGGCCGTCTTCCGGGAGTTCGACCGCCTCACGGCCGGTACGCGCATCCCGGAGCCGGAGGCCTCGCCGGCCCTGCTCGCGGCCCTGGCCTCGGGTGACCCGGACGCGCTGGCCGGTGTCCTGGCCAACGACCTCCAGGCGGCGGCGCTGTCGCTGCGGCCGTCGCTGGCCGCCACCCTTGCCGCCGGCACGGACGCCGGTGCGCTGGCCGCGCTCGTCTCCGGCTCCGGGCCCACGACGGCCTTCCTGGTCCGGGACCCCGAATCGGCGGCGAAGGTCGCGGCGGCGCTCGACGCCTCGGGCACGTGCCGGGCCACTCGCGTGGCATCCTCCCCCGCCCCCGGAGCCACGCCCCTCCCAACCTGACCCCCGGGCCCCCGCCCCGCCCCCCGCGCCTCAAACGCCGGCGAGGCTGATGTGTGTCTGCGGGTCCGCTGCCGGGGGCCAGCCCCCGGACCCCCGCGCCTCAAACGCCGGCGGGGCTGGATTTTGGCT
>NZ_JBHUSC010000115.1:0-5190 GCF_042673805.1 Streptomyces sp. NPDC057010 | reverse complement strand
CCCTCCGGGCGTCTGCGGGCCGCAGCCGTACCGTGGCCGCTACGGGAGCGCGAGCATGCGCTCCAGCGCCAGCTTCGCGAAGCTCTCGGTCTCCTTGTCGACCTGGATCCGGTTGACGAGGTTGCCCTCGGCCAGGGACTCCAGGGTCCACACCAGGTGGGGGAGGTCGATGCGGTTCATCGTCGAGCAGAAGCAGACCGTCTTGTCGAGGAAGACGACCTCCTTGTCCTCCGCGGCGAATCGGTTCGCCAGGCGGCGGACCAGGTTCAGCTCGGTGCCGATGGCCCACTTGGAGCCGGCCGGGGCCGCCTCCAGCGCCTTGATGATGTACTCCGTCGAGCCGACGTAGTCCGCGGCCGCGACGACCTCGTGCTTGCACTCGGGGTGGACCAGGACGTTGACGCCCGGGATCCGCTCGCGCACGTCGTTGACCGAGTCGACCGAGAACCGGCCGTGGACCGAGCAGTGGCCGCGCCACAGGATCATCTTGGCGTCCCGCAGCTGCTCGGCGGTCAGGCCGCCGTTCGGCTTGTGCGGGTTGTACAGGACGCAGTCGTCCAGGGACATGCCCATGTCGCGGACGGCGGTGTTGCGGCCCAGGTGCTGGTCCGGGAGGAAGAGCACCTTCTCGCCCTGCTCGAACGCCCACTCCAGGGCCTTCTTCGCGTTGGACGAGGTGCAGATCGTGCCGCCGTGCTTGCCGGTGAAGGCCTTGATGTCGGCGGAGGAGTTCATGTACGAGACGGGCACCGTCGCACCGGCGACGCCGGCCTCGGTCAGCACGTCCCAGCACTCGGCGACCTGCTCGGCGGTGGCCATGTCGGCCATCGAGCAGCCGGCGGCCAGGTCCGGCAGGACCACCTTCTGGTCGTCCGAGGTCAGGATGTCCGCGGACTCGGCCATGAAGTGCACGCCGCAGAAGACGATGTACTCGGCCTCCGGCTTGGCGGCCGCGTCCTTGGCCAGCTTGAAGGAGTCGCCGGTGACGTCGGCGAACTCGATCACCTCGTCGCGCTGGTAGTGGTGGCCGAGGATGAAGACCTTGTCACCGAGCTTCTCCTTGGCCGCGCGGGCGCGCGCCACGAGGTCCGGGTCCGACGGCGAGGGCAGGTCGCCGGGGCATTCCACGCCGCGCTCGCTCTTGGGGTCGGATTCACGACCGAGCAGCAGCAGGGCAAGGGGCGTCGGCTGGACGTCCAAAGGCTGGGCGGTGGTCACTGCACGCACCCTTTCTGTTCTGCGACAAGGGACTTCTTGAGGTATCGCATCGAGTTCTCGTCTATTTGACGTTATCTATCATAACCTCTTCATGTCAGTTTGACGATGTCCATAGTGTCGATGTGACGCATCAGCCCGCCGATCCAACGGCTCCGCCCCCGCGCGGTGTGCGAGCATGAATATCTGAAACAAGCGTCGGGTCCCGGAATGAATCCGCGGTCCCGCTCGTTGCCACCGACGGCAAGAGTCCGACGTTTCCCCGCCTCCGGTGGGGAGCCGCCCACTTCGGGAGTGAATGCAGATGTCCGTACAGGACGACAAGACCACTGTGAGCGACGGCATCCTCCTGTCCGACGCCGCCGCCGAGAAGGTCAGGACCCTGCTGGAGCAGGAAGGCCGCGATGACCTGGCGCTCCGCGTCGCCGTCCAGCCCGGCGGCTGCTCCGGCCTGCGCTACCAGCTCTTCTTCGACGAGCGGTCCCTCGACGGCGACGTCGTCAAGGACTTCGACGGCGTGAAGGTCGTCACGGACCGGATGAGCTCCCCGTACCTCCACGGCGCCTCCATCGACTTCGTCGACACCATCGAGAAGCAGGGCTTCACGATCGACAACCCGAACGCCACCGGCTCTTGCGCCTGCGGCGACTCGTTCAGCTAAACCTGGACGACCCGTACGGCCTGCACGACGACGAGGGCCCGCTCCTCCGGTCTCATCCGACCGGAGGAGCGGGCCCTCTCGCACGCCCCGCGGCTACTGCCGGGGCAGCGGCTTGCCCGTGGTCGCGTCGATCACCTTCCGGTCGCCCAGCGGCTGCTGGAGGGTCGCCGTCACCGTCATCTCCTGCGCGAGCATGATGCAGGCCTGCCCCGGCTTGTTCGGCGTGTCCGTGATCTTCACCAGGACCGACTCAGGCTGCTCCCGCGCCTCCAGGGCGTAGGTGCTGCACACGCTGCCCCAGAAGTTCACGGTCAGCTTCCGGTCGGCCTGCGCGTACGAGAACCCGGGCACGGTGGGACCGTCCTGCCGGCCGGGAACGGGCGCGGAGGGCCCGCCGTCCTGGACGGAGGCCGGCTGCGCCACCGTGCGGCCCGGGGCCCCGCCCGTGCCCGCCACCTCGAAGAGCCAGGCCGGGACCAGCCCGCGGGCCCCGTCCACCGTCCCGGCCACCAGGCCGAGCGCGGCGCCCTTCACCGTCTCCGTGCGCGGCGGCTTCATCGGCCGCGGCTCCGGATTGCAGGGCGGTACGTCCGTCGGCCCCAGCGGGGTGTCCGGGTCCAGCGGCACCGAGGTCGCGCAGCCGCTCGGCCCGGGGTCCGTGCCCTGCGCGCCGCCCGACCTCGCGTTCAGCCGGGCCAGCGCCTCCACGGCCCCGACCACCGGCTGCTCGGCGGCCCGTACGGGCGCCTTCAGCTCACCGCTGCCCGCCACCACCGCGGAGTCCGCGCCCACGCTCACCTTCGTGGACCAGCCCTGCGTGGCCAGGCCGGCGACCACCGGGTCCGCCGTCACCACCCGCACCGAGCGCTGGGTGAGACGGGCGTCCAGCCGTGCCCCGCTCTGCCCGACGGCGGCCAGCACCGGGGCCGCGGCGGCCTTCGCGGCCTCTTCGGACACCGGCTTGTCGGTGCCCGGCCCGGCGTCCTGGGGGAGGGTCGCGGGGCCGCAGGTGTCCTTGCCCCGCACGCAGTCGTCCCCGGCGCCGTTGCCACTGCCGTCGCCCGGCACCTGGAAGCGGCTGAAGTTCCACGTCCCCGGGGCCTTGCGGGTCACCGTGAGCCGGGGCCCGGAGCCGTCGGCGCCCTCCCCGGCCAGCCACACGTCGCCGTTCTGCCGCGGCGCGCCCGCGATGCCGAGCGCCGCGGCGAGCCTGGCCACCTCCTCCGAGGTGACCTCCCCGGACGCGGCGAACGAGGGCGCGGCGGCCGGACCCTCCGGCAGCTTCACGTCCGCCCGGTAGACCACCCCGTCACCGTGCGGGTCGGGCTCCCCGGGCGCGATGCCCGGCCCTGAGGGCGTCCCCGCCCCGCGGGGCGCGGAGGCCGCGCTGTCGGCCGTACGGGTCGAGGCGTCGCCGTACGCGGTGGAGGCCCAGTAGGCGGTGCCGCCGCCGGCCAGCAGCACGGCAGCCGCGATCGACCCCACGGCCCAGGCCGGCCGCCGTCGAGTGCCGCGTGATGTCTCGGGTTCTTCGCTGGTCACCGCATCGCTCCTTCACCTGTCCCGGCGTACTTGATGCGGGTGTGACGGAACAGACGCGCAACCGGTTCCCCCGGGTCCGGGTCAGTCCCCGTAGGCCGCCGTCGAGGCGATCAGGCGCGCCGAGGCCGGCGGGACGCTGATCCCGTGGATCTGCGACGGGGCGACCCGGGCCGGCAGCGGAGCCGCCGGAACCGCCCAGTGCGGGGCCATTCGGGCACAGTCGCCCAGCAGGCGGGCGAAGCCGGGCCGCCGCGAGACTTCCGCGCCGCGCGACTGGGCGGTGTACTCGGTGTAGCCGAAGCCATCGGTGTAGGTCATGGACGCACCGTAGGCACCGCGCCTCATGTGAAGAAAGAGCTACTACGGGGTAGTTTCGGCCGTTCGGCGCGAGGCCTCCGACCGGGTAGTTTTGACTGTCCCCTTACTGTCCTCCGCAGGAGCGTCCACGCCGTGCGCATCGCAGTCACCGGCTCCATCGCCACCGACCACCTCATGACCTTCCCCGGCCGTTTCGCCGACCAGCTGGTCGCGGACCAGCTGCACACGGTCTCCCTCTCCTTCCTCGTCGACAACCTCGACGTGCGGCGGGGCGGTGTCGGCCCGAACATCTGCTTCGGCATGGGGCAGCTCGGCAGCCGCCCGATCCTCGTCGGAGCCGCCGGCTCCGACTTCGACGAGTACCGCGCCTGGCTGGACCGGCACGGCGTCGACACCGAGTCCGTCCGCATCTCCGAGGTGCTGCACACCGCGCGCTTCGTGTGCACCACGGACGCCGACCACAACCAGATCGGCTCCTTCTACACGGGCGCGATGAGCGAGGCCCGCCAGATCGAGCTGAAGGCCGTCGCCGACCGCGTGGGCGGGCTCGACCTCGTCCTGATCGGCGCGGACGACCCCGAGGCGATGCTGCGCCACACGGAGGAGTGCCGGACGCGGGGCATCCCCTTCGCGGCCGACTTCTCGCAGCAGATCGCCCGGATGGACGGCGAGAACATCCGCACCCTGATGGAGGGCGCGACGTACCTCTTCTCGAACGAGTACGAGAAGGGCCTCATCGAGTCGAAGTCGGGCTGGTCGGACGAGGAGATCCTGGCGAAGGTCGGGACCCGGGTCACGACGCTGGGCTCGAACGGCGTGCGGATCGAGCGGGTCGGCGAGGCCCCGATCGTGGTCGGCTGCCCCGAGGAGACCGCGAAGGTCGACCCGACGGGTGTCGGCGACGCGTTCCGCGCCGGGTTCCTGACGGGGCTGGGCTGGGGCGTGGGTCTGGAGCGGGCCGCGCAGGTGGGCTGCATGCTGGCGACGCTGGTCATTGAGACGCTGGGTACCCAGGAGTACACGCTGGCCCGTGCCCACTTCATGGAGCGGTTCACCAAGGCCTACGGCGAGGAAGCCGCCACCGAGGTCCGCACCCACCTCTCCTGACCGGGGCCGGGGGGTCTCGGGCGCGGCGCCGTTGCCGGGGCTCCGCCCCGGACCCCGTTCGCCTCAATCGCCGGCGGGGCTGGGGGGCGCCGTCGGGCGGGGCCGGAGCGGGTCTTGGGGCGGTGCCCCTCCGGAGTGTCTCCTCGGCTCGCGCACTAAGGCCCGCTGCGTGACGTAAGGGTGGTTGCGCGCTCGTCCTGCGGGGACCCTCCTCCGCGTCCCCACCCCAAGCCCCACTCCGCCCCCACCCGCGCCGAGATGAAATCGACTCCCCCGCACCCGGGCCGGGGCCTTGGCCTGTGGGGGGAGTGGGGGCGCGCAGGGGCGTCCCCGCAGGACGCGCGCGC
>NZ_JBHUSC010000114.1:0-5445 GCF_042673805.1 Streptomyces sp. NPDC057010 | reverse complement strand
CCCTTCCACCGTTCCTCCCCCAGCTACCGCTGGGAGGTGCCCCCAGGGGCTCCGCCCCGGACCCCGATCCGTGCGCTGCGCGCCCGCGCCCTCAAACGCCGGGCGGGCTGGATCCAGCCTCGCCGGCGTTTGAGGCGCGGGGTCCGGGGCTCCGCCCCGGGGAACGGTGGAAGGGTGGGCAGGGGACACGCCCCGCAGGGCCGCCCGCACGCACCACGCGTTCAAGAGGTGGGACGGGGGTCCTGGTCAGGGGGCGGGGAAGATACGGTGAGAGCACCATGAGCGCATCGCAGACCTCCGACGTCCCCACCCTCCTCGTCAAGATCTTCGGCAAGGACCGTCCCGGGATCACCGCCGGGCTGTTCGACACCCTCGCCGCCTACTCCGTCGACGTCGTCGACATCGAGCAGGTCGTCACCCGTGGCCGCATCGTCCTGTGCGCCCTCGTCACCAAGCCCACCGCCGGCTCCGAGGGCGAGCTGCGGGCCACCGTCCACAGCTGGGCGGAGTCGCTGAAGCTGCAGGCCGAGATCCTCTCCGGTACCGGTGACAACCGGCCGCGCGGTAGCGGCCGTTCCCACGTCACCGTGCTCGGGCACCCCCTCACCGCCGAGTCCACGGCCGCGATCGCCGCCCGGATCACCGCGACCGGCGGCAACATCGACCGTATCTTCCGGCTCGCCAAGTACCCGGTGACGGCCGTCGAGTTCGCGGTCTCCGGTGTCGAGACCGAGCCGCTGCGCACCGCGCTCGCCACCGCCGCCTCGCACATCGGCGTCGACGTGGCCGTGGTCTCGGCCGGGCTGCACCGCCGGGCCCAGCGCCTGGTGGTCATGGACGTGGACTCGACCCTGATCCAGGACGAGGTCATCGAGCTCTTCGCCGCGCACGCCGGCTGCGAGGCCCAGGTCGCCGAGGTCACCGAGCGCGCCATGCGCGGCGAGCTGGACTTCGAGCAGTCGCTGCACGCCCGCGTGGCGCTGCTCGCCGGCCTGGACGCCTCCGTCGTGGACAAGGTGCGCACCGAGGTGCAGCTGACCCCGGGCGCCCGGACCCTGATCCGCACGCTCAAGCGGCTCGGCTACCAGGTGGGTGTGGTGTCGGGCGGTTTCACCCAGGTCACGGACGACCTGCGGGAGCGGCTGGGCCTGGACTTCGCCTCCGCCAACACCCTGGAGATCGTCGACGGGAAGCTGACCGGCCGGGTCACCGGCGAGATCGTGGACCGGGCGGGCAAGGCCCGGCTGCTGCGCCGTTTCGCAGCGGAGGCCGACGTACCGCTGTCCCAGACGGTGGCCATCGGCGACGGCGCCAACGACCTGGACATGCTGAACGCGGCCGGCCTCGGCGTGGCCTTCAATGCCAAGCCCGTGGTCCGCGAGGCCGCGCACACCGCGGTGAACGTGCCCTTCCTGGACGCGGTGCTCTACCTGCTGGGGATCACCCGTGAGGAGATCGAGGCCGCCGACCTCGCCTGACCTGCGGGGAACACAGCGCGTCGCCTGAGCGGGGCCCGGTTTCCGGGTCCCGCTCACGCGTACCGGCGGTCAGTGCTCCTTGGGGGTCCAGAAGTCGAGCAGCGTGCCCACGCCGTGCTCCAGGGACTTCCACGAGCCGCTGAAGGAGACGACGGCGAGGGCCGCGGTCGGGAATCCGGTACGGGTCATCCGCGCCAGGGTGTCCCCCTCGGCGCGCCCGGCGAGGGCGTCGGCCAGGGCGTGCATGCCGGGGTTGTGGCCGATGACCAGGAGGTTGTCGACCTCGTCGGAGGTTTCGTTCAGGAGGGCGATGAGCTCGCCCAGCGAGGCGTCGTAGAGCCGCTCCTCGTACGAGGTCTTCGGCCGGTGCGGCAGCTCCTGGACGGCGAGCTTCCACGTCTCGCGCGTGCGGGCGGCGGTGGAGCAGAGGGCCAGGTCGAAGGCGATGCCGGTTTCGGCGAGCTTCAGACCGACGGCCGGTGCGTCCTTGCGGCCGCGCTCCGCCAGCGGGCGGTCGTGGTCGGACACCTGGGGCCAGTCGGCCTTGGCGTGCCGGAGGAGGGCGATCCTGCGGGGTGTGTCGGCGCTCATGGCTCCCAGCTTCGCACGAAACGGGCCACGGGGCGCAGGGTGTTGAGAGGCCGCACCCGCCGGTGTGACGCACCCCGGCGCACGCGGGCACGCGGGCTCTCAGCCGACGGCGCGCAGGAACTGCTGGGTGACGTGGAGCAGCCCGGAGGCCTCGCCGGACTCCGCGTGGGCCTGGCCGGATCCGGCCAGGAGCAGCAGGAGGAGGCCGAAGGCGAGGGCGGGGAGGGCCAGGGCCCACCAGTGCAGGCGGGCGTCGGCGGCGCCCGCCCGGACGGCGCGGCCGCGGCCGCGGCCGGGGGCGGGGGCGGGGGCGGGGGCGGGAGGGGTCGGGAGGGACCGGGTGTGCGTGGGGGCCGACATGGCCGCCTCCGTGGGTGTGCGGGTGGGCTGGCTCGCTGTCTTCGAATCTATGGATCCGAGGACGCGGCCCCCATCCGGGGCGCACCCCAGTTCACCCTGAGCCTGGCCCCCTAGGGGTTGGTGGGGTTATCCCCACCCACCCCTAGGGGCGTCCGCGTCACGGGGAGGCGAACGTCGCGATCACGGCGATGATCACGGTCACGAGGAGCATCCCGCCGAGCACGAGGCCGAGCTTCTTGTGGCCGTTCTGCGGGTTCGGTTCAAGTACGGGCGACATGCCGGTCAGTCTCGCATGCCGCATTCGTCCTCGATCGTGCGGTCCCGGCCGGCCAGGAGGCCCAGGCAGATCTGCGGGACGAGGAGTCCCGCCATCAGGGCGAGCGGCAGGTCCCAGCCGCCGCTGTGCTGGTAGAGGGTGCCGATGAGGAGGGGGCCGGGGATGGAGATGAGGTAGCCGGTGCTCTGGGCGAAGGCGGAGAGCTTGACGACCCCGGCCGGGGACTTGGCGCGCAGTCCGATCATCGTGATGACGAGGGGGAAGGCGCAGTTGGAGACGCCGAGCAGCAGCGCCCAGGCCCACGCGCCCGCGGCCGGGGCGAAGTAGAGCCCGAGGTAGCCGGCGAGGCCGAAGAGGCCGAGGGTGACGGCGATGGGCCCCTGGTGGCGCATCCGGCCGGCCAGGCCGGGGATGACGAAGGCGAGCGGGACGCCCATGACCATGGTGACGGCGAGCAGCACCCCGGCCTCGGAGGCGGAGACTCCGGCGTCACGGAAGATCTGCGGGAGCCAGCCCATGGTGATGTACGCGCCGGTGGCCTGGAGGCCGAAGTAGCAGGCCAGGGCCCATGCGGTACGGCTGCGGACGACGGAGGGGCCGGCGCCGTCGCGTACGGCGGCGGGCGCGGCGGCCTTCTCGCGGCGGCTCGCGGCGGCGACGGGCAGCCAGGGCAGTACGGCGACCAGGGCGAGGACCGCCCAGATCAGCAGGCCGGTGCGCCAGCTGCCGCCGAGGGCGTCGGTCAGCGGGACGGTCGCGGCGGCGGCGAGCGAGGTGCCGGCGGCCAGGGCCATGGAGTACAGGCCGGTCATGGTGCCGACGCGGTCCGGGAAGTACCGCTTGACGATCACCGGGAGCAGCACGTTGGTCAGGGCTATGCCGGCCAGGGACAGGGCGCTGGCGGCGAGGAAGCCCGCGGCGTTGTGCGTGAAGGGGCGGATCAGCAGGCCGGCGGCGACGGCGGCCATGCCGGCGCAGACGACGGCGGCGGGGCCGAAGCGGCGGGAGAGCCGGGGCGCGGTGATGCCGAAGACGGCGAAGCAGAGGGCGGGGACGGAGGTGATCAGTCCGGCGACGGTGCCGCTCATGCCGAGGCCGGTGCGGGCCTCCTCGAAGAGGGCGCCGAGGCTGGTGATGGCCGGCCGCAGGTTGAGGGCGGCGAGCACGATGCCGACGATGAGCACCGGACCGAGCCAGGCCGGCTGCGCCGTCGCCTGCGAGGTGGCGGCGGCGCCGTCTGCCGCGGCCCGGGCCGCGCCGGCCGCCTGCGGGGACGGCTCGCCGGGGGCCTGCCGGGAGGGCTTGTGGCCTCCGGCGGGGCGGTCGAGGGTCTGGATTTCTTCGTCGGACATTCAACCATCATAGAATCATGGGATGATTGGTTGTCCAGTCTCCCCCGAGAGGAACCCATGCCGCTGACCTCGCCCCGGCGCTCCGCGCTCGTCGACCAGGTGATCGCCCAGCTGCGCAACCAGATCACCTCCGGCGAGTGGCCCGTCGGCGCCCGCATCCCCACCGAGCCGGAGCTGGTGGAGCTGCTCGGCGTCGCCCGCAACACCGTGCGCGAGGCCGTACGGGCGCTGGCGCACAACGGCCTCCTGGACATCCGCCAGGGTTCGGGCACGTACGTCATCGCCACCAGCGAGCTGGCCGGGGTGATGCACCGCCGCTTCGCGGGGGCCGAACCCCGGCACATCGCGGAGCTGCGCTCGACGCTGGAGTCCTCGGCGGCCCGCCTCGCGGCGGAGCGGCGGACCGAGCGGGACCTCGTACAGCTGGACGCGCTGCTGGCGCGGCGCGAGGAGGCCTGGGCGAGCGGGGACGCGGAGCGGTTCGTGGCGGCTGACGTGAGCCTGCACATGGCGATGGTGACCGCCTCGCACAACGACGTGCTGATCGAGCTGTACGCGGACCTCGGAGACCTGGTGGCGGACTGGCTGCGCACGGACGTGGGCGCGGAGCTGGATCCGGCCGCGCACCTGGACCACGCCCGGCTGATCGAGGCGATCCGGCGCGGGGACGGGGACGCGGCCGCGTCGGAGGCGGCGGGCTACCCGTTCGTCTGCCTCGGCCGGGACGCCGGATAGGGCCGCTCGGGCCGTTCACGGGCGCTGGTGGCTGACCCAGGCCGAGCGGACCTCCTTCCAGCAGCGGCTGGTGAGCTCGATGCGCCCCGCCGGGCCGACGGCGACGGGGGCGCTGTCGCCGTCCACGTCCCACCAGCGGTCGCACTCGACGTGCAGCCGGACGAGGTCGGTCTCCGGGTAGCCGTTGTGGCAGTGCGCCGTGACCTGCGAGCCGTTGATCTCGGTGTCGCAGTCCGCGCCGAAGAGCTCCCGCGGGGCGGGCCGTGCGGGCTGTACGGGTGGCTCGACGGGGATCTCGGAGAGGTCGACGACGGCCGGGCCCACCGCTTCGGGGCCGGGTGCCGGCTCGCCGCCCACGGGCTGCGCGGCTGCCCCCGGGACCATGAGTCCCGTCAGGATCACCGAGGTGACCAGCAGTGATACCGCTCGGCTCGGCCTCGCGCGCACTCCCGTACCTCCTCCCCGCAGGAGCCGGGAAGATCCCGACTCGGCCAGTTTGCAGGCATCTGTCCCGGTTTTCGACTCGGGAAGATCCAGTCGGCCGGTGAACATACGGTCGAACGCTGCGCGGCGGCGAGCGGCTCGAGATCCCGAGCGAGTTCAAAGGCGGCTACCGGGTCACGAACACCGAGGCGATCAGTGTCGTACGGAT
>NZ_JBHUSC010000113.1:0-5465 GCF_042673805.1 Streptomyces sp. NPDC057010 | reverse complement strand
GGGCGCCGGGGCGCGCATCGCCCCGGCGCCCCTTCGGCTGGATCGCCGCTGTCAGTCAGGATCACCCGGTTCGGCCGCGGCCGCCACTCGAACGGGTGCGGGTCCGTTGCCGGGGGCGCCAGCGGACGGCAGGGGCCGGGGCGTGGGAGGTGCGGCCCCTGCCGCCCTGGATCCGTCGTCAGCCGCGGCTGACCCGGAGCTCCTTGATGCCGTTGAGCCAGGCCGCGCGCAGCCGGCGCGGGTCCTCGCCGCTCAGCCGCAGGTCGGGCAGGGCGTCGGCCAGCGCGTTGAAGATCAGGTCGATCTCCATGATGGCCAGGGACTTGCCGAGGCAGAAGTGCGGGCCGCCGCCCCCGAAGCCGAGGTGCGGGTTCGGGTCGCGGGTGATGTCGAAGGCGCCCGGGTCGTCGAAGACCTCGGGGTCGTGGTTGGCCGAGGAGTAGAACAGGCCGACCCGGTCGCCCGCCTTGATCTTCTGGCCGCCCAGCTCCGTGTCCTGGGTGGCGGTGCGCTGGAAGGACACCACGGGGGTGGCCCAGCGGACGATCTCCTCCGCGGCGGTGGAGGGCCGGGTCGCCTTGTACAGCTCCCACTGGTCGGGGTGGGTCAGGAAGGCGTGCATGCCGTGGCTGATGGCGTTGCGCGTGGTCTCGTTGCCCGCGACCGCCAGCAGCAGCACGAAGAAGCCGAACTCGTCGGAGCCGAGGTTGCCCTGGCCCTCGGCGGCCACCAGCTGCGTCACGATGTCCTTGGCCGGGCACTCCTTGCGCTCGGCGGACAGGTTCATCGCGTAGCCGATGAGCTCCACCGCCGCGTTGGAGCCGACCTCTTCGGTGATCGCGTATTCCGGGTCGTCGTAGGCGATCATCTTGTTCGACCAGTCGAAGATCTTGGCGCGGTCCTTCTGCGGTACGCCGATCAGCTCCGCGATGGCCTGGAGCGGGAGCTCGCACGCCACCTGCGTCACGAAGTCGAAGCTGCCGTCCGCCGAGGCGGCCACCGCCTCCTCGACGATCTTCCGGGCCCGGTCGCGCAGGGCCTCCTCCAGCCCGCGGATGGCCCGCGGGGTGAAGCCGCGCTGCACGATCTGGCGTACGCGCGTGTGTTCCGGCGGATCCATGTTCAGCATGATCAGACGCTGGGCATCTATCTGCTCACGCTGGATGTGTTCGTTGAAGCGGATGATCGCCGTGTTGATGGTGGAGGAGAACAGCTCGGGGTGCGTGGAGACGTACTTGACGTCCGCGTGCCGGGTGACGGCCCAGTAGCCCTCGTCGTCGAATCCGGTGATGCCCCGGGGCTGCGGACACCACCACACGGGGGCGGTCTGCCGCAGCTGCGCGAACTCCGGGTGCGGGACGCGGCTTTGGAGCAGGTCGGGGTCGGTGGCGTCGAAGCCTTCGGGCAGCGCGGGACAGGTCATCGGGGCAACTCCAAAGTCTGACGGCCCATCAGAAGTTGGCTTGAAGGTAGTAACGAGTTCTAGAAGTGACAAGGGTCGCGGCGCCAACTGTTGCGTGTGGAATCCGTGCAGGCCGCGTGCAAGACCCTTGCGTGGCGGGGCTTCAGGTCATAAGACTGCGGGGAGAACTAGAACGCGTACTAGTTCGGGGCGGGGCGCCGGGACGGCCCGCCGCGCTGGCGCAGTGCAGGAGAGGACGAGCTCATGGCCGCGGAACCCGTCATCGTCGAAGCCGTACGCACCCCCATCGGCAAGCGCGGGGGCGCGCTCGCCAACCTCCATCCCGCCTACCTCCTCGGCGAGACCTACCGCGAGCTCCTCGCCCGTACCGGAATCCAGCCCGACTGCGTCGAACAGATCGTCGGCGGCACCGTCACCCACGCCGGCGAACAGTCGATGAACCCCGCCCGCAACGCCTGGCTCGCCATGGGCCTCCCGTACGAGACCGCCGCGACCACCGTGGACTGTCAGTGCGGCAGCTCCCAGCAGGCCAACCACATGGTCGCCAACATGATCTCCGGCGGCGTCATGGACATCGGCATCGCCTGCGGGGTCGAGGCCATGAGCCGCGTCCCGCTCGGCTCCGGATCCAAGCACGGCCCGGGCAAGCCCTTCCCGGACGAGTGGAACGTCGACCTCCCGAACCAGTTCGAGGCCGCCGAGCGCATCGCCCGCCACCGCGGCCTGACCCGCGAGGACGTCGACCGGCTGGGCGTGCTCTCCCAGGAGCGGGCCGCGGCCGCCTGGGCCGAGGAGCGCTTCAAGCGCGAGACCTTCGCCGTCCAGGTGCCCACGACGGAGGAGGAGCAGGCCGCCGGACAGGGCATGTGGCGCCTGGTCGACCGCGACGAGGGCCTGCGCGACACCTCCATGGAGGCGCTGGCCCGGCTCAAGCCGGTCATGCCGACCGCCGTCCACACCGCCGGGAACTCCTCGCAGATATCCGACGGGGCCGCCGCCGTGATGTGGGCCTCGCGCAAGATGGCCCGTGCCCTCAAGCTGCGCCCGCGCGCCCGGATCGTCGCCCAGACCCTGGTCGGCGCCGACCCGCACTACCACCTCGACGGGCCGATCGACGCGACGCGGGCCGTCCTCGGCAAGGCCGGCATGTCCCTCAAGGACATCGACCTCGTCGAGATCAACGAGGCCTTCGCCTCCGTCGTCCTCAGCTGGGCCCGGGTCTTCGACCAGGACCTGGAGAAGGTCAACGTCAACGGCGGCGCCATCGCCCTCGGCCACCCCGTCGGCGCCACCGGCGCCCGGCTCATCACCACCGCGCTGCACGAGCTGGAGCGGCGCGACAAGGAATTCGCGCTGATCACCATGTGCGCGGGCGGCGCACTGGCGACCGGCACGATCATCCAGCGCCTGTGAGCCTGCGCTCGGCGCCCCTCTGAACCCGTGGGAGGGGATGCAGAAGGCCCCGGCGGCCGGACCTGGGGAGGCCGGCCACCGGGGCCTTCGTATGTCTGCTGCCTGCGGCTGTGCTGCCTGCCGGCGGTTTAGTACCAGTGGTTGGCGGACCAGAAGTTCCAGGCGTCGACGGGGCTGCCGTAGCGCTCGTTCATGTAGTCCAGGCCCCACTTGATCTGGGTGGCCGGGTTGGTCTTCCAGTCGGCGCCCGCGGAGGACATCTTCGACGCCGGCAGGGCCTGGACCAGGCCGTAGGCGCCGGAGGAAGCGTTGGTCGCGGTGTAGTCCCAGCCACTCTCGTGGGAGACGATCTTGTCGAACGCAGCGAACTGGGCCGGGTCCTTGATCATCTGCTGGGCGATCGCCTTCGCACCCATCGGGGCAGCCTGCGCGGGAACCGCGGCAAGCATGGAACCGGCGACGCCCAGGGCGAGGACGGTACCCGCGAGGGTCTTCTTCGAAGCGGCGATGCGGCGGATGACGGCGTTGGACACGGATTGACCTTCCGAAGGGGACAAGGACGGTCGCGGGCACGCCGGAGCATGCGTGAGCCACTCACGCGAAGGAGAGGGATTCGTCGGCGGCGGGTGAAGCACCCGGGCCGCCCTGCGACTCATCCAGTTCTACAGACGCCCCCACCCCCTGGCAACGACCCCGCCTACTAGCCACCCTCGCAGCCGGGGCGCAACGACCCCCTGGCCGTAGCGGGAGATGTCCTCCCATAAGGGGTCAGCAGGGACTACTATCACGGTTCGTATGTGACCTGGGTCCTGTGGGGCGGCTCACCGCCCAGGGCCCCGAATCTCACGCTCCGCGACCGCCCGTACCCCTTCCGGCCGACGGGTCGGAGGCGATTCCGGCCCCCGAATCGAAGGAGACGGGCGCGCCGAAGGCAGCTTTCCGCGTCGCCCGCCGCAGCGCCTTCAGCAGCGTGGCGCCCAGGGTCAGCGTCAGGACCACCGTCAGCGCCGCCCGGCCCAGGTCCCAGCCCACCGAGGTCGCCAGGCAGTACGCGGCGAAACGCGCGAGGTTCGCCGGCACCGGGTCCCCGGGATGGAAGGAGATGCCCTGGCCCATGCCCTGCAGGATCACCCAGCCCTGGAGGTTCATGACCGTGCCGTACGCGAAGGAACCCGCGAAGCCGTACGCCGCCAGCATCAGCAGCTCCGCCCGGCCCCTGATACGCGCGGCCCCGGGCAGCAGCCCCGCGCCCAGCGAGAACCAGCCCATCGCCAGCATCTGGAACGGCATCCACGGGCCGACCCCGCCCGTCAGCAGGGCGGACGCGAACATCGTCACCGAGCCGAGGACGAAGCCGAAGCCGGGCCCGAGGACGCGGCCGCTGAGCACCATCAGGAAGAACATGGGCTCCAGGCCGGCCGTGCCCGCGCCCAGCGGTCTCAGCGCGGCGCCCACGGCGGCGAGCACCCCGAGCATCGCCACCGCCTTCGCGTCCATGCCGGTGTCGGCGATGGTCGCGACGACGACGGCGACGAGGAGCGGGAGCAGCGCCGCGAAGAGCCAGGGGGCGTCCTCGGAGTGGGCGAGCCCCGACTGCCGGTCGGCGAGGAGCGGCCAGCCGAAGGCCGCGATGCCGATGAGGGTGACGAGGACCAGGGCGGCGGCGGCCCTCGGCCCGATACGGACGGGGCGGGCGGGGCGGACGGGGTTGCCGGGCCCGGTGGCGCGGCTCACGACAGGGCCTCGGCGACCTGGGCCACGGTGAGCCAGTGGCCCGGCGCGAGGACCTTCGCCACCTGCGGCGCGAAGGCGGGGGAGGAGACCACCACCTCGGCGGTCGGGCCGTCCGCGACGACCTCCCCGCCGGCCAGGATCACCACGCGGTGGGCCAGCTCGGCGGCGAGCTCCACGTCGTGGGTGGCCAGGACGATGGCGTGGCCCTCCGCCGCCAGGGCCCGCAGCACCTCGACCAGTCGGGCCTTGGCGGCGTAGTCCAGCCCGCGGGTCGGCTCGTCGAGGAGCAGCAGGGCGGGCCGGCCGGTCAGGACCAGCGCCAGCGCGAGGGCCAGGCGCTGCCCCTCCGACAGGTCGCGGGGGTGGGTGTCGTCGGGGACGTCCGGGAGCAGGGCGGAGACGAGGTCCCGGCAGGTACCGGGGGCCGCGGCCGCGTCGGAGTCGGCGGCGGCGCACTCGGCGGCGACCGTGTCGGCGTAGAGGAGGTCGCGGGGTTCCTGGGGGACGAGGCCGACGCGGCGCACCATCTCCTGCGGCGGGGTGCGGTGGGGGGTGGCGCCGCCGACGGTCACCGTGCCGGTGGTGGGGGGCAGGGTGCCGACGAGGGCGGACAGGAGGGTGGACTTGCCGGCGCCGTTGCGGCCCATGAGGGCGATGGTCTCGCCGGGCGCGACCGCGAGGTCGATCCCGGCCAGCACCTCTGCGCGTCCGCGGCGCACCCCCAGCCCCCTGGCTGCCGCGACGCTTCCGGGGGCGGGTGTTGGGGTCGGGTTGCTCCGGCGGAGCAGGCGTGCGAGCAGCCCGGGGGCTGCGCTGCTGGGGCTCCGCCCCAGACCCCGCGCCTCAAACGCCGGCGGGGCTGGATTTCGGCCGGCGTCAGCCTGCACCTTTGCGC
>NZ_JBHUSC010000112.1:0-5591 GCF_042673805.1 Streptomyces sp. NPDC057010 | reverse complement strand
GGGGCTGGATGGGGGCAGGCCGCACCCGAAGGCCCACGGCGGCCGGATCCAGCCCCGCCGGCGTTTGAGGCGCGGGTCCGGGCAGCGCCCGGGAAACGGAGAAAGGGCGGGGTGGGGGAAAGCCCCGCAGGGACCCGCACACGAAAACGATAGGGCAGAGTGACACCGTGAACTGGGACGACGAGACCGACGCCGAGACCGAGCGGCTGGTGGCGGCGGCAGCCGACGGCGAGGACACCGCCGTCGAAGCGGCGCTGCGCCCCAAGGACCTCGGCGAGTTCGTCGGCCAGGAGAAGGTCCGCCAGCAGCTGGACCTCGTCCTGAAGGCGGCCCGCCAGCGCGGCGCCACCGCCGACCACGTCCTGCTGTCCGGCGCACCCGGCCTCGGCAAGACCACCCTGTCGATGATCATCGCGGCCGAGATGGGCGCGCCCATCCGGATCACCTCCGGCCCCGCCATCCAGCACGCCGGAGACCTCGCCGCCATCCTCTCCTCCCTCCAGGAGGGTGAAGTCCTCTTCCTCGACGAGATCCACCGCATGTCCCGGCCCGCCGAGGAGATGCTGTACATGGCCATGGAGGACTTCCGCGTCGACGTGATCGTCGGCAAGGGGCCGGGCGCGACCGCCATCCCGCTCGAACTGCCCCCCTTCACCCTCGTCGGGGCGACCACCCGGGCCGGCCTGCTGCCGCCCCCGCTCCGGGACCGCTTCGGGTTCACCGGGCACATGGAGTTCTACGCACCCGAGGAGCTGGAGCGCGTCATCCACCGCTCCGCCCGCCTCCTCGACGTCGAGATCGACACCGACGGCGCCGCCGAGATCGCCGGCCGCTCCCGCGGCACCCCGCGCATCGCCAACCGCCTGCTCCGCCGCGTCCGCGACTACGCCCAGGTCCGGGCCGACGGCGTGATCAACCGCGAGGTCGCCGGCACCGCCCTCCAGGTGTACGAAGTGGACGCGCGCGGGCTCGACCGGCTGGACCGCGCCGTCCTGGAGGCGCTGCTCAAGCTCTTCGGCGGCGGCCCCGTCGGGCTGTCCACACTCGCCGTCGCCGTCGGCGAGGAGCGGGAGACCGTGGAGGAGGTGGCCGAGCCGTTCCTCGTACGGGAAGGGCTGCTCGCGCGCACCCCCCGCGGCCGGGTCGCGACGCCCGCCGCATGGGCTCACCTGGGGCTCGTCCCGCCCCAGCAGGGCGGCGGCGGAACAAGCGGACAACAGGGCCTGTTCGGGGCCTGACGGCGCGGAGGTTCGACCGGTCAGGAACTGCGGTGCCATGCTGGGCGTTGTTCCATCGGTGCGGACTCGCCTAGACTCCGCCGATGCCGACCCTTCAGGTCGGTGTGCCCACCCCCGTAGAAATGGCCGCTCCCCGGCGCGGCCGTGCGAAGGATCCTCGTCCCGTGAACAACATCAGCTTCTTGCTCCCGTTCATCGTGCTCATCGGGGCGATGTTCCTGATGACCCGGTCCGCCAAGAAGAAGCAGGCCCAGGCCGCTCAGATGCGCGACCAGATGACGACCGGCAGCGGCGTGCGCACCATCGGCGGCATGTACGCCACGGTCAAGGAGGTCGGCGACGACACCGTCACCCTTGAGGTGGCTCCCGGCGTCCACGCGATCTACGCGAAGAACGCCATCGGCGCCGTCCTCGAGGACGCGGAGTACAACCGCATCGTCCACGGCATCGGCGACGAGGCCGAGACGGACACCCCGGTCGTCCCCGACGACGCGTCCTCGCTGACCGAGGGCCCGAAGGCGGACCTCACGAAGGACGAGGACGCGGCCCCCAAGCTCGACCTCGGCAAGAAGGACGAAGCGCCCGAGGGCGACGAGCCCAAGGACGGCAAGGCCGACGGCGAGGCCGGCGCGAAGTAGCGCGCGGGCCCGGGACCGCGGAGCGCCTGACCGGCGGCTTCCGCGGTCCCTGCCAGTGACACTTCTGCGGGGGGCAGGGGTCCCCACCACACATTTCGTGGCCGTCCGCGCGCTGACCCGGCGCGGGGCGGTTGGACAGGGAGAAACGACAAGGTGGCAGCACCGAAGAAGGGCCGGCGGCCCACGGGGGCTCAGGGGAGGCCGGGGCGCGCCCTGGCGATCATCCTGATCGCGATGGTGGCGCTCACCGCGGGGATGTTCCTCTCCAAGCAGACGACTCCCCGGCTGGGCATCGACCTCGCCGGCGGCACGAGCATCACGCTCAAGGCCAAGAGCGAGCCGGGCAAGCCGGACGCGATCAACGAGACCAACATGAACACGGCGGTCGGCATCATCGAGCGCCGCGTCAACGGTCTCGGCGTGTCGGAGGCCGAGGTCCAGACCCAGGGCCGCGACCACATCATCGTGAACATCCCCAAGGGGACGAACGAGCAGCAGGCGCGCGAGCAGGTCGGCACCACCGCGCAGCTGTACTTCCGCCCGGTCCTCGCCTTCGCGGACGGCTCCCCGGCCGCCCCCGAGGGGACGCAGAGCCCGAGCCCCTCCGCCAGCGGCTCCGGGGCCCCCAAGGCCCAGGACGGCAAGACGCCGTCGGCAACCCCGTCGTCCAGCGCCACTTCCCAGGGCCGCGCGCTCAGCGAGGCCCTCAAGGCCCCCGCCGCGACCCCCTCGCCCTCGGCGAGCGAGTCGAAGAAGGCAGACGACGGCAAGGCCGCCCCGTCCCCGTCGGCATCCACGCCCCCGTCGGCCGACGAGGCCGCCGCGGCCGACCTGCAGGCGAAGTTCGCGGCGCTGAACTGCGCCGACGAGGCGCAGCGCGCCGCCGCCGGCAAGAACGTCAAGCCCGAGGAGCCGACGCTCGCCTGCGGCAAGCGCGGCAACGCCTGGGGCAAGTGGATCCTCGGCCCGGCCCAGGTCGCCGGTACGGACGTGAAGGACGCCAAGGGCGTCATCGACCCGCAGCGCGGTGCCTGGATCGTCACGATGCAGTTCACCGACAAGGGCGCCGACAAGTTCGCCAAGATCACCGGTGAGCTGGCCACCAAGCAGATGCCGCAGAACCAGTTCGCGATCGTGCTCGACGGCGAGGTCATCTCCGACCCGTCCGTCAGCCAGGCGCTGACCGGCGGCAACGCCGAGATCTCCGGCGGCTTCACCCAGCAGTCCGCCCAGGACCTGGGCAACATGCTCTCGTACGGCGCCCTGCCGCTCTCCTTCAGCGAGGACAGCGTCACCACCGTCACCGCCGCGCTCGGCGGCGAGCAGCTGAAGGCCGGTCTCATCGCCGGCGCGATCGGCCTGCTCCTCGTCGTGATCTACCTGCTGGTCTACTACCGGGGCCTGGCGTTCATCGCCATCATCAGCCTCCTGGTCTCCGCGATCCTCACCTACACGATCATGGCGCTGCTCGGAAAGGGCATCGGCTTCGCGCTGAACCTGCCCGCCGTCTGCGGTGCGATCGTCGCCATCGGCATCACGGCGGACTCGTTCATCGTGTACTTCGAACGCATCCGGGACGAGATCCGCGAGGGCCGCACCCTGCGTCCGGCCGTCGAGCGCGCCTGGCCGCGCGCCCGCCGCACCATCCTGGTCTCCGACTTCGTGTCGTTCCTGGCCGCCGCGGTGCTGTTCATCGTCACCGTCGGCAAGGTGCAGGGCTTCGCCTTCACGCTGGGCCTGACCACCCTGCTCGACGTGGTCGTGGTGTTCCTGTTCACCAAGCCCGTGATGACGCTGCTGGCCCGGACGAAGTTCTTCTCCAGCGGTCACCCCTGGTCCGGCCTCGACCCGAAGCGGCTCGGCGCCAAGCCGCCGCTGCGCCGGTCCCGCCGCACCGGCTCCGCCCCCGTCCCCGTCGACGCAAAGGAGGCGTGAGAGATGTCGAAGCTGGGAGATCTCGGCGCCAAGCTGTACCGCGGTGAGGTCGGCTACGACTTCGTCGGCAAGCGCTTTCTCTGGTACGGCGTTTCCATCCTGATCACCATCACGGCGATCGTGGCCCTGGCCGTCCAGGGCCTCAACATGGGCATCGAGTTCAAGGGCGGTGCCGTCTTCACCACCCCGAAGACGGCCGTCTCCGTCGCCAAGGCGACCGAGGACGCGGAGAAGGCCTCGGGCCACGACGCGATCGTCCAGGAGCTCGGCACCGGCGGCCTGCGGATCCAGATCTCCGGTCTGGACACCAACGCCGCCGCCGACGTGAAGAAGCAGCTGGCCGGCGACCTCAAGGTCACCGAGGCCGACATCAACGCGGACCTGGTCGGCCCCAGCTGGGGCGAGCAGATCGCGAACAAGGCCTGGACGGGCCTGGGCATCTTCATGGTCCTCGTGGTGATCTACCTCGCCATCGCCTTCGAGTGGCGGATGGCCGTCGCGGCACTGATCGCCCTGGTCCACGACCTCACGATCACCGTCGGCGTGTACGCGCTCGTCGGGTTCGAGGTCACTCCGGGCACGGTCATCGGTCTGCTGACGATCCTCGGTTACTCCCTGTACGACACCGTCGTCGTCTTCGACGGTCTGAAGGAGGGCTCGAAGGACATCACCAAGCAGACCCGCTGGACGTACAGCGAGATCGCCAACCGCAGCATCAACGGCACGCTGGTCCGCTCGATCAACACCACCGTCGTCGCGCTGCTCCCCGTCGGGGCCCTGCTGTTCATCGGCGGCGGTTTCCTGGGCGCGGGCATGCTGAACGACATCTCGCTGTCGCTGTTCGTCGGCCTCGCGGCCGGTGCGTACTCCTCGATCTTCATCGCGACGCCGCTGGTCGTCGACCTCAAGGAGCGCGAGCCGGCGATGAAGGCGCTGACGAAGCGGGTGCTCGCGAAGCGGGCGGCCGCGGCGGCCAAGGGCGAGTCCGCGGACGACGGCCAGGAGGCCGGCGCCGAGGGCGAGCCGCAGGTCGTGGCGCAGGGCCGGCCCGGGCGGCGCCGGTGAGCGCGGTCCTGACCGAGGACGTCCGGGCGCTGCTGCTCAGCCGGATCAAGGACGTGGCGGACTACCCGAAGCCGGGCGTGATGTTCAAGGACATCACCCCGCTGCTGGCCGACCCGAAGGCGTTCGCCGCGCTGACGGAGGCGCTGGTGGAGCTGGCCGGGCGGTACGGCGCGACGAAGATCGTCGGGCTGGAGGCACGGGGGTTCATCCTCGCGGCTCCGGTGGCCGTCCAGGCCGGGATCGGCTTCGTGCCGGTGCGGAAGGCCGGGAAGCTGCCGGGGGCGACGCTGGCGCAGTCCTACGAGCTGGAGTACGGGACCGCGGAGATCGAGGTCCACGCGGAGGATCTGGCGGCCGGTGACCGGGTCATGGTCATCGACGACGTCCTGGCGACCGGCGGCACCGCCGAAGCGTCGCTCTCGCTCATCCGGCGGGCCGGCGCGGAGGTCGCCGGGGTGGCGGTCCTGATGGAGCTGTCGTTCCTCCCGGGCCGCGCCAAGCTGGGCCCCGCCCTTGCGGGTGCCCCGCTGGACGCGCTGATCGTGGTCTGACCCCTTTCACTGCCGAGCGGCGGGTATCCGGGACCTCCCGGGTGCCCGCCGCTTTCATGTGCGGCGCCGCTGCCGGGGGCTCTGCCCCCGGACCCCCGCGCCTCAAACGCCGGCGGGGCTGGATTTGGGCTGATGCCCCTTGCCTGCTGCGGCCCGGATTGCCC
>NZ_JBHUSC010000111.1:0-5701 GCF_042673805.1 Streptomyces sp. NPDC057010 | reverse complement strand
GGGTACTTGGCGACCGCCTGCTCGGCCGCAGCCTGCACCCCCGCGTCCAGGTACGTCTTCAGCGTGCTCGGCTCGCCCTCGACCAGCGTCAGCAGCGTCCGCCTGGGCCCGACCGCCGGTTCGATCCACACCTCCGCGCCCGGGTTGCCGCCCGCCTTGGCGCCGTACGTCGTGCGCAGCTCCTCCAGGACCGGCCCCAGTGAGGGGTACTTCTCCGCGCTCAGCTCCTGGCCGGCCCGGTCCACCGCCTTGACCGGCGGGGTGGCCGGGGCGCCCGCGCGCAGCGCCTCGCCCTTCTGGAGCTGCGGGTGGAGGACCGACTCCTGCCAGTCGACCAGCGGCTTTCCACTGGTCAGGCCCCGCACCACCGTCAGCTGCGAGTCGTAGGCGAGCGGCTTGGTGACGCCCTCGTACGTGATCTCCGCCTCGACCTTGTAGGGCACGCTGGTCCCCTTGGGCGTGCCCGGGGTGATCACGGCCTTGGAGACGTGGGCTTTCGCCCGGAAATCGGTCACCGCGGTCCGCGCGGCCGCCGTGTTGTTCGTCAGTTCGGCGGCCGTGGACGCGTCCCCCGCCGCCCACGCGGCCAGGAAGGCCTTGGCGGTCGCGGCGGTCTCCTTCTCGGTGACGGGCCCGCTGCCCTTCCCCGCCTGCACGGAAGCGGCCCCGTCGGCCTTCCTCCGGCCCCCCTCGTCCTGCCCGGCGTCCCCGACCAGGGCGTACACCCCGTAGCCGGTCCCGCCCACCATCGCCAGGAACACCCCGCCGATGATGGCGCCCTTCGCTGCCCCGTTCACTGCTGTCCTCCCCCGTGACGACAATTCTCTGAACATGTTCAAAGAACCTCAGGGCAGACCATACGTCACCCCGTGACCACGGGCCGTGTTTGTTACCGGACCGGAACCTCGATGGCCGAAAAGGAGCGAAACACGGCAGGAGGGCCCTCCCGCACCCGGGAAGACCCTCCTGCACCCGTCCGCCGACCGCCCCGCTACACCCAGGTGTCCAGCCACATGCGGCCGCGCCAGGAGTCCATCGGCAGGGTCTGGCCCGTGTAGATCGGCCAGAAGTAGATGAAGTTCCACACGATCAGCAGGACCAGCACGCCCGCCCCGATCGCGCCCAGCGCACGTCTGCGCTCACTCGACCCGGCCGGCCCCAGCAGGGCGCCGATCATCATCGCCACCGCCAGGCACAGGTACGGGACGAAGACCACCGCGTAGAAGTAGAAGATGGTCCGCTCCTGGTAGTTGAACCAGGGCAGCAGGCCCGCGCCCAGCGCGCACGCGATCGCGCCCGCCCGCCAGTCGCGGCGGAAGAACCACCGCCACAGCACGTACAGCAGCGCGAAGCAGCCCGCCCACCACAGCAGCGGGGTCCCCAGCGCCAGGACCTCGCGGGCGCACTTGCCCGCCTCCGTCGCCGGGCACCCGTCGGTGCCGGGGTCGGGGGACTCGTAGAAGTAGGAGACCGGCCGGCCCAGGACCAGCCAGCTCCACGGGTTGGACTCGTAGGTGTGCCCCGAGGTCAGGCCGACGTGGAACTTGTAGACCTCGGTCTCGTAGTGCCACAGGCTGCGCAGCCACTCCGGCAGGAACGACAGCGCGCTGTGCCGGTCGTTCTTGGCCGCCCAGTCGCGCAGGTAGCCGCCCGTGCCGTCGTCCGGGCTGAAGATCCACCCCGACCAGGAGGCCACGTACGTGACGATCGCGACCGGCACGAGGGACAGGAAGCCGGGCCAGTTGTCGCGGCGCATCATCGCCGCGTGCGGGGAGCCCGCGCCTGCGGTGCGCCGCGCGGCGGTGTCCCACATCACCATGAGGACGCCGAAGAAGGCCAGCGCGATGAAGCCGTTCCACTTCGTGCCCGCGGCCAGCCCCAGGCACACCCCGGCCAGGATCCGGAAGGGCCGCCAGCCCAGCTTCAGCGTCTCCGCGATGTGCAGGTCGGGCCGGGTCCGCCCCTCCTCGTCCACCGGAAGCGCGGCCGCGAGCCGGGCCCGGGCCCGGTCCCGGTCGATGAGCAGCGCCCCGAACGCGGCCAGCACGAAGAACATCAGCACCAGGTCCAGCAGCGCCGTGCGGCTCATCACCAGGTGCAGGCCGTCCACCGCGAGCAGCGCGCCCGCCAGACAGCCCAGGAACGTCGAGCGGAAGAGGCGGCGCCCGATCCGGCACAGCATCAGCACCGACAGGGTGCCGAGCAGGGCCGTCATGAACCGCCAGCCGAACGGCGTGAAGCCGAACATCCACTCGCCCAGCCCGATCACCCACTTCCCGACCGGCGGGTGCACGACGTAGCCCGGGTCCAGCGGGAGCGAGACCCCCTCCGGGTTGGCGAGGATCGACTTGTCGATGTCCTTCGGCCAGCTCGCCTCGTAGCCCTGCTTGATCGTGGCCCAGGCGTCCTTGGCGTAGTACGTCTCGTCGAATATCACCGCCTTCGGGCTGCCCAGGTGCACGAACCGCAGCACCCCCGCGACCAGCGCCACCAGCAGCGGCCCCGCCCACGCCAGGATCCGCTCCCAGGTCCCCCACACCCTCTGCGGCAGGCCGAAGGTCATCCACAGCTGTGGAGAGGGCTTGGCGTACGGGGGCACCAGGCGGGCGCGGACGTCCGGGCGCGGCGCCCCGGAGCCGCCCGGCACGTAGCCGAAGGCGCGCAGCCGGCGCAGCCAGGTGGACGTCTCTTCTTCCCGTCCCGCCGGCGGGACGGGCGGGGCCCCCGCGGGGCTGGGCGGCGGCGTCGCGGTACTGGTCACCGGCACATCGTAGGGAAAGGATCTGTGAGAGCCCCAGCGGCGGGGAGCGGCGGGGGGCGTCCGCGCGCCGGACTGAGAGGATGGGCGGGTGACGACTGACCAGCCCCGCGGTACCGGGACCTCCTCCACGACCGGCGTCCTGGTGCTCGCCGGCACCCCCATCGGCGACCTCGCGGACGCCCCGCCGCGCCTCGCGGCCGAGCTGGAGCGGGCCGATGTGATCGCCGCCGAGGACACCCGGCGGCTGCGCCGGCTGACCCAGGGCCTCGGCGTGCACACCACCGGGCGCGTCCTGTCGTACTTCGAGGGCAACGAGTCCGCCCGCACCCCCGAACTGGTCGAGGCCCTCGCCGGCGGGGCGCGCGTCCTGCTGGTGACCGACGCGGGCATGCCGTCCGTGTCCGACCCCGGCTACCGGCTCGTCGCCGCCGCCGTCGAGAAGGACATCAGGGTCACCGCCGTCCCCGGCCCCTCCGCGGTGCTCACCGCGCTCGCCCTGTCCGGGCTGCCGGTGGACCGCTTCTGCTTCGAGGGGTTCCTGCCGCGCAAGGCCGGCGAACGGCTCGGCCGGCTGCGCGAGGTCGAGGGCGAGCGGCGCACCCTCGTCTACTTCGAGGCCCCGCACCGGCTCGACGACACCCTGGCCGCGATGGCCGAGGTCTTCGGCCCCGAGCGGCGCGCCGCCGTGTGCCGCGAGCTGACCAAGACGTACGAGGAGGTCAAGCGCGGCGGGCTCGGCGAGCTGGCCGCCTGGGCCGCCGAGGGCGTGCGCGGGGAGATCACCATCGTCGTGGAGGGTGCCCCGGCGGCCGCCCCCGGCGACGTGGACGACGAGGAGCTCGTGCGCCGCGTACGGGTGCGCGAGGAGGCCGGGGAGCGGCGCAAGGAGGCCATCGCGGCGGTCGCGGCCGAGGCCGGGGTACCCAAGCGCGAGGTCTTCGACGCGGTCGTCGCGGCAAAGAATGCGGCACAAAAGGTGCCGTAATCCGGTAAAGAGCTAACCTGAAAAGCAAAGCTCAGACCGCGCACCGGGCGCTTTGGGCATGAGTGGCCCAAAGACCGTCCAACACTCGACAGGGCCTGATGCGCTCCCGCCCGAAGAGGCGTCCACTGGCAATGGCACCAGTGGAACAAGAGGAGCTGGCATGAGTGAGATCGCAGACACCCCGGTACCCGTCGCCGGACCCTTGACCGGGCCCGCCGCCTCCGACGTGGAGACCGTGCACGAGGCCTACTCCTTCGCGTGCATGAAGTGCGGGTACGCCTGGGAGCAGGCGTACGCGATAGAACACCACGTCGACGGCAAGGGCCAGCCGTTCATCATGTACACGGTCAAGGGCGAGCGGGTGCCCTCCCCGCTCTCCAACCCCACCTGCCTGAACTGCGGCGGCCACGTCGTACGCATCATGCGGGCCGGCCAGGTCTCCTCGGTGCTCGGCACGATCGACCGCATCTACCACCACCGCATCGCCCCCGGAATCGCCGGACCGGTGCCCGCCGGCGCGGACGTCCCGCGGACGCCGAAGCCGCGCAAGGCGCCCCGGACGCACGACGCACCCGGACCCGTCGCCATCGACGACGCCGAGCGCCGGGGCTGGCTCTCCCGACTGCTGGGGCTCTTCCGCCGGTCATAAGATCGGCCGTATGAGCACTTCCTCCGCCTCCTCGGCCTCCAAGGCCTCCAAGGACGCACTGCCGCCGCTGCCCGAGCCCCTCCGGGTGGCGGTGGCGGATTCGCACACCCACCTGGACATGCAGTCCGGCACCGTCGAGGAAGGCCTGGCCAAGGCCGCCTCGGTGGGCGTGACCACGGTCGTCCAGGTCGGCTGCGACGTGAAGGGCTCCCGGTGGGCCGCCGAGACCGCCGCCGCGTACGAGAACGTCCACGCGGCCGTGGCCCTGCACCCGAACGAGGCCCCCCGCATCGTCCACGGAGACCCCGACGGCTGGTCCCGCCAGGGCGCCCGCACCGGCGGCGGGGACACGGCCCTCGACGACGCCCTCGCCGAGATCGAGGCGCTCGCCGCCCTCGACCACGTCAAGGCGGTCGGCGAGACCGGGCTGGACTACTTCCGCACCGGCCCCGAGGGCATGGCCGCGCAGGAACGCTCCTTCCGAGCCCACATCGAGATCGCCAAGCGGCAGGGCAAGGCCCTCGTCATCCACGACCGCGAGGCCCACGCCGACGTCCTGCGCATCCTGCGCGAGGAAGGCGCCCCGGACCGGACCGTCTTCCACTGCTACTCCGGCGACGCCGACATGGCCCGGGAGTGCGCCGCCGCCGGGTACTACCTGTCCTTCGCCGGAACGGTCACCTTCAAGAACGCGGCGCCGCTGCGCGAGGCCCTGGCCGTCGCCCCGCTGGAACTCGTCCTCGTGGAGACCGACGCCCCCTACCTGACCCCGGCGCCGTACCGCGGACGGCCCAACGCCCCGTACCTCATTCCGCTGACCGTACGGGCGATGGCGGCGGTCCGCGGCATCGACGAGGACGCGATGGCCACCGCCCTGGCGGCGAACACGGCCCGGGCCTTCGACTACTGACCGCGGCAGCGACCGCGAACTCTCCGTAATCGTACAACTTTGGAGTGTGACGACTCCTCCGCTATGGTGCCGTGCCCGAACCAGCGGGTCCGGACCACCAGTGGAGCGAGCGTCGTGAGCGATACACAGGGAAGTCACCGCCGTGGCGGTCCCGTCCCGGGGTCGTACGAGCCCATGGCCTGGCCGGCCCCCGCGGAACCCCCGCCCCCCTCTCCCTGGCCGCCCGCCGCCGAAGACCCGGCGCCGGGGCCGGTACCCGGCCCGGGGGTCCCGTCCCCGCGCGGCGAAGGCCGCCGGGCGGCCCGCCGCTCCCGCGGCCGCACGACGCCCCCCGCGCCCGACCCGGGCGGGCCGCCGGCCGGCGCGTGGCCCGCCGCCGAGGAGCCGCAGGCATCC
>NZ_JBHUSC010000110.1:0-5757 GCF_042673805.1 Streptomyces sp. NPDC057010 | reverse complement strand
TCAAAGGAACCTCATCCACCGAAGTGGACGGGGTATCAACTTCTGGCGTTGATTTTTGGCACGCTGTTGAGTTCTCAAGGAACGGACGCTTCCTTTGTACTCACCCTCTCGGGCTTTCCTCCGGGCTTTCGTTCTGCTGTCTTGCGTTTCCGACTCTATCAGACTCTTTCGTGTCCGATTTCCTCGGTGCTTTCGAGGTTCTGCGCTTTCGCGCTTTCCCTTTCCGGCGATTCCGACTCTATCAGAGATTCTCCACCGGATTTCCCCGGCTTCGGATTCCTGGATGAGGAGTCGAGTGCACCCCACACGAAATTACCTGTGGGGTGGGGCTGCCGAACTTGACCAGTTCGAGGCAACCGCTTGACTCTACAACTGTCCCTGGGAGGTGTCAAAATCGGCGCCCTGGCACGTGGGGACCCAGACGACGACCGACGGACGCGGCTGGACGACCCCGCCTGTCGGGCGATTGGTAGGCCTCCTCTTCAGGTCCTCCCCGCCGAGGACGCACGCCTCCCCCGGCAGGGGGAGGCAGCCCGCCGTAGCGGGCGATGTGCGGCTGCTGTGTTGGAAGCCAGCATCTACGTCATGACGACAGCCAACGCACCCCTCCCCGCCTTCGCACCCGCGCCGGCCTGGGCTCGCCGCGCCGCCCACGCCATAGCCGTCTGCGCGGTCCCCTCCGGTCTGTGGCGCATCGCCATGGCCTCCGGTGTGTACGTGGGCTACAGCGACCAGGTGCTGCGCGACGTCTTCGACATCCCGGGGTGGGGCATCGCGTACGTCGTCGGCCTCTCCGTACTTGCCGAGTTGGCGGCCCTGTTTCCACTGCTGCTCGTCAGCGACCGGTGGCAGCCGCTCCGTCCCCGGGCCCTCGCCACCCTGGCCTGGACCGCCTCGGGCGTCCTGGTCCTGGTGGCCCTGTGGCAACTCGTGGTCGCTTTCACCGTCGAGAGCCAGACGTACATGTCGAGCGGCACGGCACTGACCGTCTGGTGGCTCGCCTTCGCCCCGCTGTTCGCCATCCCCGCCCTGATGACCGCGGTGACCTGGTCGTACGCAAAACGGCACGGGACACGGGACGGGCATGGACATCAACGGGGCTACCCGATCCGACGAGGACGCCCGGGCGGCCGTCGGTGATGCTGCTGGCCTCGAGCGGCGGCGGCCGCACGGGCCGGCCGAACGAGAAGGGCCCCGCGTGCCGGGCCCGCGCCGGGGCTGGAGGCTGTCCCCACCTGCTCAACCAGGAGCGCTTCCCGGACCGGGTCTTGCATTCGTTCGAGTTCGGGCCACTCGCCATCCGCCCCGTCGGCGGGCCCGGCCGGTCCGCCGCCGCTCACCCCGAGCGCCACCCCGCCACCTACCGCCGCACCCACGGCGCCCGCTCTACTCGGTCGGCAACGAGACCCCGCGGGGCGTCAACCACCGCAACCACACCGTGCATCCACCCCGACGTCTCGCCTGGCACAAGGAACGCGCTCACATCCGCAGCGAGAAGGGCATCCGCCGGAGCAGGAGAACCTGACGTTCAGAGCCCCTGGACGATCAGTCTCTTGCTGTCCGTGTTCCGGATACGCAGAGGTGCGATCGCCTGGTACTCCGCCGACTCGTTCCAGCCTCGTGCTGCAGCCAGATCGGGGAACTCCACCAGGACTATCTGCCCTGGCTCCCAACCTCGCCGCCCGGGCGAGGTACCTGCCGCCGTACGGCTCGAGCGTCGCAACCACCTTTGACCGGTACTCGGCCAATTCCTCGGCATCACCAGTCAGCTGCACGTCTGCGATCACGTAAGCGGTCATGGGGCGGACCTTACCCAGAACGCCCGCAGTGGTGATCATGAACAGTGCGTCCTCGGAGGGGTCGTCGATGTGGTCGCCGTTCTCGCTCTCGGCCCGGTGATACGCAACCCCCATCGCTCCCGCCTCCCCTTCAACCCGCTGACTGATCGCGGCCCGAACGGCATGCGGGACCGGCACTTGGACTGAGTGCCTGTTCCTACCCCCCCTTTTGGCCTGGTCAAGGGCCTTCTCTGCCATCGAGTTGTGGGTGCTCGCCGTTCGGTGAACGGTCACGGTGACCGCTCGCCGAACGGCTGGTCGGGCGGGACGGTCAGGAGCTGCCACAGAGGGAAGTCCGGAAGCGTGGTGAGCAGGAAGACCCTGCGTTGCTGTCAGTGCGGAAGGCCCCTCCCCGACGGGCCGGGAAAGTCCAGAGGGTGAACCGGTCCTGCACGGCGTGACCGCGTCATACCCGGAACAGATGGCCAGGCATGACCACTCGATTCACACGCGCCGCCACGACAGCCGCCCTGCTGTGCGCCGCCCTCGCCGCCGCACCGGCAGCCTCCGCCCACACCAACCACGCCCCGCACACCGCCAACACCGCCCAGAACAGCGGGGACGACGATGCCGACGGCATCATCGGCACCGCCAGCGAGATCGCCATCGACGATCTCGCGGACGAAGTGTGGGAAGGGGTGTTCGGCGACACCGCTATGGGCACCGCCGGCAACAGCATCTTCGAGACCGCGGACGACGCTCTCGGCCACTTCGGCAGCGGACTCCTCGGCGGATAGGGCACGTGCACGGGTGCACGCCGTGTGCTGTGGGGCCGCTCGGGCGTGATGCACAGGTGTGGCGGTTCGGTGCGGCGTCCACGTACGTGAAGTCGCTGAGCTTGCCGTCTAACCTTCGGCGTCCAGCGGAGCCGGTTCGGCCCCGGCCGTGGGGGTGACTTGAGCGGTCCATGACCAGGGCTCCTGAGGGGGATCCCAGCTCACTTCGACGTCGGTGTCGTGGAAGTCGCGCGCGAGTTCCGTCACCATCCGGGCCGCCGCGGCCCGCGCGTCATGTGGGTCGGTGTTGATCGGCACGTCCAGACGCCCGCAGAGCATGCCGCCGTCCATGGTGAGGACGCTGTAGCGCCAGCCCTCTGGCGTCGCCAGCAGCACGATCCCCTTCGGGATGCCCCACTCGGGCCGCTTCTTCTTCTCCTTTTTGCGTCTCACCATGCGGCTATCCAACATCGTCGGGGTCATGGCAGTGGGGGTGGGTTGCAGCTCAACCTGCCGGTTGCCCAGTTCTCCGGGGTTTGGTGCCGACCTTGTGGTGGGCCGGTCGGGTGTAGGACTCGCCGGTGGCGAGGACGCGTCCGACGTCGTAGGCGAGCCGGGCGGGCGGCCGGGGCCGGGCCGACTGGGTTTCGGTGCACGGGCCGGCGTGCCGGTCTTCGCGTGCAGGTTTCTCAACCCTCGGCGTACTCGGGCAGGGGTGAGTCTGTTCGGTTCCGCTGGCCGTTCCCACGGCCGGCGGAGGTCCCGCGCGAGTGGGCGGGCGAGGCGGAGCTTCGTGTGTGCGGCCGGAACGAGCCAGGTCCAGCGGTCGGCCGCGGCGGAGTCCCGGAGCTTGGGGCGGGTCCAGCCGAGCGTCTGCTTGAGCAGGCGGAACGTGTGCTCCACGTCGAACCTTCGCAGGAACGCCCGCCAGCACCGGTCCACGTCCTCGGGGCCCGCACCGGTGCGCGACCACCAGAGCCAGACGGGCTTGCTCACCCCGCCGCTCGGCAGCTTCGCAACCGTCAACCGGATCACGGTGCCCTCGGTGATCGGCAAGGGGCCCTCATGGTCACCCCAAGCCGCCCTGCGGCGGCCCAGTTCTTCCACGGGCAGGTCAGCCAGAAGGTGGGCGATGCGCGGTGCGTCGTAGCCGGCGTCCAGCACGACCAGGACGTCCAAGTCGCCGGGCCGCAACTGGCCAGCCGCGACGAGGCGCTCGACGACCTCGCGGACCTGACCGGCCGTGACGGCGGCCAGGTCCGCGCCGGACTCCAGCCGGATCGCGTCCAGCAGCACGGTCCACGAGGTCCGGCCCGTTTCCAGCGCCGCGACGATGGAGTACGGCCAGCCGGGCACCATCTGGTGCTTGCCCAGGCCGCGGCCGAAGGTGTGACAGAACGAGCGGTCCGAGCACGTGTCGGCATCCGGTCGCAGCCACGGCGAGACGTCCACGGCCAGCACCAGACGACCATCGTTCGCCCGGGGCAGTGGCACACTCGCCAGCGCACGACGAAGGCAGGCGACATCGATCCGGCCCCGGTTGACCCCGGAGTACAAGGCTCCATGCCCGCGCCGGTGTTCCGGCGCAAGCGCCAGATCCACGAGGGTCCGGACCGGTCCTTCAGTACACTCCAGCGCGTCGCACAGATCGAACAGAGCGTCCGCCCGCGATATCAGGCACGCGTACAGCTCCGACCGGAACTCCGTCACCGTCGTGAACGCGTCTCGTTGAACCCCGTGCCCGACCAGTTCCACGATCCCGGCCTCCGTGCCGCAGCCACCCTGCCCACAGGATCAGGCGGATGCTGGCCTCACGTCTGGCGATTTCCCCGGCGTGAGCGACCAAGTACGAGCCGCCGTTCGAGGCCACGGGTTAAACGGCAAGCTGAGGGCTTGTCTATGCCGCACTCGACCGAGCGCCTGGACTTGTAGTCCTCACGGTCGAAGGCCGGAGGCCGACCACCGGACGTCCCCCCGGCGCTTGCGGTGGGCCAGCCTGATCGGCAGGGTCCGGGATCGTGCAGCGGCTTCTGCGCCGTCGCAGACAGGCGCGGTTCGCGCGCGACGAATACACCTTGTCGCCCCGCACACGCGGTGGACGCCGCGGCCAGCACAACGACGGTCTGCCCAACACTCCTCGCTGCCGCACGGGCAGCCGGCCTCGCCAGGATCCGCTTCCTTCCAGCGCTCCTCGCTATCCGCGATGAACGCGCCGCCCCCGCAACCAGTGCACACCGGCATCGTCAACGAGCACGAGGAACACGCGCCCATCGCACCCGGCGCAGACGGAAGGAACGATCTCCACGACCGACCGCGGCCGGTGCCGGGCGCGTGCCTGCGCTGGGTCTCGACCAGCCGGCGGTACCCCGCGTCAGAGGTTGACGCGCTTCAGGTAGACGCGGCTGCGGTGCGGGATGGTCTGGTACCAGAGCATGAGGTGCTCGTCCTCGTACGTACGGAGCCGCATCGGGTGCGGGTCCTCGTAGAGGCTGCCGTCCTTGGGGTCGATCGCCATCGCCGCCAGGTCCACCAGGCCGTCCATGACGGCGCCGACGAGGGCCTGTTGCTCCGGCGGCATTTCGCCGAGCACCCACAGGCGGCTCGGGTCGCACTCCCAGGCCCAGCCGGTGTCGTTCTCTACGCCTTCGCCCCTCGGCGTCACTGACCGATCTCGCGCTGGGCCTCGGCCAGGATGCGGCTGCTCGTTTCCATCGCGGCCCGGAACTCTTCCTCCGACGCGTTCGGGTCGCCGGCCACCCGTTCCGCCTCGTGCAGTGCTGCCGAGCGGGCCGGCCAGCGGTGGATCGCCACGTGTGTGGCCCACTTGATCAGGAAGAAGCGCAGGGGGTTGATGGCGCCCGTCTCCGCGGCACGGTCGAACGCCTCGTTGCATTCCTTGTCGAGCACGGCCAGGTTGGCCATGTCGATCCGGCGCACGGCGTCACGCAGGGCCTCCCGCGTCATGGCCGGCTGGGGGATGAGCGGGCCGCCGTCTTCCAGCTGCTGTGCTGCTGTCATTGCGTCCTCCAGGGGGAACGCGGCCAGGATACCCAGCCGGGCCCCGCCAGCCGGGCCGTAAACGCAGAAAAGCCCCGCACCGGACCCCTGAGGGTTCGGTGCGGGGCTTCCCGCAATGATTGTTCGGCGGCGTCCTACTCTCCCACAGGGTCCCCCCTGCAGTACCATCGGCGCTGAAAGGCTTA
>NZ_JBHUSC010000109.1:0-5985 GCF_042673805.1 Streptomyces sp. NPDC057010 | reverse complement strand
GCCCCCGGGCCCCCGCGCCTCAAACGCCGGCGAGGCTGATTTTGTCTCCGGCGGCTCCTCAAACGCCGGAGGGCTGAAATTGCCCTCCGGGCAATCCAGCCGCACCAGGCGGACGGCAGCAGCCAAATCCAGCCCCGCCGGCGATTGAGGCGCGGGGTCTGGGGCAGAGCCCCAGGAGCGGAGCGCAGCGCAGCGGCAACCCCGGACCCCCGGAGGGAACCGGTTCGGGGGGTTCCGTTGCGCGGCAGCGCGCGGCACTCTGGGGAGGCGCCCCACGACGCGAGGCGGTGACGGGCATGCGGTTCGACTCCGGCCGGGTCTGCCTGGACCTGGTGGCCACATTCGCCCCCCACGAGGGGATCCGGGACGGCGACGAGCTGCGCCTGTGGTTCGCCGGGGCCGGGCTCGTGCCGGACCGGACCCCGCTCGCCCGGGTCGGCCCCGACTGGGTCGCGGCCTTCCGGACCCTGCGCGCCGATGTGGAGGCCCTCGTACGGGCGGAGCTGCACGGGACCGAGCCGGACGACCCCGCCCTGGCCCGGGTCAACGCGCTGGCCGCCGGTCCACCCCCGGGCCTGTGTGCCGTACGCGACCGGGAAGGCCACCTCGTACGGGAGCTGTGCGGCGGCGTGGAGTGCGGCGCACTGCTCGCGGCCGTCGCCCGGGACGCCGTCGAGCTGCTGACCGACCCCGGCGAACGGGCCCTGCTGCGCGCCTGCGAGGGCGACGGCTGCACCCGCGTCTACCTGGACACTTCCCGGGGACACCGGCGCCGCTGGTGCTCCAGCGAGCTGTGCGGCAACCGGGAGCGCGTCGCCCGGCACCGCCGCAGGGCCCTGGCCGCGGGCACCGTGTAGGCGGTTCCGGAACGGGCGTGCGGACAGGGTGCCGATTCGCGTACGGTTGACGGTCGCCCATGCACGTCAGAAGGGGGCCTTGGTGGCCGCGCAGAATGCCGCTGTCGACAGCACGGCGGATTCCGTCCGAGATCGGGAGATCGCGGTCGAGCAGACGCATCTCGACCGGGTGTACCGACGCCTCGAGGAGAAGATCCACGAGGCCGAGTTCCTGATGAAGGACGCGGCCAAGCGCGGGCAGGTGGGGACGCCCGGCGCCCTCGCCGAGCGCGACGCGCAGGTCTTCCGGGCGGGCATCCACCTGAACCGGCTGAACAACGAGTTCGAGGACTTCCTCTTCGGCCGCATCGACCTGGTCCTCGGCAAGGACGGTGAGCGCGGCCCGGACGGCGCCTACACCTCCGTAGAGCCCGCCGACGAGGCCATCCGTCCCGATCTCACCGCGGACATCGCCGAGACCCTGCACATCGGACGCATCGGCGTGCTCGACACCGACTACGCGCCGCTGGTCATCGACTGGCGCGCGCCCGCCGCCGCGCCCTTCTACCGCTCCACGCCCAAGGACCCCGGCCGCGTCGTGCGCCGCCGCGTCATCCGCTCCAAGGGCCGCAAGGTGCTCGGCGTCGAGGACGACCTGATGCGCCCGGAGGTCACGGCCTTCCTCGACGGCCGCGAGCTGCCCGCCCTCGGCGACGGCGCGCTCATGGCCGCGCTCGGCCGCGCCCGCACCCACACCATGCGCGACATCGTCTCCTCCATCCAGGCCGAGCAGGACCTGGTCATCCGGGCCCCCGCCGCCTCCGTCGCCGAGGTCGCCGGCGGCCCCGGCACCGGGAAGACCGCTGTCGCCCTGCACCGCGCCGCCTACCTGCTCTACCAGGACCGGCGCCGCTACTCCGGCGGCATCCTGATCGTCTCCCCGACCCCGCTGCTCGTCGCCTACACCGAGGGCGTGCTGCCCTCCCTCGGCGAGGAGGGCCAGGTCGCCATCCGGGCGCTCGGCTCGCTGGTCGACGGCGCGGAGGCGACCACCTACGACGACCCGCCCGTGGCCCGGATCAAGGGCTCCTCGCGGATGCTGAAGGTGCTGCGCAAGGCCGTACGGGGCGCCCTGGAACTGGGCAACGCCCCCGACCGGCTGCGGGTGGTGGCCTTCGGGCGCCGCCAGGAGCTGGAGGCCGACGAGCTGAACCGGATCCGGCAGACCGTGCTCAGCGGCACCGCGCCGGTCAACCTGCTGCGCCCGCGCGCCCGCAGGCTGCTGCTCGACGCCCTCTACGCGAAGTCCGGCGGCGCCGGCCGGCACAGCGACCCCGAGCTGGCCGCCGAGCTGCGCTCCGCCTTCGACGAGGACATTTCCACCGAGGACGCGTTCATCGACTTCCTGAACGCCTGGTGGCCCGAGCTGACCCCGCGCGGGGTGCTGGCCGCGATGGCCGACGAGCGCAGGCTCGGCCGCTGGTCGCGCCGGGAGCTCAACCCGCGCGAGACCCGCCAGCTGGCGCGCTCGCTGCGCCGGGTGGGCCCGGACGGCAAGGGCCCCCTGTCGGTGCACGACGTGGCCCTCCTCGACGAGCTCCAGCAGCTGCTCGGCGCGCCGGCGCGGCCCAAGCGCAAGCGCGAGATGGACGTGCTCGACCAGCTCAGCGGGCTGGAGGAGCTGATGCCGACCCGCGAGGAGACCCGGTGGGAGCGGGCCGAGCGGCTCGCGGCGGAGCGCACCGAGTACGCGCACGTCATCGTCGACGAGGCCCAGGACCTGACGCCGATGCAGTGGCGCATGGTGGGCCGCCGGGGCCGGACGGGCACCTGGACGGTGGTCGGCGACCCGGCGCAGTCCTCCTGGACCGACCCGGATGAAGCGGCCGCGGCCCGCGACGAGGCCCTGGGGTCCCGCCCGCGCCGGCGGTTCACGCTGACCGTGAACTACCGCAACCCGGCCGAGGTCGCCGAGGTCGCCTCCCGGGTGCTGCGCCTGGCGATGCCCGGCATGGAGCCGCCGTCGGCGGTGCGCTCCACGGGCCTGGAGCCCCGTTTCACGGCGGCGCAGGGCGATCTGGGCACGGCCGTGCGCGAGGAGACGCGCAGGCTGCTGGAGCAGGTGGACGGCACGGTGGGCGTGGTCGTGGCCATGGACCGGCGCGCGGAGGCGGCGGGCTGGCTCGCGGACCTCGGCGAGCGGGCAGTGGCGCTGGGCAGCCTGGAGGCCAAGGGCCTGGAGTACGACGCCACGGTGGTCGTCTCCCCGGCGGAGATCGCGGACGAGTCCCCGGCCGGCCTGCGCGTGCTGTACGTGGCGCTGACGCGCGCGACGCAGCAGCTCACGGTGGTCTCGGCGGACCGGGACAAGCCCGGCGCGGACGGGGTGCCGGAGCTGCTGCTCCCGTAGCCCGCCCAGGGCTTCGTACGGCCGTTTGGTCCGCGGCCGGGAGCGTGGTGCCGGAAACCGACGTCGGGCACGGGGATGACATCGGGCGATCCTTTGTTAGCCTGGGTACGGCACCGACTCGATCCAAGCCCCCGGGCCCAACCTTCGTCGCTTAGAGCGACCACTTGCCGCGAGGCGAGCATGGCGGGTCGGTGTCATCAGACGAATCAACAGGTCCGCGCCCTCCATCTGCTGGGGGGCGCGGACCTGTTTTGTATGGACCCCCCGTTCCGAACGTCCCGGGTATCTCGTATGGTGGAAGAGTTCTTCCGAAATTTGTAGCTGGTTACCTTGTACCGGCTGGTAGGTGGGACGATCGGACAACAGGTCCTGCCACACCTGCCGTGTGCCGGGCCCTGTGCGTACAAGCGAAAACCAGGGACAGAAGAGGAACACGGCCATGGCAACGGCGCCCAGCGTCTCGTATTCGATGACGGTCCGCCTGGAAGTGCCCGCGAGCGGAACCGCGGTCTCCCAGCTCACCACTGCCGTGGAGTCCTCCGGTGGTTCGGTCACCGGCCTCGACGTGACCGCCTCCGGCCACGAGAAGCTCCGGATCGACGTCACCATCGCCGCGACCTCCACCGCGCACGCGGACGAGATCGTCGAGAAGCTGCGCGGGATCGAGGGCGTCAGCCTCGGCAAGGTCTCCGACCGAACCTTCCTGATGCACCTCGGCGGCAAGATCGAGATGTCGTCCAAGCACCCCATCCGCAACCGCGACGACCTCTCGATGATCTACACCCCGGGCGTGGCCCGCGTGTGCACGGCGATCGCGGAGAACCCCGAGGACGCCCGCCGCCTGACCATCAAGCGCAACTCCGTCGCAGTCGTGACGGACGGTTCCGCCGTGCTGGGCCTGGGCAACATCGGCCCGATGGCCGCGCTGCCCGTCATGGAGGGCAAGGCGGCCCTCTTCAAGCGCTTCGCCGGCATCGACGCGTGGCCGATCTGCCTCGACACCCAGGACAGCGACGAGATCGTCGCCATCGTCAAGGCGATCGCCCCGGGCTTCGCCGGCATCAACCTGGAGGACATCTCCGCGCCGCGCTGCTTCGAGATCGAGGCCCGCCTGCGCGAGGCCCTCGACATCCCCGTCTTCCACGACGACCAGCACGGCACCGCGATCGTCGTCCTCGCCGCCCTCACCAACGCACTTCGCGTCGTGGGCAAGGCAGTTGGCGATGTGAAGGTCGTCATGTCGGGCGCCGGCGCGGCCGGTACGGCCATCCTCAAGCTGCTGCTCGCCGCGGGCGTCAAGAACGCGGTCAGCGCCGACATCCACGGTGTCGTGCACGCCGGCCGCCCCGACCTCGTCGACGCGCACGAGGACTCCCCGCTGCGCTGGATCGCCGACAACACCAACCCCGAGGGCTACACGGGCACTCTGAAGGAGGCCGTGGTCGGCGCCGACGTCTTCATCGGCGTCTCGGCCCCCAACGTGCTCTCCGGCGAGGACGTCGCCGCGATGGCCGAAGGCGCGATCGTGTTCGCGCTCGCGAACCCGGACCCCGAGGTGGACCCGGCCGTCGCCCGCCAGACCGCCGCCGTCGTGGCCACCGGCCGTTCCGACTTCCCGAACCAGATCAACAACGTGCTGGTCTTCCCGGGCGTCTTCCGCGGCCTGCTGGACGCCCAGTCCCGCACCGTGAACACGGACATGATGCTGGCCGCCGCGACCGCCCTGGCCGACGTCGTCGGCGAGGACGAGCTGAACGCGAACTACATCATCCCGTCGGTGTTCAACGACAAGGTCGCGGGTGCGGTCGCGGGTGCCGTCCGCAAGGCCGCCACGGCCGGGTGACGACCGCTGTGAGCGCGCTCACGGCCGCCTGATACCGGCGCGTCGCGAGATGCGGGCCCGCCGGGCCGCCTCTAGGGTTGCGGGGATGCCCGCGAGGTCTGCGGTCCACAGGGGCGTGTGAGCGAGGGCGTGGACGGAGCGTCACCGCGGCGTGACTGTGGCGCTTTTCGTGTGACCCCGGCGGGTGCCGGATTGGCTTTCCCGCCGCTGGTGGGGGCAGGATGCGTAACCGGGCGAGAGGGTCTGACGTTCAGACCCGGGTCCGGGGACTGTCCGAGGGCCCTGGCAGCATCGGCTTCGATCTCACGCCTCTAAGGCAAGTTGAACACGGGAGTACAACATGAACCGCAGTGAGCTGGTGGCCGCTCTGTCCGAGCGCGCCGAGGTGACCCGCAAGGACGCCGACGCCGTTCTGGCCGCGCTCGCCGAGACCGTCGGCGAGATTGTCGCCAAGGGCGACGAGAAGGTCACCATCCCCGGCTTCCTGACCTTCGAGCGCACCCACCGTGCCGCTCGCACCGCGCGCAACCCGCAGACCGGCGACCCCATCCAGATCCCGGCCGGCTACAGCGTGAAGGTCTCCGCGGGCTCCAAGCTCAAGGAAGCCGCCAAGGGCAAGTAGTCCTGCCCCGGCGCCGAAGGCCGCACAGGCCTTTGGAACGGCAGTAGCGCGCAGGAAGTGCGCGCAGCAGTACGCAGAACGGCGAAGGGCGGCCACCCCGGGCGGGGCGGCCGCCCTTCGGCCTGTTCCCGGGCCTCCCGGGCGCCTGTGCCGCTCGCGGCGCTTGAGGCGCCTGAGGCGCTTTGAGGGACCGTCAAGGGCCTTGAGGGGCCGCCGGACGCCGGGCGGGAACGGGAGAGCCCCCCGGGCCCCTCGCGGGGCCCGGGGGGCTCTG
>NZ_JBHUSC010000108.1:0-6032 GCF_042673805.1 Streptomyces sp. NPDC057010 | reverse complement strand
GGACAACGGTGTCCGGCCGGCCCCTCCGCCGTGATGTGTTCGCGCGTCCCGCGTCCCGCGGCGCGTCAGGCGCCGGTGACCTCGACCGCGGCCAGGTTCTTCTTGCCCCGGCGCAGCACCAGCCAGCGGCCGTGCAGCAGGTCCTCCTTGGCGGGAACCGCGTCCTCGGCCGTGACCTTCGCGTTGTTCACGTAGGCCCCGCCCTCCTTCACGGTCCGGCGGCCCGCCGACTTGCTCGCGACCAGGCCGGTCTCCGCGAACAGGTCCACGACCAGGCCGAGCTCCGCCACCTGGGCGTGCGGCAGCTCGGACAGGGCGGCGGCCAGGGTGGCCTCGTCCAGGTCCGCCAGCTCGCCCTGACCGAACAGCGCCTTCGACGCGGCGATCACGGCGGAGCACTGGTCGGCGCCGTGCACCAGCGTCGTCAGCTCCTCCGCCAGCGCCCGCTGCGCGGCGCGCGCCTGCGGCCGCTCGGCGGTCTGCGCCTCCAGCTCCTCCAGCTCCTCACGGCTACGGAAGGACAGGATCCGCATGTAGGTGGAGATGTCCCGGTCGTCCACGTTCAGCCAGAACTGGTAGAACGCGTACGGGGTGGTCATCTCCGGGTCGAGCCAGACGGCGCCGCTCTCGGACTTGCCGAACTTGGTGCCGTCCGCCTTGACCATCAGCGGGGTCGCCAGCGCGTGCACGACCGCGCCCGGCTCCAGACGGTGGATCAGGTCGAGACCGGCCGTCAGGTTGCCCCACTGGTCGGAACCGCCCTGCTGGAGCACGCAGCCGTGGCGCCGGTACAGCTCCAGGAAGTCCATGCCCTGCAGGATCTGGTAGCTGAACTCGGTGTAGCTGATGCCCTGGTCGGAGTCGAGCCGCTTGGCGACCGAGTCCTTCGTCAGCATCTTGTTGACGCGGAAGTGCTTGCCGATGTCCCGGAGGAACTCGATGGCGGACATGCCCGCCGTCCAGTCCAGGTTGTTCACCATGACCGCCGCGTTCTCGCCCTCGAAGGACAGGAACGGCTCGATCTGGGAGCGCAGCCGCGTCACCCAGTTCGCGATGGTCTCCGGGTCGTGCAGGGTCCGCTCCGCGGTCGGCCGCGGGTCGCCGATCTGCCCGGTGGCCCCGCCGACCAGCGCCAGCGGCCGGTTCCCGGCCTGCTGGAGCCGGCGCACGGTGAGCACCTGGACCAGGTGCCCCACGTGCAGCGAGGCGGCCGTCGGGTCGAAGCCGCAATAGAACGTGACCGGACCGTCCGCGAACGCCTTGCGAAGGGCTTCTTCGTCGGTGGACTGGGCGAACAGCCCGCGCCACTTCAGTTCGTCGACGATGTCCGTCACGGTCTCTCGACTCCTTTGATATTCGGGAATTGCCAAGGTCAGTCTAGGTGCGTCAGACGCCCTTGCTGACCGAACTCATGTTGAAATCCGGGATACGGAGCGCCGGCATCGCGGCCCTGGTGAACCAGTCGCCCCATTCACGCGGCAGGGTCTTCTCGGTCCGGCCCGCCTCGGTGGCCCGCGACAGCAGGTCCACCGGGGACTCGTTGAACCGGAAATTGTTGACCTGCCCCGTGACCTGCCCGTTCTCCACCAGGTAGACGCCGTCCCGGGTCAGGCCCGTGAGCAGCAGGGTGGCCGGGTCGACCTCGCGGATGTACCAGAGGCAGGTCAGCAGCAGGCCCCGCTCGGTGGTCGCCACCATCTCCTCCAGCGACCGGTCGCCGCCCCCGTCCAGGATCAGGTTCCCGAAGGCGGGGGAGAGCGGCAGCCCCGTCAGCCCGGCGGTGTGCCGGGTCGTGGTCAGCCGGGCCAGCTCGCCGCCGCTGATCCACTCGGTCGCCGGGACCGGCAGGCCGTTGTCGAACACCGAGGCGTCGTCGCCCGAGCTGTGCGCGACCACGAACGGCGCCGACTCCAGGCCCGGCGCGTTCGGGTCGCTGCGCAGGGTCAGGGGCAGCTCGGAGAGCTTCTCGCCGAGCCGGGTGCCGCCGCCGGGCTTGGAGAAGACCGTCCGGCCCTCCACCGCGTCCCGCGCCGCCGCCGACCACATCTGGTAGATCAGCAGGTCGGCCACGGCCGTCGGTGGCAGCAGCGTCTCGTACCGCCCGGCGGGCAGCTCGATCTTCCGTTCCGCCCAGCCCAGGCGTACGGCGAGCTCCGCGTCCAGCACGGTCGGGTCCACGTCCTTGAAGTCCCGGGTGGCGCGGCCGGCCCAGGCGGAGCGCTGCATGTCGGGGCTCTTGGCGTTGAGCTCCAGGGTGCCCTTGGGCTGGTCGTGGCGCAGCCGCAGGCCCGTCGAGGTGCCGACGTACGTGGACACCAGCTCGTGGTTGGCGAAGCCGTACAGCTCCCGGCCGCCCGCGCGGGCCCGGGCGAAGGCCTCGCCGAGGGCCGGGGCGAAGTCCGCGAACACCGCCGAGGAGGTCTCGGCGGGGGCGTCGGTGAAGTCCGGCGAGGCCGGGGTCCCCGTCACCAGCGGCTGGGCGTCCTCGGCCGGCCCCGCGCCGCGCGCGGCCGCCTCGGCGGCCCGTACCAGAGGCTCCAGGTCCGCGGCGGTGACGGCGGAGCGCGAGACGACCCCCGAGGCCGTGCCCTCCTTGCCGTCGACCGTCGCGATGACGGTCAGGGTCCGGCCGCGGGTGACGCCGTTCGTCGTCAGGGCGTTGCCCGCCCAGCGCAGGTTCGCCGTCGATTCCTCGTCGGCGATGACGACGCAGCCGTCGGCGGTGGACAGCTCCAGGGCCCGCTCGACGATCTCGTGCGGCTTGGTGCGTCCGTTCGAAAGCGTGCTCATCGGCCGGCCTCCTGCGTGGTGTTCAGGATGTTCACGTCGCGGAACAGGGCGGAGGGGCAGCCGTGCGAGACCGCCGCGACCTGGCCCGGCTGGGCCTTTCCGCAGTTGAAGGCGCCGCCCAGGACGTAGGTCTGGGGACCGCCCACCTTCTCCATCGAGCCCCAGAACTCGGTGGTCGTGGCCTGGTAGGCGACGTCGCGCAGCTGCCCGGCCAGCCGGCCGTTCTCGATGCGGAAGAACCGCTGCCCGGTGAACTGGAAGTTGTAGCGCTGCATGTCGATCGACCACGAGCGGTCGCCGACCACGTAGATCCCGCGCTCCACCCCGCCGATCAGGTCCTCGGTGGACAGCCCGCCCGGATCCGGCTGGAGCGACACGTTCGCCATGCGCTGTACGGGCACGTGCCCGGGGGAGTCGGCGTAGGCGCAGCCGTTGGAGCGTCCGAGGCCGGTCAGCTTCGCGATCCGCCGGTCCAGCTGGTAGCCGACCAGGGTGCCGTCCTTGACCAGGTCCCAGCTCTGCGCCTCGACGCCCTCGTCGTCGAAGCCGATGGTGGCCAGCCCGTGCTCGGCGGTGCGGTCACCCGTCACGTTCATGATCGGGGAGCCGTACCTGAGCTTGCCCAGCTGGTCGAAGGTGGCGAAGGAGGTCCCCGCGTACGCCGCCTCGTAGCCCAGCGCCCGGTCCAGCTCGGTGGCGTGGCCGATGGACTCGTGGATGGTCAGCCACAGGTTGGAGGGGTCGACCACCAGGTCGTAGCGCCCCGCCTCCACGCTCGGCGCGCGCATCTTCTCGTCGAGCAGTCCGGGGATCTGCTCCAGCTCGGAGTTCCAGTCCCAGCCGGTGCCCGTCAGGTACTCCCAGCCGCGTCCGGCGGGCGGGGCGATGGTGCGCATCGAGTCGAACTCGCCGGTGACCTCGTTCACGGCGACCGCCGTGAGCTGCGGGTGGATCCGCACCCGCTGCTGCGTGGTCGAGGTGCCCGCGGTGTCCGCGTAGAACTTGTTCTCGTGCACGGCCAGCAGCGAGGCGTCGACGTGCGCGACCGCGTCGGCCGCCAGCAGCCGGGCGCTCCAGTCGGCGAGCAGCGCCGCCTTCTCCGCGTCCGGCACGTCGAAGGGGTTCACGTCGTAGGCGGAGATCCAGGTGCGCTCCGCGTGCACCGGCTCCTCGGCCAGTTCCACGCGTTCGTCGGAACCGGCCGCCTTGATCACCTGGGCCGACAGCTTCGCCATGGCCACGGCCTGCGAGGCCACCCGGGCCGCGGCGTCCATGGTCAGGTCCACACCGGAGGCGAAGCCCCAGCTGCCCCCGTGCACCACCCGCACCGCGTAGCCGAGGTCGGTGGTGTCGGACCCGCCGGAGGGCTTGGCGTCGCGCAGCCGCCAGGAGGCGCTGCGGATCCGCTCCAGCCGGAAATCGGCGTGCTCGGCGCCCAGCGCGCGCGCCCGGGCGAGCGCCGCGTCGGCGAGCGCCCGCAAGGGGAGCGCGGTGAAGGCCGCGTCGATGGAATGGGGCACGGAAGTCCTCCCGGGGTCGGAGCCGGTCGCCCCGATCATGTCGCGCTCGGGGCCCTTGTGCCTACATCTTTCTGTAGGGACTCGACAGAGCCCGTCGCAAGGCCCTGTCGGAGGTCGATTCTCCGTACGAGGGATGCGACCTATAGGTTTTCGGTATTCAGACCGCTAGCGAAAGGGTGATCCGTTGAGCCGCTCGGTTCTCGTCACCGGAGGTAACCGGGGCATCGGCCTCGCCATCGCCCGAGCCTTCGCGGAGGCCGGCGACAAGGTCGCGATCACGTACCGGTCGGGTGAGCCGCCCGCGGAGCTCGCCGCGCTCGGCGTCCTGGCGGTCCGCTGCGACATCACGGACTCCGAGCAGGTGGAGCAGGCCTACAAGCAGATCGAGGACGCGCACGGCGCGGTCGAGGTGCTGGTGGCCAACGCCGGCATCACCAAGGACACCCTGCTGATGCGGATGTCCGAGGAGGACTTCGCCTCGGTCGTCGACACGAACCTCACCGGCACCTTCCGGGTGGTCAAGCGCGCGAACCGCGGCATGCTCCGCGCCAAGAAGGGCCGCGTCGTCCTGATCTCCTCGGTCGTCGGACTGCTGGGCTCGGCCGGCCAGGCCAACTACGCCGCCTCCAAGGCCGCGCTGGTCGGCTTCGCCCGCTCCCTCGCCCGCGAGCTCGGCTCCCGCAACATCACCTTCAACGTGGTCGCCCCCGGGTTCGTCGACACGGACATGACTAAGGTGCTCACCGACGAGCAGCGCGCGGGCATCGTGGGCCAGGTGCCGCTCGGCCGCTACGCGCAGCCCGAGGAGATCGCGGCAGCCGTGAGCTTCCTGGCGTCCGACGACGCCGCGTACATCACAGGAGCCGTCATTCCCGTTGACGGCGGATTGGGCATGGGTCACTGATCACCATGAGCGGAATTCTCGAGGGCAAGCGCATCCTCATCACCGGTGTGCTGATGGAGTCCTCCATCGCTTTCCACACCGCCAGGCTGGCCCAGGAGCAGGGCGCCGAGGTCATCCTCACCGCGTGGCCGCGCCCGTCGCTGACCGAGCGCATCGCCAAGAAGCTGCCCAAGCCGGTCAAGGTGATCGAGCTCGACGTCACCAACGACGAGCACCTGGCCCGCCTGGAGGGCCTCGTCCGCGACGAGCTCGGCGGCCTCGACGGCGTCGTGCACTCCATCGGCTTCGCGCCGCAGGACGCCCTCGGCGGCAACTTCCTGAACACCCCGTTCGAGTCGGTCGCCACCGCCATGCACGTCTCGGCGTTCTCGCTGAAGTCGCTGACCATGGCCTGCAAGCCGCTCTTCCCGGCGGAGGGCGCGGCCGTCGTCGGCCTCACCTTCGACGCGCAGTTCGCGTGGCCGCAGTACGACTGGATGGGCCCGGCCAAGGCCGCGCTGGAGGCCACCAGCCGCTACCTCGCCCGTGACCTGGGCAAGGAGAACATCCGCTGCAACCTGGTCTCGGCCGGCCCGCTCGGCTCGATGGCCGCGAAGTCCATCCCGGGCTTCTCGGACCTGGCGGACACCTGGAACCACCGGTCCATGCTGGAGTGGGACATGAGCGACCCGGAGCCCACGGGCCGCGGTGTCGTCGCGCTGCTGTCGGACTGGTTCCCGAAGACCACCGGCGAGATCGTCCACGTGGACGGCGGCCTGCACGCCATGGGCGCCTGACGGCCCCTCGCGTCCGTACGCACGGCGGCGGCCGCGCTTCCC
>NZ_JBHUSC010000107.1:0-6280 GCF_042673805.1 Streptomyces sp. NPDC057010 | reverse complement strand
AGTGCCGCCAGTAGTCAGGATGTCGGGCCCGCCAGCTGGCCTGGGCGCGGATCTGGTTCTCGCGATAGTCGGGATCGACTCGCATGCGCTGGTGCTGCCATGCACGCCGGCGAGCACGCTGGCATGCCTTGGCCGAGCAAAAGCGTTGATGAGGGATGTGTGAGAGCGGAGTGAAGGGTGTGCCGCAGGCGGCACAGATCCGATCCGATTTCATGGCCGTACTCCACAGAGGATTCACAATGGGGTCGGCCGTGTTCGGGGCCAGGGTCAGTTGAAGCCAGCTCGCGGGACGCGGCGTCCCACCCTCGCAGATTTTCAGTTCCACTCTCCGGTCGCGCGGCGCAGAGCCTTGTGCCGCGAGCCTCTGCGGTCCACCCGCAAAAATTTTCACGTTTTGTGGCGTGACTGCCGAGTTTTTTCACTATTCGCGTCAAAAAGCTCGAAACGCCGTGACAGAGTTAGTGAAAAACTCCAATAAATTCAATGGGGCGACTTTTCAACATTTACGACACCCGACACGTAGATAGCACAACCTGAAAGCAGACCCATAAGTTGAAAGCTTACCCGATCGTTCAGGGCTCCAGCCAGTACACTATTGAAGGCCGCGCCGTTGCGCTGGACGGGATGAAGACTGCATGTGGCGCATCGCTGATCGCCAGCCAACAAGAATTCTTGGCAAGCGAGTGATGCTCTCTGATTTCAAATGAATCGGGCCTTGCCCGCTTCACACGCATTTCCGTCGCTGAAATGCAAAAACCCCCGCCTTTCGGGCGGGGGTTTCTGGCTTAGGGAGCCTGACGATTACCTACTTTCACACGGGAATCCGCACTATCATCGGCGTAGAGTCGTTTCACGGTCCTGTTCGGGATGGGAAGGGGTGGGACCGACTCGCTATGGTCATCAGGCAAAGAGGGTTGTTGCGCTGGCTTCGCAGCACAACCAATCCTGGAAGAAGCAGTAATCTTGAGTTGTGTGTATCACACACGAGAATCCAACTTGTCGCTTTGGATCGCAGCCGGTGCTGTCGCACGGCGCAGATCTACAAGGCAGACTTGTTATAGGATCAAGCCTTACGGGCAATTAGTATCAGTTAGCTGAACGCATTACTGCGCTTACACACCTGACCTATCAACGTCCTGGTCTCGAACGACCCTTCAAGGGGATCTAGTCCCCAGGGATATCTCATCTTAAGGCGAGTTTCCCGCTTAGATGCTTTCAGCGGTTATCTCTTCCGAACATAGCTACCCGGCGATGCCACTGGCGTGACAACCGGTACACCAGAGGTTCGTCCACTCCGGTCCTCTCGTACTAGGAGCAGCCCCCTTCAAATATCCAACGCCCACGGCAGATAGGGACCAAACTGTCTCACGACGTTCTAAACCCAGCTCACGTACCTCTTTAAATGGCGAACAGCCATACCCTTGGGACCGGCTACAGCCCCAGGATGAGATGAGCCGACATCGAGGTGCCAAACACCGCCGTCGATATGAACTCTTGGGCGGTATCAGCCTGTTATCCCCAGAGTACCTTTTATCCGTTGAGCGATGGCCCTTCCATACAGAACCACCGGATCACTATGACCTGCTTTCGCACCTGCTCGACTTGTCGGTCTCGCAGTTAAGCACGCTTATGCCATTGCACTATCAGCACGATTTCCGACCGTACCTAGCGTACCTTCGTACTCCTCCGTTACGCTTTGGGAGGAGACCGCCCCAGTCAAACTGCCTACCATGCACTGTCCCCGACCCGGATCACGGGCCAAGGTTAGAACCTCAAACAAACCAGGGTGGTATTTCAAGGACGGCTCCACCGAAACTAGCGTTCCGGTTTCATAGCCTCCCACCTATCCTACACAGATCGGTTCAAAGTCCAATGCAAAGCTACAGTAAAGGTTCATGGGGTCTTTCCGTCTAGCCGCGGGTAGATTGCATCATCACAAACACTTCAACTTCGCTGAGTCTCGGGAGGAGACAGTGTGGCCATCGTTACGCCATTCGTGCAGGTCGGAACTTACCCGACAAGGAATTTCGCTACCTTAGGACCGTTATAGTTACGGCCGCCGTTTACCGGGACTTCAATCAAGAGCTTGCACCCCATCATTTAATCTTCCGGCACCGGGCAGGCGTCACACCCTATACGTCCACTTTCGTGTTTGCAGAGTGCTGTGTTTTTATTAAACAGTCGCAGCCACCAGTTTATTGCAACCCCTTCACCCTTCTGGCGCGAGCCAGTCAAGCTACAAGGGCGTACCTTATCCCGAAGTTACGGTACCAATTTGCCGAGTTCCTTCTCCCGAGTTCTCTCAAGCGCCTTAGAATACTCATCTCGCCCACCTGTGTCGGTTTGCGGTACGGTCATCGTTAGACTGAAGCTTAGAGGCTTTTCTTGGAACCACTTCCAATTGCTTCGCTCCCTAAGGAGCTCGCGCCACACCCTTGAATTCCGCACCCGGATTTGCCTAAGTGCCTTCTCCAATGCAGCGACCGGGACTTCCAACACCCGGACAACCTTCCGCGATCCGTCCCCCCATCGCATCTAACAATGGTGCAGGAATATTGACCTGCTTCCCATCAGCTACGCATTTCTGCCTCGCCTTAGGGGCCGACTCACCCTACGCCGATGAACGTTGCGTAGGAAACCTTGGGCTTACGGCGAGGGGGCCTTTCACCCCCTTTATCGCTACTCATGTCAGCATTCGCACTTCCGATACCTCCAGCACCCTTTACAAGGCACCTTCGCAGGCTTACGGAACGCTCTCCTACCATGCGAGCAAAGCTCGCATCCGCAGCTTCGGTATATAGCTTAGCCCCGTTACATCTTCCGCGCAGGACGACTCGATCAGTGAGCTATTACGCTTTCTTTAAAGGGTGGCTGCTTCTAAGCCAACCTCCTGACTGTTTTAGCCTTCCCACTTCGTTTCCCACTTAGCTATATTTGGGGACCTTAGCTGGCGGTCTGGGTTGTTTCCCTCTTGACACCGGACGTTAGCACCCGATGTCTGTCTCCCGTGATTGCACTCTTCGGTATTCGGAGTTTGCTATGGCGGGGTAATCTGCAATAGACCCCCCAACCATGACAGTGCTCTACCCCCGAAGGTGAGACACGAGGCACTACCTAAATAGTTTTCGGAGAGAACCAGCTATTTCCAGGTTTGTTTAGCCTTTCACCCCTATCCACAGCTCATCCCCTAACTTTTCAACGTTAGTGGGTTCGGACCTCCAGTACGTGTTACCGCACCTTCATCCTGGCCATGGATAGATCACCTGGTTTCGGGTCTACGCCCAGCAACTGAACGCCCTATTCGGACTCGCTTTCGCTACGCCTGCCCTATACGGTTAAGCTTGCTACTGAACGTAAGTCGCTGACCCATTATACAAAAGGTACGCCGTCACCCCTTACGAGGCTCCGACTGTTTGTATGCATGCGGTTTCAGGATCTATTTCACTCCCCTCCCGGGGTTCTTTTCGCCTTTCCCTCACGGTACTGGTTCACTATCGGTCGATCACGAGTATTTAGCCTTGGAGGATGGTCCCCCCATCTTCAGACAGGATTTCACGTGTCCCGCCCTACTTGTCGCACACCTAGTTCTTTCATACTGTTTTCGCCTACAGGGCTATCACCTGCTATGGCCGCACTTTCCAGAGCGTTCGGCTAACAATACAAATAAAGAGTGCAAGGCTCATCCCATTTCGCTCGCCACTACTTTGGGAATCTCGGGGGATTTCTTTTCCTGCGGGTACTTAGTTGTGGCAGTTCACCGCCGTCTCTTCGCATGGCCTATGTATTCAGCCATGGATACTCCAAAAGGAGTGGGTTTCCCCATTCGGACATCTACGGATCAAAGCTTGTTTGCCAGCTCCCCGTAGCTTTTCGCAGGCTACCGCGTCCTTCATCGCCTGTGATCGCCAAGGCATCCACCACATGCACTTGTTCGCTTGACCCTATAACGAGTCTGTCTCGTTACAGGTTGAGTTCTCGCGTTGTGCCGTATTCCAAATTGAGTCAAACATAGAGTTCGAATCATCTTGAGATACATCGATACAATCACAACCCGGATAGTTTCCACGTCCATCTCAAGACGCTTCCGCTATCCAAATTACTTACTTCTTCCAGATTGTTAAAGAACGACAGCCGATACATACTACGTATCACTCTGACTGGCTCAATCGCCAATGCAAAATTCTCGGTTCAGTGTCTGAACCAAGCCCTTAGCGTTGGTGATTGGTGGAGGCAGACGGGATCGAACCGACGACCCCCTGCTTGCAAAGCAGGTGCTCTCCCAGCTGAGCTATGCCCCCATGAGTACAGATTTGCCTCAGGGTGTACCGCCACACAAGACGGTGGTGGGTCTGGTTGGATTCGAACCAACGACCCCCGCCTTATCAAGACGGTGCTCTAACCGACTGAGCTACAGACCCCTGAGTCTGTCTTTAAATTTACAGCCGATAAGCGTGAGCGCTCAACTTTGCGAGATAGCTCTGGAAAGGAGGTGATCCAGCCGCACCTTCCGATACGGCTACCTTGTTACGACTTCACCCCAGTCATGAATCCTACCGTGGTGACCGTCCTCCTTGCGGTTAGACTAGCCACTTCTGGTAAAACCCACTCCCATGGTGTGACGGGCGGTGTGTACAAGACCCGGGAACGTATTCACCGCGGCATGCTGATCCGCGATTACTAGCGATTCCAGCTTCATGCACTCGAGTTGCAGAGTGCAATCCGGACTACGATCGGTTTTCTGGGATTAGCTCCCCCTCGCGGGTTGGCAACCCTCTGTTCCGACCATTGTATGACGTGTGAAGCCCTACCCATAAGGGCCATGAGGACTTGACGTCATCCCCACCTTCCTCCGGTTTGTCACCGGCAGTCTCCTTAGAGTGCTCTTGCGTAGCAACTAAGGACAAGGGTTGCGCTCGTTGCGGGACTTAACCCAACATCTCACGACACGAGCTGACGACAGCCATGCAGCACCTGTGCGCCGGTTCTCTTTCGAGCACTCCCGCCTCTCAGCAGGATTCCGACCATGTCAAGGGTAGGTAAGGTTTTTCGCGTTGCATCGAATTAATCCACATCATCCACCGCTTGTGCGGGTCCCCGTCAATTCCTTTGAGTTTTAATCTTGCGACCGTACTCCCCAGGCGGTCAACTTCACGCGTTAGCTACGTTACTAAGGAAATGAATCCCCAACAACTAGTTGACATCGTTTAGGGCGTGGACTACCAGGGTATCTAATCCTGTTTGCTCCCCACGCTTTCGTGCATGAGCGTCAGTATTGGCCCAGGGGGCTGCCTTCGCCATCGGTATTCCTCCACATCTCTACGCATTTCACTGCTACACGTGGAATTCTACCCCCCTCTGCCATACTCTAGCCTGCCAGTCACCAATGCAGTTCCCAGGTTGAGCCCGGGGATTTCACATCGGTCTTAGCAAACCGCCTGCGCACGCTTTACGCCCAGTAATTCCGATTAACGCTCGCACCCTACGTATTACCGCGGCTGCTGGCACGTAGTTAGCCGGTGCTTATTCTTCCGGTACCGTCATCCCCCGACTGTATTAGAGCCAAGGATTTCTTTCCGGACAAAAGTGCTTTACAACCCGAAGGCCTTCTTCACACACGCGGCATTGCTGGATCAGGCTTTCGCCCATTGTCCAAAATTCCCCACTGCTGCCTCCCGTAGGAGTCTGGGCCGTGTCTCAGTCCCAGTGTGGCTGGTCGTCCTCTCAGACCAGCTACTGATCGTCGCCTTGGTAGGCCTTTACCCCACCAACTAGCTAATCAGCCATCGGCCAACCCTATAGCGCGAGGCCCGAAGGTCCCCCGCTTTCATCCGTAGATCGTATGCGGTATTAATCCGGCTTTCGCCGGGCTATCCCCCACTACAGGACATGTTCCGATGTATTACTCACCCGTTCGCCACTCGCCACCAGGTGCAAGCACCCGTGCTGCCGTTCGACTTGCATGTGTAAGGCATGCCGCCAGCGTTCAATCTGAGCCAGGATCAAACTCTTCAGTTTAAACCTGTTACTGTTTTCGGTTCAGTTAAGAACCGGTCGCTCACTCAAAGCTGACAGGAATATGAATCACTTCATAAACCTGACTTACTTTAGTGTGAGACTCTTGATACTTTCGCTATCTGATCCGAGGATCAGCTCGCTGCCATCAAGCGCCCACACTTATCGGCTGTTAATTTTTAAAGAACATTTATACTTAGCTCCCACTGGAGTAATCGGTGACATTGCGCTGTCACATTCGGCGTTCATACTAATTATAGTAATGAAT
>NZ_JBHUSC010000106.1:0-7007 GCF_042673805.1 Streptomyces sp. NPDC057010 | reverse complement strand
GCTGATGGGCGGCCCGGTGCCGGTGGTGCCGGTGCTCGGGGTCAGCTCGGGTGGAGCTCGATCAGTGCGCGGCCGCGCGGGCCATCGCACCGGTCCGGCGCGGCTGCAGCGGGACGCTGCCTGCCGTGGCCCGGGCGGCCGGCGGTGCCGGAGCGCGGTCACGGCGGGGCTGTGCGGCCACACCGTTCTGGACGTCCATCACGGCGTGCGCCACGAGTCCGCCCATCGGGTCGTGCCGGATCAGGTCCCGCAGCCGGGACCTGGACGACCGCCCCTCGTTGCCGGGGTACAGGTGCTTGCCGAGTCCGACCGCGTGGGCCAGTGCGGCGAGCGCCGCGGTCCGCGGGTCCGGCGGCACGCCGGTGCGGATCGCGCTGTCCAGCCGGGCACGGATCTCCCGGCTGATCGCCGTGTCCGTCGCCTGGTAGCGAGTCGTCGGCAACACCCCGCACATCTGTCCCGCGACGGCATGGACCATGCCGCAGCGCTCCAGATGAGCGAGGTAAATCTGGCGGAGCCCCAGCCGGGGTCCGCCGATCCAGTGGACGGCCCGAACCGGGCTGCCGCGCCTGCGCAGCAGTTCCAGTGCGGAGTCCAGAGTCGGATCTCCTGTCGGCCGTGGCATCACCACGGCGATACGATCCCCGTCAGGGGCTATCCGTCCTGCCAGAGCCAGCTCCACTAGCTGTGCCCCGGCCAGGCCGAGGTCGAGCGACTGCGGCTGCGCCGTGGTACCCGTGGCCGGGTCCAAGGCGAGCAGCAGAAGCTCCTCCGGAATTGTTCTGCGGCTCCTGCCCATCCATGCCTCCCCGCGTGGATGAGTGACAGGGTGACGCCTCTCACATTCATCTGTCGAGAGCGCGTGGCCGCTTTGTGGGGGAACCCGCAGCTATGTCGTTCTCGTCTAGCACGTGGGCGATGCCCCCTAGACGGGACACTGTTAGACATTCGGACAGCCGGACGTGGCGGCGATGGAGGAGGAACTGGTGGCGGGCGAGTCCCCCGACAAGTCGGTAGATGAAGGTGTGCCGGGGGCTGCGGAGTCCTCCGAGGGGCGCGACCCGAGGCTGTCGGTGCTCCGGCCGAGGGACCACGCCGGTGGCGCTCCCGCTGCGGGTGGGGGTGGCCGTTCCGCTGACGACCGCGCCGGCACGGATGCCGCTCCCGCGGCGGGTTCCGGCGCCGAGGACGGTGTCGGTTCCGCGGCCGGTTCGACCTCCGGTGGTGACGCCGATGCCGGTGGCGCCGCCCGTGCCGCTGAGGGTGCCGGTGCCGGTGCCGAAGGCGGTGTTGGTTCCGCGGCCGGTTCCGGTTCCGACGTCGACGCGGACGCGGATGCCGGGAAGCGGGACCCTCTGCGGGACGCGGTGGCGGCTTGGGTTGCCACGGCCGACGGATCCGACGCGGAGCCGGACGCGGAGCCGGGCGGCGCGACAACGGGGTCCAAGGCCGTGCCCGACCCCGCCGTGTCCTCCGGACGGGTGGAAACGCCCGCCGAATCCGTGGACCGGCCGTCGAAGCCGGACGCCGGCGAGCGCACCACCTCGTTCCGCGCCACGAAGCCTTCCGCTTCCGTACCGGACGCCCCCGCCGACGCGAAGCCCGACGGCTCCGCCGTGGAGTCCGCGGACTCGGAGCGCACTGCCGTGTTCCGGACCGTGCAGCCGGCCGCTTCCGGTGCGAAGCCGGATGACTCCGCGCGCCCCGCGCAGGGTTCCGCTTCGGCGGACCGCCCAGTTCCGGCTACGGAGCCGGCGGACTCGGAGCGCACCGCCGTGTTCCGGACCCCGAAGCCGGCCGCGGCTGAGGCCGCCAAGGAGGAGCCCGCCGATTCCGGTTCGGGGGCGGACGACTCGGAGCGCACTGCCGTGTTCCGGGCCGTTAAGCCGGCCGCCGAGGCTGACAAGGGGAAGCCCGCCGATTCCGACCGCCCGGCGAAGCCGGCCCCCGCTGGCGCCGCCAAGGAGGAGCCCGCCGATTCCGGTTCGGAGTCGGACGACTCGGAGCGCACCGCCGTGTTCCGGGCCCCGAAGCCCGGTTCCGCGCCGGCCAAGCCGGGCGGCGGCGACACGGCTTCCGCCCGGGAGCGCGCCGGGGCGTTCCGGCTGCCGAGGGCGGATTCCGGTTCCGGGGACGTGGAGTCGGCCGACTCCGAGCGCACCGCCGCCTTCCGGGCCGTCAAGCCCAAGGCGAGCACCTTCGTACCGCTGCGGACCGACGAGCCGGGCCAGCCGCAGGCACAGGCACAGGCACAGGCGCAGCCGAAGGCCCCGGCCGCCCCGTCCTCCGCGGAGCTGAACTCGCGGACCACCCAGCAGCCGCTGCCGCCCAAGCCGCCGCTCGACATGCTGGCGGACCTCACCAACAACCCGCCCCCGCCGCCGAGCCCGATGCGCACCGCCATCCGGCGGTTCAAGATCTACTTCCCGCTCGCCGTGCTCCTGGCGATCATCCTCGCCGTCGTGCAGCTGGTGCGCCCGCTGCCCGAGCCGAAGCTCGTGATGACCGCGCAGTCCTCGTACACCTTCGGCGGCTTCAAGCCCGAGCTGCCCTGGCCCAGCGAGGGCCAGGCCTACATGGCCGCCGCCGGCCTCGGCACGATCGGCCAGTCCGGCGAGCAGAAGCCCGTGCCGATCGCGAGCGTCACCAAGTCGATGACGGCGTACATCATCCTGCGCGACCACCCCATAAAGAAGGGTGAGAAGGGCGCGATGATCGACGTCGACAAGACGGCCGAAACCGAGGGCAAGAAGAACTCGACCGACAACGAGTCCACCCTCGACACGGTCAAGGAGGGCGACAAGCTCTCGGAGTACGACGCGATCGCGGCCCTCATGATCCCGTCGGCCAACAACATCGCGCGGCTGCTCGCGCGCTGGGACTCCGGTTCCCAGGAGGCGTTCGTCAAGAAGATGAACGACACCGCCAAGGAACTCGGCATGACCAACACCACCTACACCGACCCCTCCGGCCTGGACGCGACCACGGTCAGCACCGCCGAGGACCAGGTGAAGCTGGGCCTGAAGCTCGTCGAGATCGAGACCCTCCTCGACATCACCAAGAAGCCGAAGTGGATCGACCCCTCGGGCAAGGAGTGGCGGAACTGGAACGGCCTGGTCCCGTTCAACGACTCGCTCGGCATCAAGACCGGTACGACGACGAAGGCCGGCGGAAACCTCCTCTTCGCCGCCAAGAAGACGATCGGCAACACCAACCAGCTGATCGTCGGAGCCGTCCTCGGCCAGCACAAGCCGCCGATCATCGACAGCGTGCTCGCCGCGAGCAAGCAGCTCCTGATCGCCACCCAGAAGGTCCTCGAAGGCGCGCCCGTCGTGAAGAAGGGTGATGTGGTGGGCTACGTGGACGACGGGCTCGGCGGCCGCACGAAGGTCGTCGCCACCGCCGACGTGCAGGCGGTCGGCTGGGCCACGCTCACGGTGGACGTGAAGCTCGGCGACGGCGGCGGCAAGCTCCCGCAGACCGCCAAGGCCGGCACCGAGATCGGCATGCTCACCGTGGGCGAGGGTGCCAGCCAGGTGAAGGTGCCGGTGGCGCTGCAGAGCGACCTCGCCGCGCCGGGCATCGGCAGCAAGCTGACGCGCGTCGGCTGACGGCAGCCAGACCGGCCGCCCGGCTGATCGGCCGGGCGGCCGGCGGGAACGCGTTTCCGGCGCCCCGGGCAACCTCGGGGCGCCGGAACGCGTCTAGGGACCGGGACCGTAGTGGACCGAGGTGTTGGGGAGTGCGGCCGTGACCACCGCTGAGCAGCAGGACCGACGCGGGGCGGGCGGCGCCCCGCCGGCCCCCGCTGCCGCCGCCGTCCCCGGTTCCGCCCCGGCCGGCGGCGACCCCGGCCCAGGGGGGCGCGTCCTCGCCCTGCTCCGCCGCCACCCCATCGCCGTCGCCACCCTCCTCGCGGGGGTGCTCCACGTCGCCTGGTTCTTCAGCTTCGCCAACAGCGGCGGCGACCTCGCCGCGCAGGACGCCTGGGCCGAGTTCGTGGGCCGCCACCCCGATTCGGCGTACAACCTCGCCTGGTACGGCGGCATGCACCCCGTCTCGTACAGCGTCGTCTCCCCGTATCTCATGCACATGCTCGGCGTCCGGACCACGATGATGGTCGCGGGCACCGTCTCGGCCGGGCTGCTCGCGCTGATCCTGACCCGCTGCCGCGGCGCCGTGCGCGAGCCCCTGTGGCCCGCCCTGGCCGGGGTGTTCGGGCTGCTGTGCAACGCCCTGTCGGGCCGCGTCACCTTCGGCCTCGGCGTGGTGTTCGCGCTCGGCGCCGTCGCCGCCGTCTTCTGCTGGCCCCGCAAGTGGGCGGAGCGCCGCTGGGCCAAGGCCGCCGCGGCGGCGCCGCTGGCCGGGCTCGCGACCGCCTCCAGTCCGGTGGCCGGGCTCTTCCTCGGGGTGATCGCCGCCGCGCTGTTCCTGAGCGGCCGGCGCCCGGGTGCGTACGCGCTGGGGCTGGCGCCGGTGGCCGTGGTCGGGCTGTCCGCCTGGCTGTTCCCCTTCTCCGGGACGCAGCCGATGAAGCTGGGCTCGGCGTGGCTGCCGTTCGTGTTCGCGCTGGCGATCCTCTTCCTCGTACCCAAGCGGTGGAAGACGGTCCGGATCGCCTCGGCCGTCTACGCCTTCGGTACCTTCCTGACCTGGGCGATCGACTCCCAGGTCGGCTCGAACGTGACGCGGCTGGTCATGCTGTTCGGCGGGGCGGTGCTCCTCGCGGCCCTCCCGTACGAGCTCCCGCGCTCGCGGCGCTGGTACGCGCTGGTGCTGGCCTTCGCCGGCCTGAACATCTGGATCACCACCAACAGCATCACGGACATCGTGCGCACCACCCCGGTGGCGGCCTGGAACCGGGAGCTGGCCCCGCTCGTCGACCAGCTCCGGAAGGCGGGCGCCGACCGCGGCCGGGTCGAGGTGGTCCCGGCCAGCAGCCATCGCGAGTCCTCCGCCTTCCCCTCGTACGTCAACCTCGCGCGCGGCTGGAACCGGCAGGCCGACCTGGAGCGGAACCCGCTCTTCTACGACGACAGCCTCACGGCCGACAGCTACCGGGAATGGCTGGAGCGCTGGGCCGTGCACTACGTGGTGCTGCCCGCGGACAAGCCGGACTCGGGCGGGGAGGACGAGGCGCGGCTGGTGGGCGCGGGGCTCCCGTACCTCGAGCAGGTGTGGGGCGACGCGAACTGGCGGCTCTTCAAGGTCCACGCGCCGACGGACCTGGTGTCCGGGCCGGCGACGGTGGTGCGGGCGGGCGCCGACCAGCTCGTCATCGACGTGAAGCGGGCCGGGCGGGTGCTGGTCCGGATCCCGCACTCGCCGTGGCTGGGGCTGGTGGACGGGGCGGGCAAGGCGGTGGCGCCGCCGCAGGAGTCCTTCGCGTCGAAGGCGCGGGGGTCCGTGCCGAAGGAGTACGCGAACGCGGCCGGGTGCCTGTTCAAGGCGGCCCCGGACGACACGGGCGACGTGTGGACGGAACTGCTGGCGCCGGTGCCGGGGGAGTACCGGGTCACGGCGAAGTACCAGCTGCCGCGCGGTACGCCCTGCCCGGAAGAGCTGGTCAATGCCGCGCTGGGGGTGCCGCAGCGGCCGACTCCGCCACGCCCGTGACCGGACACCGGATTGTTACGCCCGGGTCCGGGTGCGTTGGTCCCTATATGTGCATACGATCCGAGTAGTCCGATTGGGTTGGGTGCTTCCCGAGGGAGTTGACGACGGGATGAGCAGAGATCAGGGCAAGGCGCAGCAGAAGCAGGACTTCCGGGAGGCCTTCCAGGCCCAGGAGCCGGATCGGCCGCCGCGTCCGGCAGGCCACGGCTTCGACGGTCTGGTGCGCAGCAAGGTCAAGGGCGGGGCGCACACGAAGGCGGCCCTGAAGCGGTCCGGGACTCCGCAGGGTGACCGCATCGGCGAGCGCAGCAGGGGCCTGAGCTGATTCCGTGCGATGACGTGGCCCTTCCGGCTCCGGCCGGGAGGGCTTTCCGCACCCCTTGACGCCTTCGCAGTGGACTATCCGGACAACCGTTACATTGCCGACGTATTACCAACACATGACCCTCGTAACGTCGTCGTCGACGCCGACCCGAACCGAGGGGAACAACCCATGCGCGCCACCATCCGTACCGCCGCCGTCGCAGCAGGTGCCGTCACCGTCCTGGCCCTCCCGGCCGCCCACGCCTTCGCGGCCGACGCCCCGACCGCCCCCTCGCAGCAGCAGGAGAAGAAGAGGGAGGTCAAGCGCGAGCTGGTGGGCAGTCCCCGGTTCGACAAGGGCTGGTCCGGCAAGGTTTACGACCTGGTGGAGTACGTGAACGGCGTCCGCACCTCGAACCTGGGCTTCGAGGCCGACGTGGCGAAGGACGGGCAGGGCAAGGGCACGCTGAAGGGCCACGACGGCAAGGGCATGGCCAGGACGGTCACCCAGAGGATCGACGGGGTCACCTTCACGCTCACTTTCAACGGCGACCTGACCGCGAAGGGGCCGCAGGAGGGCCGCACCTTCGTGAAGGAGTACAAGAACCCCGGCGGCTCCGGCTTCGACGCCCGCGTCTACAAGACCAAGGCCGGCTACGAGGCCGACATCCTCAACGGCAAGGCCGTCTGGCACACCATGAAGACGGACGGCAGGAAGGCCGACAGCGCGCAGCACAACGGCGCGCACTTCGTCCTGAACCCGGACGGCACCCTGAAGTCCTGGACCGAGGGCACGACGCCGAAGGCCCCGCGGGGCGGGGTAAAGGCCGGCGCGGAGGGCGTAGAGCCCGCCACCCCGAGCAACAACGCCGGCCTCATCGCGGGCGGCGCGGGCCTGGCCGCCACCGGCGCCGCAGCCCTCGGCTTCGCCCTCCTCCGCCGAGGCCGCACGAACCCCTGACCCGCGCAGCCGGGGCCGGGGGCGGGGTGGGGTGTCGTCCGGGACTAAAACGAGATGACTTCGGCGCGAACCGAAGACCCGCAAAGCACCCCCCGAGGGCGCCGAACATCGAAGCCCGTCCCGGACG
>NZ_JBHUSC010000105.1:0-7297 GCF_042673805.1 Streptomyces sp. NPDC057010 | reverse complement strand
CCGGAGGGGCTGAGTTTGCCCGCCCATGTGCGCAGGTGCGCCTCAAAGACCGGGGCTCCGCCCCGCACCCCGCTCCTCAAACGCCGGAGGGGCTGGATTTGGCCCGCCCAAGCGCCCGCAGGGCAATTTCAGCCTCGCCGGCGTTTGAGGCGCGGGGTCCGGGGCGGAGCCCCGGGTCTTTGAGCCGCGCTGGCGCAGCCACGCCGCACCACATCCAGCCCCTCCGGCGTTTGAGGAGCGGGGGTCCGGGGGCCGGCCCCCGGCAGCGGTGCCGCACGCAGCAGATCCAGCCTCGCCGGCGTTTGAGGCGCGGGGCCGGGGGCCGGCCCCGGTGGCGGGGCCGTGCTCGAGGTTCCGGGGGCGTCCCCGCAGGGGTTACGGTTCGCCGAAGCGGGCCAGGGCCAGGGAGCCGGCCAGGGCTACGGCGAAGCCGGCCACGGCCAGCCAGGTCAGGCCGTCGCGGGTGCGGTCGCCGAGCCAAGCGACCCCGACCACCGCCGGGGCGATGGTCTCGCCCAGCACCAGGCCCGCCGTCGCCGCCGTCACCGAGCCCCGCTGCAACGCCGAGGTGAGGAGCAGGAACGCCGCACCTCCGCCCAGCAGCAGCGCGTACAGCGCGGGATTCCGTACGTCCCACACGGAGTCGAGCAGCCGCACGGCCACCTCCACCACCCCGAAGCCCGTCCCCGCCGCGAAGCCGAGGACCAGCGCCCGCGACCGGTCCGGGAGCCGCCCCGCCACCGCGCCCACCAGCAGCACCAGCACCGCCACCCCCAGCAGCCCCAGCTTCAGGGCGAGGGAGCCCTTCCCCGAGCCCTCCTCCCCGGACGCCAGCCCCAGCATCAGCAGCCCCGCGCACACCACCCCCACCGCACCCCACTCCACCCCCGACAGCCGCACCCGCAACAGCCTGGCCGCCACCACCGCCGTCACGGCCAGGCTCGCGGCCAGCGCGGCCCCCACCGCGTAGATCGGGATGTGGCGCAGCGCGATGATCTGGAGCACGAAGCCGACCGCGTCCAGCCCGAGCCCCGCCACGTACCGCCACTGCCGTGCGGCCCGCAGCAGCAGCGCCGGATCCACCCCGGACCCCGTCCCCGGCTCCGCCGCCCGCGCCGCGACCGCCTGCAGAACGGACGCCGTACCGAAGCAGACCGCCGCGCCCAGCGCGCAAATCATCCCAATCAGCACGAACTGACTCTAGGTCACGGATCCCGCGACGGCCGGATTCCATCGGCCGGTGGCCCCGCTCTAGTCTGTCGGCAGTACGCGAGGCCCCAGGGGGAGCAGCAGACATGGACAGCAGCAGCACCAACCAGCGCCGGATGCGCTCCGGCGCGGTGGCCCTCGGCGGCATGGGCCTGCTCGCGGCCACGCTCGTGGCCTGCGGCAGCAGCGACGAGCCCGACAAGCGCTGCGCCTCCCGCTCCACGCTGGACCACCTCAACAGCAAGGACTGCAAGAGCGGCGGCCGCGGCTCCTGGTACTACGGCGGCACCGTCAGGAGCGGCAAGGTCTCCGGCGGCAGCTTCGACAAGTCCGCCGTCACCCGCGGCGGCATCGGCGGCCACTCCAGCTCCGGCTCCAGCGGCGGCTGATCCCACCATGCAGCGGCACACCATCGAGCCCCGCCCCGACTGGCAGAAGACCGTCGAGGAGCAGGGCCTGATCTACCCCCTCACCCGCTACCCCGACGACTCCCTGCGCCCCTACTGGGACGAGAGCGCGTACTACTCCTTCTCCCTCCCCGAGGTCGAGGCCCTGGAGGACGTCGTCGAGGAACTGCACGCCATGTGCCTGGCCGCGGCCGCGCACATCGTCGAACACGACCGCTTCGCGGACCTCGGCATCACCGACCCGAAGCTGGCCGCGCTGATCGCCGAGTCCTGGCGCCGCCGCGCCGAACAGCCCTCCCTCTACGGCCGTTTCGACCTGCGCTACGACGGCACCGGCAGCCCGGCCAAGATGCTGGAGTACAACGCCGACACCCCCACCTCCCTCGTGGAGGCGGCCAGCCCCCAGTGGTTCTGGATGGAGGAGCGCTTCCCCGGCGCCGACCAGTGGAACTCCCTCCACGAGCGCCTCGTCGACGCCTGGCGCCGGCAGGCCGAGCTGCTGCCGCCCGGCCCGCTGCACTTCGCGCACTCCGAGACCGACGAGCTCGGCGAGGACCTGATGACGGTCGCCTACCTCCAGGAGACCGCCGAGCAGGCCGGCATCGAGACCCACGCCCTGTCCGTCGAGCAGATCGGCTGGGACAGCCTGTCGGGCCGGTTCGTCGACGACCGGCTCCGTTTCATCCGCGGCTGCTTCAAGCTCTACCCGTGGGAGTGGCTGGCCACCGACGAGTTCGGCCCGCAGGTCCTCGGCACCTACGACCACGGCGGCGGCTCCGGCACCACCTGCTGGATCGAGCCGCTGTGGAAGATGCTGCTGTCCAACAAGGCGCTGCTGGCGATCCTGTGGGAGCTCTTCCCGGAGCACCCGAACCTGCTGCCGGCCTACCTCGACGGTCCGCGCGAGCTGGCGGAGGAGGGCGGCTACGTCGCGAAGCCGCTGCTGGGCCGCGAGGGCGCGGGGGTCACCCTCCATGAACCGGGCGGCGAGCCGTTCGTGGCGCAGGAGGACGAGCGGTACTGCTTCCAGGGCCTGGCCCCGCTGCCCGACTTCGACGGCAACCGGGTGGTGCTCGGCGCGTGGGTCGTCGAGGACGAGGCGGCGGGGCTCGGCATCCGCGAATCGGCGGGGCCGGTCACGGACGAGTACGCCCGCTTCCTGCCGCACGTCATTCTCTAGGCCGGCCGCCGCGAAACCGCGGCTGCGGAATGTTGAAAACAATACGCACCGAAGAGCCAGCCGAAAAGAAAAGCAGCGGGGCTCGTATGGTCGGCATGTGAAAAAGTGTTGACAGGCCATTTCTCACTGTTCGACGGTGATGGCCCACCGGACACCGGCGGGCGCAGCGACCTGTACTGCGGCCCCGTCGCGAGCCTGCTTGAGATGAATCTCGTTGTACGTGCTGCTGGTTTCGCGGTCGAGGCAGGTCAGCGGGAACTGCAGGCTCCCCGGAGTCAGGGAGACGGTGAGCGTGCCCTCACCCTGGCACGTGACCTGGATGGCCAGTCGCCCTTCGGCCACCTTCCCCTTGATCGGGAGCGTGGCATTGCCGCTGCGGTCCGCCTCACTGATCAGAGCCGTCCCGTCGAGAGGCTTGGGGGCCTGTGAAACGCTCTCGCCGTCGATGTGTTCCGCCCTGAGCTTCGCCGCCGGGGCGGTGGCCGACGGTGTCGGTCGCGCCGCCGCCGGCGTGTGCGCATCGCCCGGGGCCTGGGTGCATGCGCTGGCCCCGAGGAGCAGGGCCAGCCCGGCGAGCAGGCCGGGCGCGGTGCGCCGCGGCCCGCCCGCCGGAGGGAGGATCAGCCTTCCCACAGGTACCAGCCGACCTTGAGCGGGGTGTAGCTGGTGACGGTCTTCTTGGCGCTGGTGGTGCAGTTGCTGTAGGCCGTGTAGCTGGTGCCGGTGTTCTTGAGCCGGTAGACGCCGTACTTGGCGTTGGTGGTCTTCTTCGGCGGGGTGTCGACCGAGACGCTGTTGCCGAGCTTGGCCGTCAGCTTGGCGGAGAGGTTGACGTCGTACTTGGCCTCGATCTTGGCGATCATCACGTCGACGCTGGTGGCCAGGCCCGCGGTGACGGAGACGCCGACCTCGCCGGTGACCTCGGACGTGAAGGTCGAGCGGACGGTGCGGGAGGTGCCGTTGTAGTTCGAATTCGTCGGGCCGACACCGGCGTGGTACGTGGTCCCCTTGCTGGTGGGGATGTAGATGCGCTGGGTCGGGCCGCAGTACTCGCCCTCGGTGGTGTCGGTGCCGGGCTTGCTGGGGACCCACGGCTCCGGGTCGGGGTCCACGGGGGTTCCCAGGTCGGTCTCCTCCGGCGCGGAGGGCGGGGCCGTGTTCACCTCTCCGTCGGCGGGAGTGGGGTCCTCCTCCGCCACCGCCGCGGGAGCGGACTGTGCGGCGTAGGCGCTCGCGGGTGCGGCCATGCCGGTCACGGCAGCGAGCGCGATGGCGGCGACGAGGGGACCTCGCCTGACATTGATACGCATTTTTTCAGTTCCCCCTTTTTTCGTCCGGCTCGGTCCGGCCGGCAAGAAGAACGCTATGCCTGCCGGGGAGGGGAGAAATAGGGGAAGGGAGGAGTCCTGAGGTATATCTGAGGTTGCCGGGTCGACGTTTGCGCATTGATGTCGCGATGCCCGAAGTGTGCCCTCGCGTGGAATTCGGACTTCCGCCTGGAAGTAATTATTCCGATTCTACATATCGTTGATTCCTGAAACCGGAATGCATACAACTCGGGCGAAGGCTTTCGCAGTGCGGCCTGGCCGGGACGGACCGGGAAGCCCGCCGTCGCCGCCAGGCCGCGGCCGCAACCTACGCGGAGAGCACGGCCCTGAGCTGGTCCAGCCCCCAGTCCAGGTCTTCCTTGGAGATCACCAGGGGCGGGGCCAGCCGGATCGTCGAGCCGTGCGTGTCCTTCGCCAGTACCCCGCGCTCCATCAGCTTCTCGGAGATCTCCCGGCCCGTCCCGTGCGCGGGGTCGATGTCCACGCCCGCCCACAGCCCCCGCCCCCGTACGGCGGTCACCGCGCCCGCGCCGACCAGCAGGCCCAGCTCCCGGTGCAGGTGGTCGCCGAGTTCGGCGGCCCGCTGCTGGTACTCGCCGGTCCGCAGCATCGCGATGACCTCCAGGGCGACCGCGCAGGCGAGCGGGTTGCCGCCGAAGGTGGAACCGTGCTCGCCCGGCCGGAACACCCCGAGCACGTCCGTGTCGGCGACGACCGCCGACACCGGGACGACGCCGCCGCCGAGCGCCTTGCCGAGGATGTACACGTCCGGGACGACCTCCTCGTGCTCGCACGCGAAGGTCCGGCCGGTCCGCCCGAGCCCCGACTGGATCTCGTCGGCCATGAAGAGCACGTTCCGCTCGCGCGTGAGCTCCCGTACGCCCCTCAGGTACCCGGCGGGCGGCACCAGGACCCCCGCCTCGCCCTGGATCGGCTCCAGCAGCACGGCGACGGTGTTCTCGGTGACCGCGTGGGCGAGCGCGGTGAGGTCCCCGTACGGGACGATCTCGAAGCCCGGCGTGTACGGGCCGAAGTGGTCGCGCGACTCGTGGTCCGTGGAGAAGGAGACGATGGTCGTCGTCCGCCCGTGGAAGTTGTCGGCGGCGACCACGATCTTGGCGTGCCCGTCCGGAACGCCCTTCACCTCGTAGCCCCACTTGCGGGCGGTCTTCACGGCCGTCTCCACCGCCTCCGCGCCCGTGTTCATGGGCAGCACCATCTCCTTGCCGCAGAGCGCGGCGAGTTCGGTGCAGAAGTCGGCGAAGCGGTCGTGGTGGAAGGCGCGCGAGGTCAGCGTGACCCGTTCCAGCTGCGCCTTGGCCGCGTCGATCAGGCGGCGGTTGCCGTGCCCGAAGTTGAGCGCCGAATAGCCGGCGAGCATGTCCAGGTAGCGGCGGCCCTCCACGTCGGTCATCCACGCGCCCTCCGCGGAGGCGACGACCACGGGCAGCGGGTGGTAGGTGTGCGCGCTGTGCGCGTCGGCGGTACGGATGGCATCAGCAGTTGTCGACACGGGGTCTCCGATCGTCCGTCAGGCCTGTGACGAGGGTGGCGTCACTTTCCATCCTCGCTCGTATACCGGACGGAGAAACCTTTCTCGTGGCGCGCCCGCTAAGGTGACGGGTACGCACGGCGACTGGCGTACGGAGAACGAACTCCGGGGGAGTCGTGCGCGCACTACCGCATACAGGGCCGCTCGCCTGGGCCTCGCGGGGTACCGATCCACATCGACCCCGGAGGAGCCCGCCATGTCAGCGAGCCGCCATCCCGCCCACAGCCACCCTTCCCTTTGGGCGACCGACCCCGAACTGGCGTCCTTCGTCGCGGCGGAGGAAGTACTCCAGGCGGAGACCCTGCGCCTGATCCCGAGCGAGAACTACGTGTCCGCGGCCGTGCTGGAGGCCTCCGGCACGGTCCTGCAGAACAAGTACAGCGAGGGCTACCCCGGCCGCCGCTACTACGAGGGCCAGCAGAACATCGACCGCGTCGAGGCCCTGGCGGTCGAGCGGGCCAAGGGCCTGTTCGGCGTGGACCACGCCAACGTGCAGCCGTACTCCGGCTCGCCGGCCAACCTGGCGGTGTACCTGGCCTTCGCGAAGCCGGGCGACACGGTCATGGGCATGGCGCTGCCGATGGGCGGGCACCTGACCCACGGCTGGGGCGTCTCGGCGACGGGCTCGTGGTTCCGGGGCGTCCAGTACGGCGTGCGGGCCACTGCGGATCCTGAAACGAATGGCCTGATCGACTACGACGCGGTCCGCGACCTGGCCCTGGCCGAGCGCCCGAAGATCATCTTCTGTGGCGGCACGGCCCTGCCCCGCACGATCGACTTCGCGGCGTTCGCGTCGATCGCCGAGGAGGCGGGCTCGATCCTCGTCGCGGACGTGGCGCACATCGCGGGCCTGATCGCGGGCGGGGCGCACCCGTCCCCGGCGGGGCACGTGGACGTCATCTCCACCACCACGCACAAGACGCTGCGCGGTCCGCGCGGCGCCATGCTGATGTGCCGGGAGGAGCACGCGAAGGCCATCGACAAGGCGGTCTTCCCGGGCCTCCAGGGCGGCCCGCACAACCAGACGACGGCGGGCATCGCGGTGGCCCTGCACGAGGCGGCCCAGCCGTCGTTCGTCTCGTACGCGCACGGGGTCGTCGCGAACGCCAAGGCCCTGGCGGAGGCCCTGCTGGCGCGGGGCTTCGACCTGGTCTCGGGCGGTACGGACAACCACCTGATCCTGATGGACCTGACCTCGCGGGACGTGCCGGGCAAGGTGGCGGCGAAGGCGCTGGACCGCGCGGGCATCGTGGTGAACTACAACACGGTGCCGTTCGACCCCCGCAAGCCGTTCGATCCCTCGGGGGTGCGGATCGGTACGCCGTCGCTGACGTCCCGCGGCCTGTCGGTCGAGCACATGCCGCTCGTCGCGGACTGGATCGCGCGCTCGGTCGACGCCGCCGCCAAGGCCGACGAGCCGGCGCTTGCCGCCGTCCGCGCGGAGGTCGCCTCCCTGATGGCCGCCTTCCCGGCCCCGGGCCTCCCCCTGTCCTGACCTGCGTCGCCGCGCCCCGGGGCTCCGCCCCGCACCCCGCGCCTCAAACGCCGGCGGGGCTCGATTCGCCTCCGGCGGCGCCTCAAACGCCGGCGGGGCTGGACTGCCCGGAGGGCAATCCAGCCC
>NZ_JBHUSC010000104.1:0-7933 GCF_042673805.1 Streptomyces sp. NPDC057010 | reverse complement strand
GTGACCCGGCCCGCCCTCGCCGTTCGTCCGTCAGCGCCACGCCGGGACGTTCGTCCGTCCCGGGTCACGCTTGTGTCACAGAATATCGACAACTTCCAATTGTTTTCCGGCCCGCGACACGCCCGCCGCAGAGGCGCTTTGGAATTTGCGCCCGAACCCCCTGACGCGGCCCGGGAATTCCCGTCGGAGATTGCCGCATCCCTTGGACCGGACCAGGCGAATCCCCCTCGGGTCCCCTACATTTCCTTCACTGCCGCGGGCCCCACGGCCCGCCCCAGGAGATCCCGCACGGCCCGGATCCGGTCCGTCAGCTCGGGCGGCTCGACCACTTCGAACTCACAGCCGAGCAGCATGACGTGAATCACGAGGACGTCCAGGTTCACCGCCCCGGTGCGCAGCAGGCAGCTCTGCCCGTCGACCGGTTCCAGGGCTCCGTCGCTCGGCCCGATGATCCGCGCCGCCTCCTCGGCCGAAACCTTCAGCCGCACCACCGCACGCGCGGCGTACGCGCTCTGCCCCACGCCCCGGGAGACGTACGCGGCCAGGTCCTCGGCGGGCGGCGGCCGCGGCGTGAACCGCGGGCCGTGCGGGGGGCGGGGCTCGATCCGGTCGGCGCGGAAGGTGCGCCAGTCCTCGCGGTCCACGTCCCAGGCGACGAGGTACCAGCGCCGCTCGGTGCACACCAGCCGGTGCGGGTCGACGGTGCGGCGGGAGACGTTGCCCTCGTGGTCCCGGTAGCCGAAGCGCAGCCGCTCGCCGTCCCGGCAGACGGCGGCGAGCTCGGTCAGCACGGACGGGTCCACGGTGGACGGCTGCGGCCCGCGCAGCATCGGCACGGTGAACTCGTTCAGCGCGGACACCCGGCGCCGCAGCCGCGACGGCAGCACCTGCTCCAGCTTGGCCAGGGCCCGTACGGAGGCCTCCCCGATCCCCTCGACGCCGTTCCCGGCGGCCGTGCGCAGCCCCACCGCGACGGCGACGGCCTCGTCGTCGTCCAGCAGCAGCGGCGGCAGCTCGGCCCCCGCCCCCAGCTGGTACCCGCCGCCGGTCCCGGGGCTGGCGTTCACCGGGTAGCCCAGCTCCCGCAGCCGGTCCACGTCCCGCCGGACGGTCCGCGGGGTCACCCCGAGCCGGTCCGCGAGATCGGCCCCGGTCCATTCGCGGTGGGCCTGCAACAGGGACAGCAGGCGCAGCAGTCGTGCGGAGGTGTCGAGCATCCCCCGAGTCTGCCAGCGCCCGTGCCTCCCCCGCCGCTGGGCCGCGGCCCAGCGCCCGCGGCGGGGCGCGGCTACGGAACGGCCGCAGGGGCGGCCGGCTTTGAAGCCGCGGGCGTCGGCGGCTTCGCCACGGGCCCGGCCGGGGCCGGCGGCTCCGAGGCCGCAGGTGTCGGTGGCTTCGAGGCCGCAGGTGTCGGTGGCTTCGGTGCGGGCCCCGCCGGGGCCGGCGGCTTCGGGCCGGCCGGGACCGGGTTCGGCAGCGGGTCCGCGGTCGGCAGGGTCAGCAGGGTGCCCACCGCGAGGGACTCCGGCCTTTCCCCGAGAACCGCCCGGTTCGCCTCGTGCAGCGCCCGCCAGCCGCCCTTCACCCGGCGGGTGCGCGCGATCGACACCAGCGTCTCCCCGGCCCGCACCACGTGCATCCGACCCGCCAGCCCGTACCGCTTCGAGCACACCGGCCACGCCTCCCACCCCTGACCTCCGAGCACGTCCTCCGCGATCCGGATCTGCTGCACCCGGCTCGCCAGATCGGCCCGCCGCGCGAACGTCAGCCCCCCGTACTCCTCCCACGTCGGCTGCCGGAACTGCAGCCCCCCGTAGAAGCCGTTGCCCGTGTTCACCGCCCAGCGGCCCCCGCTCTCGCAGTCGGCCACGCAGTCCCACGGCCACTCCCCGCCCGGCCCGCAGTCCCCCGGGCCGGTGCCGATCACGCCCGGCGATCCGGGGTGCGCCGCCGCGGCCGGCCCGGGCGCGGGCGGCGGCGGAGCGGCGGCCACGGCCACCGCGGCGTCCGTCGGCAGTACGAGGACCAGCGCGGCGGCAGCCACCCGCGCGGCCCACCCGGTGCTCGGCTTGGGCATCGGGTCACGCTACGGAGCCCCCCGCCGCCCTCCCGGCCCGCCACGCGGCACACCCCCGCACCCCACCCGCTCGGCCGATCCGCACCCCTTCCCCCAAACAGCCATCCCCGGACATCAACTGCGCACAATCAGAAAACAGTTGGCACGAAAACGAAGCCCCGGTCGGACGGTTCACTCCTTCGGGGGCCCGGTTCGAATCCGTTCCCTCAAACGGCGTGACCCCGGCCGCCGCTCCCCCGTTGAGCCCGGCGAGCCGGGAACCACCCGGCCCACGCACCTATGCCGAGGAGCCACCCCGTGCCGCGCATGCTCGACGTCAGTGATGAGGTACGTGCCGAGATCGGTGACGAAGAAGCCGACAGGCTGCTCGTCGGCGAGGACGCGCCGCGCAGTTACGACTGCACCTCCTGCCGCACCCCGGGCGACCCCGAGAACGACCGCACCAGCACGGTGCTGTTCGTCGGCGAGGAGACCGCCGTCCTCGCCTTCGCCCACGCCACCTGCATCCCCTCGCAGGTCGTCTCCGTCTCCGAGGAGCAGCTCCAGGGCGCCGTCCGCAGCATCACGGGCGACAGCCCGGCCCCCGCCGCGCCCGCCGCGGGCGGAGCCCCGCAGAACGTGCCCGGCGGCCAGGCCGTGCTCGGCATCACCAGCGGCCTGATCCTGATCGCGGGCGAACTGCACCCCGCCCTGGTGGTCGAGCCGACCGCGCCGATCGCCCGCCCCGGCAGCGACGGCCCCGGCGACGACTTCCTCCCGCTCCTCATCGAGCAGGGCTTCATCCCGGTGACCGACCTCTCCGAGGTCCCCACCGCCCTGGGCGGCTGGTCGGTCCTGCTCGCCGGCGGCCAGCTGCACGCCGTGCTCCAGCCGGGCACCGAGGGCGGCGGCCAGGTCGCCTGGTGGCAGGCGCACCAGGCGCTGTCGGTCACCGACGGGTGGCGGGCCGCCGTCAACAAGACCCAGCGCGTCCTCATCTACGCCGCCCCCGTCGGGTCCATCGGCCAGCAGCCCCGCGAGGACCTGCTGCGCGACGCGCTCGACAAGGCCGCAGCCGGCGGCAAGCTCGTGGCCGCCTCGATGCCCCTGGCCGGTACGCCGGGCGCCTGACCCCCGGCCCTCCCGAAGCTGCCGTCCCGGCCCCCTCGCCAGGGGGCCGGGGCGGCGTGCGCCGGGGGTGCGCGGTCCGTCCCGCGCACCCCCGGCGATCTGCGTTTTGAGCCCCGTCAGCCCGCATCCGCAGCGCCCCGGTTTCGTTGGCTGTTACGTGCATCCATACGACTCCTCCCGCGCCCCGTCCCGTACGAGCCCCGTCTCGCACACCCCGATCTACGACGCGCTGTACTCGGAGTACCTGCGCTCCTTCCGGGCCCTGCCGGGCGACCGGACGGGCGAGGAGGAACTCGGCTTCACGGCGTTCTCGTACGGCGGCGCGTACACCGGCGGGGGCGGCACCGGCGGCTGGAACGGTTCCTCATCGCCCTGGCAGCAGCAGGCCGACAGCTGGCAGTCCCCGTACGTCCCGCAGCCGGCCCACTCGTACGCCTACGCGGGCGCAGCGGGCGCCGGCAGCCCCGCATACACGAGCGGGCGGCAGCACCAGACCGGGATGACGCACATCCCGGCGGCGCTGCCGCCCGCTCCGCGCCGGGGCTACTGACCCCGGCACCGCGTACCGCCTACTTCTTCTTGTACTGGGCGCCGCGCTTCTCGCGCACCCGCACCGAGATGTGGATCGGGGTGCCCTCGAAGCCGAACTCCTCGCGCAGCCGGCGCTCGATGAAGCGCCGGTAGCCGTGCTCCAGGAAGCCGGAGGCGAAGAGGACGAAGCGCGGCGGCTTGCTGCCGGCCTGGGTCCCGAACAGGATGCGCGGCTGCTTGCCGCCGCGGATCGGGTGCGGGTGGGCGGCGACGACCTCGCCGAGGAAGGCGTTCAGCCGGCCGGTGGGGACGCGCGTCTCCCAGCCCGCGAGGGCGGTCTCGATCGCCGGGACCAGCTTCTCCATGTGGCGGCCGGTGAGCGCCGAGACGTTCACCCGGGGCGCCCAGGAGACCTGCTGCATCTCGGTCTCGATCTCGCGCTCGAGGTAGTAGCGGCGCTCCTCGTCGAGCTCGTCCCACTTGTTGTAGGCGATCACGATCGCGCGGCCCGCCTCGACGGCCATGGTGATGATGCGCTGGTCCTGGACGCTGATGGTCTCGGTGGTGTCGATCAGGATGACCGCCACCTCCGCCTTCTCGACGGCCGCGGCCGTGCGCAGCGAGGCGTAGTAGTCGGCGCCCTGCTGGAGGTGGACCTTCTTGCGGATGCCCGCGGTGTCGACGAACTTCCAGGTGACGCCGCCGAGCTCGATCAGCTCGTCGACCGGGTCGCGGGTGGTGCCGGCCAGCTCGTTGACTACGACCCGCTCCTCCTTCGCGACCTTGTTCAGCAGCGAGGACTTGCCGACGTTCGGGCGGCCGATCAGCGCGATGCGGCGCGGGCCGCCGAGGGCGGAGCCGCCGAAGGTCTGCGCGGGGGCCTCCGGCAGGGCTTCGAGGACGGCGTCCAGCATGTCGCCGGTGCCGCGGCCGTGCAGCGAGGAGACCGGGTGCGGCATGCCGAGGCCCAGGGACCACAGGGAGGCCGCGTCGGACTCTCCGCTCTGGCCGTCGACCTTGTTGGCGCACAGCACGACGGGCTTCTTGGCCTTGCGCAGCAGGCGGACGACGGCCTCGTCGGTGTCGGTGGCGCCGACCTTGGCGTCGACGACGAAGACGACGGCGTCGGCGGCGTCGATGGCGTACTCGGCCTGGGCGGCGACGGAGGCGTCGATGCCGAGGACGTCCTGCTCCCAGCCGCCGGTGTCGACGACCTTGAAGCGGCGGCCGGCCCACTCGGCCTCGTAGGTGACGCGGTCGCGGGTGACGCCGGGCTTGTCCTCGACGACCGCCTCGCGGCGGCCGATGATGCGGTTCACCAGGGTCGACTTGCCGACGTTCGGCCGGCCCACGACGGCGAGGACGGGGAGGGGGCCGGCGGCCGCCTCGTCGATCGCGCTTTCGACATCCTCGATGTCGAAGCCCTCTTCCGCGGCGAGCTCCATGAACTCCGCGTACTCGGCATCGCCAAGTGCTCCGTGGTCGTGCTGGTCGTTCATGAAGTCCGTTCCTCGTCGTTCGTGGTGATCGGTGGCACCCGCGCAGCGCGGTTCCACTACTAGGGTCAAGTCTCGCTCAGCGCCCGGTCAGGCGCTTGGCGTCGGCCAGGTGGGCGGTCAGCCGGTCCTGGATGCGTGCGGTGGCCTGGTCCAGCGCGGTGCGGGTACGGCGGCCACTGCCGTCTCCCGCGTCGAAGGCCGACCCGAAGACGACGTCGACCCGGCTCTTGAGGGCCGGCAGCCCTTTGACGAGCCGCCCCCGGGTGTCGCCGCTGCCCAGGACGGCCACCGGCACGATGGGCGCGCCGCTGCGGACCGCGAAGTAGGCGAGCCCGGCGCGCAGCGAGGCGAAGTCCCCTTCGCCGCGGGTGCCCTCGGGGAAGATCCCCAGGGCGCCGCCGTTGTCGAGCACGGCGAGGGCACGGCTTATCGCCGTCCGGTCGGTGCCGGAGCGGTCGACCTTGACCTGCCCGATCCCTTCGAGGAAGGGGGCGAGCGGGCCCACGTACGCTTCCTTCTTGATCAGGAAGTGCAGGGGGCGCGGAGCCGTGCCCATCACCATCGGGCCGTCTATGTTGTGCGAGTGGTTCACCGCAAGGATGACAGGTCCGGAGGCGGGGACCTTCCAGGCGCCGAGCACGCGGGGCTTCCACAGCCCGTACATGAGCCCGATGCCGATGCGCCTGCCGACCGCCGCGCCCTTGAGGGAGGGCGTATGGCTCACTTGCGCCCCGCCCGCTTCTCTTCCACCAGGGTGACGACGCACTCGATGACCTGGTCCAGCGTGAGGTCGGTGGTGTCCACCTCGACGGCGTCGTCGGCCTTGGCGAGCGGGGAGGTCTTGCGGCCGGAGTCGGCCGCGTCGCGCTTGATCAGCGCCTCCTTGGTGGCCGCGAGGTCGGCGGCCTCCTTGCCGCGGAGTTCACCGCTGCGCCGGGCGGCACGCGCCTCGGGCGAGGCGGTGAGGAAGATCTTGAGGTCGGCGTCGGGCAGCACGGTGGTGCCGATGTCGCGCCCTTCGACGACGATCCCGCCGTCCGCCTGGGCGGCGATGGACCTCTGGAGCTCGGTGATGAGGGTGCGCACCTCGGGGACGGCGCTGACCGCGCTGACCTTGGAGGTGACCTCCTTGGTCCGGATCGGGCCGGAGGCGTCCAGCCCGTCGACGGTGATCGTCGGCGCGGCCGGGTCCGTACCGGACACGATGGCGGGCTTGCCGGAGGCGACGGCGATGGCCTGCGGGTCGTCGGTGTCGACGCCGTTGGTGATCATCCACCAGGTGATGGCCCGGTACTGGGCGCCGGTGTCCAGGTAGCGCAGCCCGAGCTTGGCGGCCACGGCCTTGGAGGTGCTGGACTTGCCCGTGCCGGAGGGACCGTCGATGGCGACGATCACGGCGGACGGAGCTGCGGTTTCCACGGTGCGGGCACCTTCCTGGTTGCGCGTACGTGTCCGGGCGCGCGAAAACGCCCCTGCTCCAGGTTACCGGGCCCCAGCCCCTCCACCGGACTCCGGCCGGGAGGCCCCCGGCCGGCTACTGCTGCCGCAGCGCCCAGCCCCGCTCGCGCAGCTCGGCCGTCAGGGAGGCGACCGCCCGCGGTTCCACCATCAGCTGCACGTGGCCGGCCTGCTGGCCCGTCGCGTGCTCGATCCGCACGTCCTCGATGTTGACCCCCGCCCGCCCCGCATCGGCGAAGATCCGCGCCAGCTCTCCCGGCTGGTCGCTGATGAGCACGGCCACCGTCTCGTACACCGCCGGCGCGGCCCCGTGCTTGCCCGGCACCCGCACCCGCCCCGCGTTGCCGCGCCTCAGTACGTCCTCGATGCCCGCCGCACCGCCCCGCCGCTTCGCCTCGTCGGCGGACTGCAGGCCCCGCAGCGCCTCGACCGTCTCCTCCAGGTCGGCCGCGATCCCGGCCAGTACGTCGGCCACCGGCCCGGGGTTCGCCGACAGGATCTCCACCCACATCGCCGGGTCCGAGGCCGCGATGCGCGTGACGTCGCGGATGCCCTGGCCGCACAGCCGCACCGCCGTCTCGTCGGCGTCCTGCAGCCGCGCCGCGACCATGCTGGACACCAGCTGCGGGGTGTGAGAGACGAGTGCGACCGCCCGGTCGTGCGCGTCGGCGTCCATCACCACCGGGACGGCCCGGCACAGCGACACCAGCTCCAGCGCCAGGTTCAGCACCTCGTGGTCGGTGTCCCGGGTCGGGGTCAGCACCCACGGCCGGCCCTCGAAGAGGTCGGCGGTCGCCGCGAGCGGACCGGAGCGCTCCTTGCCCGCCATGGGGTGCGTGCCGATGTACGCCGAGGTGTCCACGCCGAGCGCCGCCAGCTCCCGCCGCGGCCCGCCCTTGACGCTGGCGACGTCCACGTACGCCCGCGCCAGGTCCCGCCCGATCGCGTCGGCGAGGGTCGCGGCCACGTGGGCCGGCGGTACGGCGATGATCGCGAGGTCGGCCGTGCCCTCGTACGGCTCGTCCGTGCCCGCCCCGAGGGCGGCGGCCGTGTGGGCCTGCGCCGCGTCGTGGTCGACGAGGTGGACGGTGATCCCGCGGCCGGACAGGGCGAGGGCCGCGGAGGTGCCGATCAGTCCGGTTCCGATGACGACGGCGGTTCTCACGGGGCGCTCCAGGGGGTGCGTACGGGATCACGGGCTCTGCCTGGCCAGGGTAGCCAGAGCGGCAACGCCGGGGCCCGGCGGCCCGTCCTGTGG
>NZ_JBHUSC010000103.1:0-8273 GCF_042673805.1 Streptomyces sp. NPDC057010 | reverse complement strand
ACCCGCCCGGCCGCGGACGGCGCGGCCACCCCGGACACCGAGGCCCCGGCCCGCCCGCCGCGGCGCACCCGCTCGGTGGCCGACGGCTCGGCCAGCCAGGCGGCAGCCCCGGCCGAGCCGACGCAGACCCCGGAAGCGGAAGCCCCGCCCCGCCCGCCGCGGCGCACCCGCTCGGTGGCCGACGGCTCGGCCAGCCAGGCGGCCGCCCCGGCCGGTGACGAGGCGGCCGCCCCGGCGCGCCGCCCCGCTCCCCGCAGCGCGGACGCGCCGTGGCACGACCCGAAGCCCGCCTTCGACGAGTCCCCCGCGCCGGAGGCAGAGGCAAAGCCGGAGCGACCGGACGCCGTACCGGACCCCGAGACCAAGACCGACCACCCCACCCCTGACAACGGAGGCGACGCGTGAACGACGTCCTCGACGTCGCCCTGCGGCTGATCGTCGTCTTCGCCGTCTTCCTCGTGCTCCCGCTCGTCGTCGGGCAGACCGAGCACAAGGTGATGGCCCACATGCAGGGCCGCCTCGGCCCCATGTACGCCGGCGGCTTCCACGGCTGGGCCCAGCTCGTCGCCGACGGCGTGAAGTTCGCGCAGAAGGAAGACGTCGTCCCGGCCAACGCCGACCGCCGGATCTTCCAGCTCGCCCCCGCCGTCGCCCTGCTCCCGTACCTCCTCGTCCTCCTCGCCATCCCCATCGGCCCGGGCAAGGGCGCCGTCGGGCAGGTCATCGACGCGGGCCTGTTCTTCGTGCTCGCCGTCATGGGCGTCGGAGTCCTCGGCTCCCTCATGGCCGGCTGGGCCTCCGCGAACAAGTTCTCCCTGCTCGGCGGCCTCCGCACGGCCGCGCAGCTGCTCGCCTACGAGCTCCCCATGCTGCTCGCGGCCGCCTCCGTGGCCATGGCGGCCGGGACGGTCTCCCTCCCCGGCATCGTCGAGTCCTTCCAGTGGTGGTGGCTGCCCTGGCAGATCGTCGGCGCCCTGGTGTTCTTCACCGCCGGCCTCGCCGAACTCCAGCGGCCCCCCTTCGACATGCCCGTCGCCGACTCCGAGATCATCTTCGGCGCGTACACCGAGTACACGGGACTGCGCTTCGCGCTGTTCCTGCTCGCCGAGTACGCCGGCATCGTCGTCCTCTGCGCCCTCACCACCGTCCTCTTCCTCGGCGGCTGGCAGGGCCCCTTCGGCGCCGACGGCCTCGGCTGGGTCTGGACCCTCCTGAAGACCGCGGTCCTCGCCTTCGTCGTGATCTGGCTCCGCGTGAGCTACCCGCGGCTGCGCGAGGACCAGCTCCAGAAGCTCGCCTGGACCACACTCATCCCGCTCGCGCTCGCCCAGATCGCGCTCACCGGCATCGTGAAGGTGGCGATCCAGTAATGCCCATCCCCGGATCCGGCCTCGCCAAGGGCCTGGCCGTGACGCTGCGCACGATGACGAAGCGCTCGCACACCGCCCAGTACCCCGAGGTCCAGCCGTCCCTCCCGCCCCGCTCCCGCGGGGTCATCGGCCTGTTCGAGGAGAACTGCACGGTCTGCATGCTCTGCGCCCGTGAGTGCCCCGACTGGTGCATCTACATCGACTCCCACAAGGAGACGGTCCCGGCCGCCACCCCCGGTGGCCGCGAGCGCAGCCGCAACGTCCTCGACCGCTTCGCCATCGACTTCTCCCTGTGCATGTACTGCGGTATCTGCATCGAGGTGTGCCCCTTCGACGCCCTCTTCTGGTCGCCGGAGTTCGAGTACGCGGAGACCGACATCCACGAGCTGACCCACGAGCGGGACAAGCTCCGCGAGTGGATGTGGACCGTCCCGGCCCCGCCCGCCCTGGACCCGGCCGCCGAAGAACCCAAGGAACTGGCCGCCGCCCGCAAGGCGGTGGAAAAGGCCGAAGCCGCCGCCGCGGCAGCCGCCGCCCCCGAAGCCGCCCCCACCGGCACCGGCACCGGCACCGGCCCTGGCACCCCCACCGGCACCGGCCCCGGCACCCCCGCCGGCTCTACGCCCGGCACGGGCACGGGCACGGGCTCCGAGCCCGCTCCCGGCGATGCGCCCGGCACGGGATCCGGCACGGGAACCGGCACCGACGCGGCGGGAGGCGACGCCTGATGCTCACCGCCCACCTCGCGGCCACCGCCCAAGGCAACGGTTTCCTCTCCCCGACCGGCGTCGAGATCGCCTTCGTCCTCGTCGGCCTCGCCACCCTCGGCGCGGCCCTCGTCACCGTCGGCACCAAGCAGCTCGTGCACGCCGCCCTCTGGCTCGTCGTCACGCTCGGCGGCATCGCCGTCGAGTACCTGCTGCTGACCGCGGAGTTCATCGCCTGGGTCCAGGTCCTGATCTACCTCGGTTCCGTCGTCGTCCTCCTCCTCTTCGGGCTGATGCTCACCAAGGCGCCCATCGGCCGCTCCCCGGACGCCGACTCCGGCAACCGCTGGGTCGCGGCCGCAGTGGCGACCGTCGCCGCCGTCGCGCTCGTCTGGGTCGTCGTCGACGCCTTCCGCACGACCTGGATCGACCTCGACGGCCCGGTCCAGGGCTCCACGAAGGTCTCCGGCGAGATCCTCTTCCAGCACTGGGTGCTGCCCTTCGAGGCGCTCTCCGTCCTCCTCCTCGCCGCCCTGATCGGCGCCATCGTGCTGTCGCGCAGGAACAGCCCCGCCGAAGACGCTGTCGCCGGCGCGAAGAAGGGTCAGCGCTGATGCACCTCGCCTATCCCGCCGTGCTCGCGGCGCTCCTCTTCTGCACGGGCCTGTACGGAGTACTGGCCCGCCGCAACGCCATCCTGGTCCTGATGTCCGTCGAGCTGATGCTCAACGCCGTCAACCTCAACCTGGTGGCCTTCGACGTCTGGCTCCGCGACACCCTGCACGCCGGCCAGGCCCTCACCCTCTTCACCATCGCCATCGCCGCCGCCGAGATCGGCATCGGCCTCGCGATCGTGCTGATGGTGTACCGGAACCGCGGCACCTCGGACGTGGACCGCCTGCGCGACACCGCCGAAGGCCACGAGCCCGACCGGACCGACGACATCACCGCCCGGCCGGAGGTCGCCGCGTGAGCACCACGACCCTCGCCGTCCTCGTCCCCCTCCTGCCCTTCCTGGGCGCGGTCGCGGGACTTCTCTTCGGGCGCGGCGCCCCCGGATTCGTCCGGCCCCTCGCCATCCTGCCGACACTGGCGGCCGCCGTACTGGCCGTGGTCGTCGCCGTCCGCCACGGCGGCGGCAAGGCGATCGACACCGCCACCGAGCTGACCCCGACCGGCTCCGTCCCGATCGAGCTCTCGCTCCACCTGGACGGCTTCGCCGTGCTGGTCGCCGTCCTGGTCGGTGTCGTCGCCACCTGCGTACAGCTCTACTCGACGGCGTACCTCCGCGAGGACCCGCGCTACCCGTCGTATGCCGCTCTGGTCTCACTGTTCACCTCCGCCATGCTGCTCGTCGTCTACTCAGGCGACCTGATGGTGCTGCTGGTCGGCTGGGAGATCATGGGTATCTGCTCGTACTTCCTGGTCGGCCACTACTGGGAGACCGAAGCGGCCCGCTCCGCCTCCCTGAAGGCCTTCCTCGTCACCAAGCTCGGCGACGTCCCCTTCCTCATCGGCCTGTTCGCACTCGCCGCCGACGCCGGCTCCTTCCGGATCACCAAGATCCTGGGCACCGTCGCCGCCGGCGGGCTCGACCACCCGACGCTGATCGCGCTGCTCCTGCTCGCCGGAGTCGCGGGCAAGTCCGCGCAGTTCCCGCTGCACACCTGGCTCCCGGACGCCATGGCGGGCCCGACCCCGGTCTCCGCGCTGATCCACGCCGCGACGATGGTCGCCGCCGGTGTCTACTTCATCGCCCGGCTCCTCCCCGTCTTCGCGGCCTCCCGTGCCGCGCTGGTGGTCATGGCCGTCATGGCGGCCGTCACGATGGTCGGCTCCGCCCTCGCCGCCCTGGCCCAGGACGACATCAAGCGCGTCCTCGCCTACTCCACGGTCGGCCAGCTCGGCTACATGACCGGTGCCCTGGCCGTCGGCGACCGCGGCGCCGCCGTCTTCCACCTCCTGTCCCACGGCGCCTTCAAGGCGCTGCTGTTCCTCGGCGCGGGCGTCATCATCCACGCCGCCGGTACGAACTCCCTGGCCGCCATGTCCCGTATGGACGGCCTGGCCAAGCGCATCCCCGACGCCTTCTGGACGATGACGATCGCGCTCCTCGCGCTCGCCGCGATCCCGCCCTTCGCCGGCTTCTTCTCCAAGGAAGCCGTCCTCGTCGCCGCCGAGCACACCGCCACCGGCCACTCGGAGTTCGCGCCCAGCACCGCCGGCTGGATCGTCCTGGTCGCCGGTGTGCTGACCGCCCTGCTCACCGCCGCCTACGCCACCCGGCTGTGGCTGATGGCCTTCCGCGGCACGGGGGCCCCCGCCCCCGACCACGGCAAGGAACCCGTCACCATGACCGGCGTGCTGTGGCTGCTGGCGGTCCCGTCCATCGGCTTCGGCCTCGCGGCGGGCCCCCTCGCCGACTGGTTCGACGGCGGACAGCTCACCCCGACCCTCACCACCTCGCTCCTCGGCACCGGAGCAGCGGCCATCGGCGCCATGCTGACCTACGCCCTCTGGCAGCGCGCCACCGTCCGCGCCGCGGCCTTCGCGGCCGCCGCCGCGCCCGCCAACGGCCTCGCGGCAGCCGCCGCCGTGGCCGCCACGGTCGCCGAATCCGAGGCCGAGACCCCCGAGGTCGCCGAGGTCACCCACGACCACCCCGCCGTACCGGCCGGCCCCGCCGCCGACCCCGGCAAGGCGCTCCTCGGCCCCCTGCACCGCCACGCGGCGGGCGGCTTCCACCTCGACGCCGTCTACGACCGGCTGTTCGTACGCCCCGTCCGCGCGGCCGCGAGCCTGGTCCGCTTCCTCGACCGCGAGGTCGTGGACACGTACGTCCGCGGCGCGGGCACCGGCCCCCGGCTGCTCGGCAGCCTCGTACGCCGGGCCCAGACCGGCAACGTGCAGAGCTACCTGAGCGCCCTGCTCGCCGGCGCCGTGGTCCTGGCGATCGCCACCGCCGTCCTCGCCAACGTCAACGCCGGATCGTGAGCCGTGAGTCAGCCGTGATTGATATCAGCCCGTCCGTGATGCAGTTCCTTCTGGCGTTCATCGTGGTCGCCCCGCTCCTCGGCGCGGCCGCGGCCCTCCTGCCGCCCCCGCCCGGGCTCAAGGGCCGCAGCCCCGAGCAGGCCGTGCTCCGCCACGGCGTGACCGTCACCGGTGTCATTCTCGCCGCGGCCATCGCCCTCACCCTGGGCTTCGACCACGACACCCCGTCCCGTTTCCAGGCGACGACGGACATCAGCTGGATCCAGGCGCTGAACGTCCGGATCCACCTCGGCATCGACGGCATCTCGCTCCCCCTCCTCCTGATGACCGCGCTGCTGTTCTTCCTCTGCGCGCTCTACAGCTACTTCAAGCTCCCCGCAGGCCCCTCCCCGAAGGCCTTCGTCGCGCTCCTGCTCGTCCTCGAATCCGGCACCCTCGCGACCTTCGCCGTCCTCGACCTGCTGCTGTTCTTCCTCGCCTTCGAGATGGTCCTCATCCCGATGTACTTCCTCATCGCCCGCTGGGGCGGTGCTCAGCGGCAGGCCGCCGCCTGGAAGTTCATCCTCTACACGCTCCTCGGCTCCGTGGTCATGCTGCTCGGTCTGCTGCTGATCGGACTGAACAGCGGCACTTTCGACATGGTGGCACTCGCCTCTGACAACGGGCGCGAACTGACCCACACCACCCAGCTCCTGGCCGTCCTCGCCATCGGCATCGGCCTCGCCGTGAAGACCCCGATGTGGCCCCTGCACAGCTGGCTGCCGGACGCCCACACCGCCGCGCCCACCGTCGGATCCGTCCTGCTGGCCGGCGTCCTGCTCAAGATGGGCACGTACGGGTTCGTCCGCATCCTGCTCCCCGTCACCCCCGACGGCATGGCCACCTTCGCCCCCTACCTGGGCGCCCTCGCCGCCATCGGCATCGTCTACGGATCCCTCGCCTGCCTCTCCCTGGCCCGCAAGGGCAACAAGGGCGACCTCAAGCGCCTGATCGCGTACTCCTCCGTCGGCCACATGGGCTTCGTGCTCCTCGGCATCGCGTCCATGACCCCCACCGGGGTCAACGGCGCGCTCTTCGCCAACATCGCCCACGGCCTGATCACCGGCCTCCTCTTCTTCCTGGTCGGCGCCCTCAAGGACCGCTACGGCACCGCCGACCTCGACACCCTCGCCGGAGCCACCGGCGCCGCCCTCTACGGCCGCGCCCCCCGCCTCGGCGCCGTCCTCGCCTTCGCCGCCGTCGCCTCGCTCGGACTCCCCGGCCTGGCCGGCTTCTGGGGCGAGATGCTGGCCCTCTTCGGCGCCTTCGACCCCGCAGAGGGCCTCTCCCGCCCCGCCTTCCTCACCTACATGGCGATGGGGGCGTTCGGCACCCTGCTCACCGCCGCCTACCTGCTGATCGTCGTACGGCGCGTCTGCATGGGCGACCCGAAGGCCGGCCCCGAGCTCGCCCTCGCCGACATCCAGCGCTACGAGCTCGCCGCCTGGACCCCGCTCGTCGCCCTCACCGTCCTCGCCGGCCTGTGGCCCGCGGTCCTCCTCGGCCTCACCGATCCGGCCGTCCAGAAGCTCCTCGCAGGAGGCAACGCATGACGGCCCTGTACGCCGCAGCCCCGGCCGCCGACGCCGCGAGCCTCGTCCAGAGCGTCGACTGGCTCGCGATCACCCCCGTGGTGCTCACCGCCACCGTCGCCCTGGTCGTCCTGCTCGCCGACCTCTTCGTACCGGAACGCCGCAAGCCGCTCCTCGGCTGGATCTCCGTGGCCGGACTGGCCGCCGCGACCGCCGCCCTGCTGCCGCTGCGCGCCGGCGACCGCGCCACCTTCTGCCTCACCGGCGACCCGGCCGCGTGCAGCTACACCGCCGACCACTTCGCGCTCGTCGTCCAGTTCCTCGTCCTCGGCGGCGCGCTGATCACCGCCCTGCTGTCGGTCACCGCCGTCCGCGACGCGCGCATGCCGGCCGGCGAGTACTGGTTCCTGCTGCTCTCCTCCGCCGCCGGCGCGGCCCTGCTGCCCGCCTCCCGCGACCTCGCCACCCTGATCGTCGCCCTCGAGGTGGCCTCGCTGCCCGCCTTCGCCCTCGTCGGCATGCGCCGCGGCGACCGGCTCTCCTCCGAGGCCGCCCTCAAGTTCTTCCTCTCCTCCGTCACCGCCACCGCCGTGTCCCTGATGGGCGTCAGCTTCGTCTACGCCGCCACCGGCTCCCTGCACCTCGGCCAGGTCGCCGACCGCCTCGAGGACGTCCCCGGGCAGCTCGACACCCTCGCCATGGCGGGCGTCGCGCTCACCCTCGTCGGCTTCGCCTTCAAGACCGCGGCCGTCCCCTTCCACTTCTGGGTCCCCGACACCTACGTCGGCGCGCCCCTGCCCATCGCCGGCTACCTCTCGGTGATCGGCAAGGCCGTCGGCTTCACCGGCCTCATCCTCGTCACGGTGATCGCCTTCCCGGCGTACTCCGAGATCTGGGGCCCGGCCCTCGCCGTGCTCGCCGCGCTCACCATGACCCTCGGCAACGCCGCCGCGCTGCGCCAGTCCGCCGACCGTCCCAACAGCGCCGTACGGCTGCTCGCCTGGTCCTCGGTCGGCCAGGCCGGCTACCTGCTGGTCCCGATCGCCGCGGCCGCGTACGCCGAGCGCGACCAGATCGGCTCCACCGTCGCCTACGCCCTCATGTACGCCGCCGTGAACCTCGGCGCCTTCGCCGTCGCCGCGCTCGTCGCCCGTACGAAGCCGCTGCACCGCATCAGCGACTACCGCGGCCTGTACGCCGAGCGCCCGCTCGCCGCCCTCTCGCTGGCCTTCTTCCTGCTCTGCCTGGCCGGCCTGCCCCCGGGCATCATCGGCCTCTTCGCCAAGGTCACCGTCTTCCGCTCCGCGGTCGACGCGGGTCTGGGCTGGCTCGCCGTCGTCATGGCGGTCAACGTCGTCATCGCCCTCTACTACTACCTGCGGTGGACGGCACTGCTCTTCCGCGCTCCGGAGGGCGCAGAGACTGGGGCCGAGACCGCTCCGGAGACCCGTACGACCGCCCCCTGGCCGGTCACGGCGGCGATCGTCCTCACCGCGGTCACGGCGGTCGTCCTCTCGGGCGCCCCGCAGCTGGTCCTGCGCTTCGCGACGGGCACCCTCTTCCCGCAGTAGCCCCGTACGCGCCAACCCGTACGGCGCAATGCGCACCGCGGCCCGGCCGCCCCGGCACCC
>NZ_JBHUSC010000102.1:0-8670 GCF_042673805.1 Streptomyces sp. NPDC057010 | reverse complement strand
CGCCCGGCGCTTGGCGGGCGGCGGGCCCCCCCGGGGGCCACCCCCCCGCCGCGCCCGGGGTGGGCGCGGGCGGGGTGCGGGGCGGAGCCCCGGCTACGGGAGCGCCGCCGACAGGGCCGACAGCGTCGGGGCCCAGGCGCTGTCCGACGGGGTTCCGTAGCCGACCACCAGCGCGTCGCGCGGCGGGAGGTCCGCCTCCGGGTGGCGGAAGCCGGAGAGGCCCTCCAGGGCCAGGTCGTGCCAGGCCGCCGACTGGACCACCGAGCGCTCCGTCCCCGCCGGGAGGTCCAGCACCGCGTGCAGCCCCGCCGCGATGCCCGAGACGCCCACCCGCCCGGCCAGGGCCGTGACGAGCTCGTCCCGGCGGCGCCGGTACCGCAGCCGCATGCCGCGCACGTGCCGGTCGTACGCCCCGGAGGTGATGAACTCCGCGAGCGTGAGCTGGTCCAGCGCGCTGGAGGTCCAGTCGCTCATGCCCTTCACCGCCAGGACCTCGTCGAGCAGCCCCGGCGGGACCACCATCCACCCCATGCGCAGCCCCGGGGCCAGGGACTTGCTCGCCGTGCCGAGGTAGACCACCCGGTCGGGGTCCAGCCCCTGCAGCGCGCCCACCGGCTGGCGGTCGTAGCGGAACTCCCCGTCGTAGTCGTCCTCCAGGACCAGCCCGCCCGTGGTCCGCGCCCAGTCGACCACCGCCGCCCGCCGGGCCGGGGTCAGGGCGGCCCCGGTCGGGAACTGGTGCGCCGGGGTCAGGAGCACCGCGCCCACCGCCCCCGTCAGCTCCCCCGTACGGGCGCCCTCCGCGTCCACCCCCAGCGGCCGCGTCCGCAGCCCGGCCCGCGCCAGCAGGTCCCGGTGGATGTCCAGGCTGTATCCCTCGACCGCCATCTCCCGTACCCGCCGCGCCCGCAGCAGCCGGGCCAGCAGCCCCAGCGCGTGCACGAACCCGGAGCACAGCACGATCCGGTCCGGGTCCGCGTACACCCCGCGGGCCCGCGCCAGGTACCCGGTCAGCGCCTCCCGCAGCTCCGGCCGGCCGCGCCCGTCGGCGGAGTACCCGAAGGCCGCGTTCGGCGCGTCGGTCAGCGCCCGCCGGGCGGCCGACAGCCAGGCCGCGCGCGGGAAGGCGCCCAGGTCCGGGGAGCCGGCCAGCAGGCTGTACGCGGCCCCCCGGCGCGCGGGGTGCCGTACGCGGGCGGCCGCGGCGGGCTTGCGCGGCCGGGCCCGTTCGGCGACCCGGGTGCCCGATCCCTGCCGGGCCGTCAGCCAGCCCTCGGCGACCAGCTCGGCGTAGGCCTCCGCGACCGTGTTGCGGGCGATCCCCAGGTCGGCGGCGAGCGAGCGGGAGGACGGCAGCCGGGTCCCGGCGGCCAGCCGCCCGCTGCGCGCGGCCTCGCGCAGCGCCTCGGTGAGTCCGGCCCGCAGACCACGGCCGGCGGAGAGGTCCAGGTGCAGGTCCGCACCCAAAGTGGCCCAGGATTCCGTCATGGATATGGACCATATAGGCGGGCCGACCCGTTCGTACGGTGAAGCCATGAGCAACCACACGCACACCACGGAACTCGCCGCCGAACACGCCCCCCGCATGCAGATGGCCAAGGTCGCCCCCGAGCTCTACAAGGCCGTGCTCGGCCTGGAGATCGCGGCCAAGAAGGGCCTGGACCCGGTCCTCGTCGAACTCGTCAAGATCCGCGCCTCGCAGATCAACCACTGCGCCTTCTGCCTGGACATGCACACCAAGGACGCGCTCGCCGCGGGCGAGAGCGTCGAGCGCATCGTGCTGCTCGGCGCCTGGGAGGAGTCGCGGCACTTCTACACGGAGAAGGAGCTGGCGGCGATCGAGCTGACCGAGGCCGTCACCGTCCTGACGGACGGCTTCGTTCCGGACGCGGTGTACGAGAAGGCCGCGAAGCACTTCGAGGAGAAGGAGCTGGCCCAGCTGATCGCCGTCATCGCGACGATCAACGTCTGGAACCGGATCGGCGTCACCACCCGCCTCACCCCCGGCCACTACACCCCGGGCATGTACAAGAGCTGAGCACCCCTCAGCCGCCGGGGCGGAAGTCGGCCAGCGCCGCCGCGAGGTGCTCCTGCGTCCTGGACCATTCGGCGGCCGGGCCCGCCACGAGGACGGCCCACTTGTTGCCGTCCTGCGCGAACAGGACCCGCTCGACGCCGCGCCGGCGGCCGTTCGACTCCGCGCTGTCGTACTCGTAGACGAGCTCGGCCGCCCCGGAGCCGCCGGATACCTCGCCGACGCGGACCTCGGTGTAGTTCGGGGTGCGCGCCCGCAGGTCCGTGGAGGCGCCCTGCACCGCGTCGAGCGGGCTGAGCTCCGGTTCGGCGACCCTGAACACCTGGATCAGGGCGGTGCGGTCCGGCGAGCGGTAGAACACGCCGGCGCCGCTCTCCTCGCGGTTCCAGCCGTCGGGGACGGCGATCGTGAAGCCCTTGGGGTCGGTGAGCGTCCTGTGGCCGCCGGACGCGCCCGGGCTCGCGGACGTGCTCGTGCTCGGGGACGGCGAGGGCGACTTCGAGGCGGACTTCGTCGGCGCGCCCGATCCCGTCGGGGCGGTGGCGGTGGCGCTGGGCGTCATCGTCCCGTGCGCCTCGCGCACGGGTTCGTCGTCCCGCATGACGAACCACACGGCCGCCGCTCCCAGGACGACGGCCGCCACCGCCACACCGGCCGTCGCCGGGGTCAGCCAGGGTCCACGCGCACGGGGGTCGCGTGGTAGCCCCGGCGGCGGCCCGGGCGGCATCGGCGGCGGGCCGGGCACAGGACCGGGAACGGGCCCGGGAACGGGCCCAGGCACCGGCCCGGGCCAGGGGCCGGGTGCGGGTCCAGGCGCGGGCTCCGGCGCAGGAGCAGGCACTGGCCCGGGCCCGTCCACGGGCCCAGGCACCGGCCAGGGTCCGGGTGCGGGCTCCGGCGCAGGCCCGGGCTCCGGGGCCGGGGCCTGCGGGTCCCACTCCCAGCGCTGCGACCGCGGATCCCAGCGGGGTGCGCCCGACGCAGCCACGGCTCAGCCTCCCAGCGAGGTGAGGAGCTGACCCAGGGCGGTCGCCGCGCTCACCGACTCGACCAGCGGAGCCCACCGCTCCAACGCGTTCCGCAGCCGGGTGACCATCCCCGGCCGGATCGCGTCCGCGTCCTCCAGGTCACCCGCGACCTCGTCCAGCTCGGCGTCGAGCGCCGACCGGTCGGCGCCGCGCGGCAGCCGTACGAGCGCCGCGCGCAGCTCCCGTACCGCTTCCAGCAGTTCCTCCGCGCCGGGTGCGCCCGCCCCCGTACCGCCGTGGTGGACGGTGTTGGTGTTGTTGCTGCCGCCGATGCTGAAGGCGCTGCCGTGGACATCGCCCAGCCGCACCGTGGGGTCGTCGCCGTTACTTCCCACCGCTGCTCCCCTTGTTGGCCGTACCGCCCTTGACGGTGTTGTGGTGACCGGTGCCGCCGACGCTGAAGGCGCTGTCGTGGACCGACTGGATGAAGACCCCGCCCTCGGCGACGGTGACGGCGCGCTGCGCGAACTCCTCCGTGTGCCAGCCCGCGTCGTGCAGGGCGACGGTAACCCCGCCCACGACCCGGTCCTGAATGGTTTTCAGGTACCGGTCGAGGTCCATGAGGTGGAACAGCGAGCCGTTGTCCTGCGAGGCGAGCTCGCGCACCGACAGGCCGGGCCCCTCCGGGCGGGCCCCGCCGTGGCCGCCGGTGGCGATCCGCCACCAGCTGGCGATGCCGCGGGCCAGGGTGGCCACGGACGACGCGAACGATCCGGGCGTGTGCCGCAGGGCCCAGACGGCCTTCCCGAACCGGTTGTTGTTCAGGTAGCGCTGGGCGGTGGCGTCCGCGTTGTGGAAGAGGGTGTGGACGGGCAGCAGGACGTGCGGTGCCACCTCCAGCATCATCATGCCGCCCTGCGTGTGGACCCGTACGAAGACGGTCACGACCAGGTTCTCGTCCCAGCCGCCCACCCGGACGCGCAGGAAGTGCCGGCGGCGTTCGCCGCCCTCCTCGATGGACTCGGCCCGCTGCTGCGCGAACTGCTGCTGGACGAGCTGGGCGGTGTCCCGGTGCGGCAGCCCGCCGGCCGGCAGGAACACGCACTCGTCGATGACCAGCTCGCGCATCCGGTCCAGTACGGCGGCCTCGGCCTGCGGGGAACCGTGCGGCGAGGGCACCCGCAGGCGCTGGAGCAGCGGCACGATCCGCTCCACGATGTGGGCGTTGGTGACGGGCGTGGGCTTGCGGTCGGGGCCGAGGTCCTCGCGCGGCCGGAGTTCGACCGACAGGTGCCAGGGCCGGTACGGGTCCCCCGCGCCGCTGAACGGGTCGTTGATGTTGTACATGATCAGCGGCGCGTGCTGTTCGCTGCGGATGCGCTGGCGGATCCGCCCGAACCGCACCCCCTGGGTGGCTTCGGCGGGGTCCGAGGCCGGGTCGGCGTAGCGCTGCGGGGAGAGGTCCTGGGCGATGACGCGCGCGACGTGGCCGCGCTGCAGCCCGACGACCGTCACGAGGGCGGCGAAGACGGCCAGCACCCCCCACAGGGCCGTGGTTTCGGCCATCCCGCCGGAGGAGGAGCCGAGGGTGAGGCCCGCGCCGAAGCCGGCGAGTTCACCGAAGGCGCCCCCGAGGGCCAGCCCGAAGCCGACCACCACCAGGACGAGCAGGACGAGCATCCACCAGGCGTAGATCCGTACGACCACGCCCAGGAAACGCAGCACCGCGAGCTCCCGGGCCCGCAGCCAATCGGCGAGGCTGAGGAAGAGAAACGGGAGAAGGAGCCCCGCGAGGAGCCCGCCGGTGAGCAGGGAGCCCGCGAACCAGGCACCGAGGACACCGGCCGCCCAGCCGAGTTCGGCGCGGCGGGCGCGGAGCGCGTGGGCGAGGACCCGGGAGGCGTCGAAGCCGTACGAGGGGGCGACGATGCGCTCCTCGTGCACGTACAGCTCGTCGATGACCCGATCACGGTATCCGGCGTCGAGGTACGTGCCCGCGCACAGGAGGCGGCCCGCCTCGCTGACGGAGGGGTGCACCGGGGACCGGCTGTCGCGGGGCTCGTCCCCGGCGCCGGCGGTGGGCTGGCGGGGAATCGGGATGTCGGTCACCGGGCGACCTTATTTGTGCCTTACATCCGCCGACAGGCCCTTTCACGCCAAAGCGCCCCGGTCGTGTTTGACCGGGGCGCAAGGGGTGTTGCCGCTGATCAGATGAGGCCGAGCTCGCGGACCGCGTCGCGCTCCTCCGACAGCTCCTGCACGGAGGCGTCGATGCGGGTGCGGGAGAACTCGTTGATGTCCAGGCCCTGGACGATCTCGTACTTGCCGTCCTTGCAGGTGACGGGGAAGGAGGAGATCAGGCCCTCCGGGACGCCGTAGGAGCCGTCCGACGGGATGCCCATCGAGGTCCAGTCGCCGGCGGCGGTGCCGTTGACCCACGTGTGGACGTGGTCGATGGCGGCGTTCGCGGCGGAGGCGGCCGAGGACGCGCCACGGGCCTCGATGATCGCGGCGCCGCGCTTGGCGACGGTCGGGATGAAGTCGTCGGCGAGCCACTGCTGGTCGCCCACGACCTCGGCGGCGTTCTTGCCGGCGATCTCCGCGTGGAAGATGTCCGGGTACTGGGTCGCCGAGTGGTTGCCCCAGATGGTGAGGCGCTTGATGTCGGAGACGGCGGCGCCGGTCTTGGCGGCCAGCTGCGAGATCGCGCGGTTGTGGTCCAGGCGGGTCATCGCGGTGAAGCGCTCGGCCGGTACGTCCGGGGCGGCGGCCTGCGCGATGAGCGCGTTGGTGTTGGCCGGGTTGCCCACGACCAGGACCTTGATGTCGTCCGCGGCGTGCGCGTTGATCGCGGCGCCCTGCGGCTTGAAGATGCCGCCGTTGGCGGAGAGCAGGTCGCCGCGCTCCATGCCCTTGGTGCGCGGGCGGGCGCCGACGAGCAGGGCGACGTTCGCACCTTCGAAGCCCTTGTTCGGGTCGTCGAAGATGTCGATGCCGGCGAGCAGCGGGAAGGCGCAGTCGTCGAGCTCCATGGCGGTGCCCTCGGCGGCCTTCATCCCCTGGGGGATCTCCAGGAGCCGGAGCTTGACCGGCACGTCCGCGCCGAGCAGGTGACCGGAGGCGATGCGGAAGAGCAGCGCGTAGCCGATCTGGCCGGCGGCGCCGGTGACGGTGACATTCACGGGAGTGCGGGTCATGGCCTTCTCCGTTAGACAGCTGGCGGTGGGGCGTCCCTGCCCCATGTGCTGGACGGACGCCGCTTCCCTTGAATCTTGATGTGAAGAGACATCCGCGGTCAGGCTATCCGACCCTGGAGGGGCCGAACCCCCGGGTCCGTGTGGCACGTCGCACACGCCGCCGGGGGTTCGAAGGCGAATCGGCCGCGGGCCCCGACGAATCGGTCGCCGGCCGGCCTTCCCGCTAGCGGACGGTGAAGCGAACCGCCGATTCCAGGAAGGGGATCTCCAGCCACGGCTTGGGCTCCATCACCAGCGCGAGCAGGGTGATCGCCACGCCCAGCAGCCCGTACGTGACCATGTCCGTGAAGCGGGAGCGCACGGCGAGCATGCCCACCGAGGGCAGGACGCGCCGCAGCACCGAGGCCGCGATCAGGGCCAGCCCGATCACCAGGCAGCCGACGCGCGGGTGCCCGAACGCCGTGGACAGCAGCCCGGCCGCGGTCGCGGTGAGCACGGCGAGCATGGGCCACTGGCGGACGGGCGTGGACACGGCGCCGGGGACGGCACGGCCGCTGCCCTCGGGGCGGGCGGTGTCCCGGGTGACGGACGGGAAGCGGCGGGACCGGGGCGCCTCGGCCCCGACGGCGGCCCCGGCCGGAGCGGTCGGGCCGGCCGGTCCGGTCGCGTCGGGCTCAGCCTGCACTGGTGGTCCGTTCGGCGGCCTCGACGACGTTGACGAGCAGCTGGGCCCGGGTCATCGGGCCGACGCCGCCCGGGTTCGGGGAGATCCAGGCGGCGACCTCGGCGACCCCGGGGTGCACGTCGCCGACGATCTTCCCGTTCTCGTCGCGGCTGACGCCGACGTCGAGCACGGCCGCGCCCGGCTTCACGTCCTCCGGCTTGACCAGGTGCGGAACGCCGGCCGCCGCGACGACGATGTCCGCCTGGCGCAGCAGTCCGGACAGGTCGCGCGTCCCGGTGTGGCACAGCGTCACGGTGGCGTTCTCGGACTTGCGGGTCAGCAGCAGACCGATGGAACGCCCGACGGTGATGCCGCGGCCGAGGACGACCACGTGCGCGCCGTTGATCTCGACGTCGTGGTGGCGCAGCAGTTCGACGATCCCGTACGGGGTGCAGGGCAGCGGGCCCGGCTCGTTCAGGACCAGCCGGCCGAGCGACATGGGGTGCAGGCCGTCGGCGTCCTTCTCGGGGTCCATCAGCTCCAGGACCCGGTTGGTGTCGATTCCCTTGGGGAGCGGGAGTTGGACGATGTAGCCCGTGCACTCCGGGTTGGCGTTGAGCTCCCGTACGACCGCCTCGATGTCCTCCTGGGAGGCGGTCGCGGGCAGTTCGCGCTGGATGGAGGCGATGCCGACCTCGGCGCAGTCCTTGTGCTTGCCGTTGACGTACCAGCGGCTGCCCGGATCGTCCCCGACCAGCAGGGTGCCGAGGCCGGGGGTGATGCCCCGGGCCTTCAGGGCCGCCACGCGGGCGGTCAGTTCGGACTTGATCGCGGCTGCGGTGGCCTTGCCATCGAGAATCTGGGCGGTCATGGCCCCATCCTCCCGGATGGAGCCGCCCCGATTCCAGTCGCGGCGTACGCCGGTGTGCACGGTTCATTGCGCTTGCACAACAAGTGACGGGTCCCATGGGAACCAACTGGACAAGCACTTGCGTGTCCGAGGACGATGCAAGGACAGAGTGCCGCGGGCAGTGCCGGGGGGCGGACCGCACCAAGCAGATTTCCTCCGTGCGTTTGCCGTGCGTCCCCGCACTTCCACGGAGGAACACCCCAAGATGAGTTTCGGCGATCCGAACAACCCGTACGGACAGCAGCCGCAGGGCCAGCCCGGCTACGGCTACCCGCAGCAGGCGCCGCAGGGCGTCCCCCCGCAGGGTGGCTACGCCTACCCGCAGCAGGCCCCGCAGGGCTACCCGGGCGGACCGGTCGGGTACCCGGGTGTTCCGGCCGAGATGCCCGGCGGCGTGAAGGCCGCCCGCGTCATCCTGTTCATCGTCGGCAGCCTGCAGGCCCTGGGCGGCCTGCTGGCGCTGCTCGGCGGTGCGGTCTTCGCCTCGGCGTTCTCCGACTCCTCCAGCTCCTCGGCGAGTGACGCGGGGGCCCTGGCGGGCGGTCTCATCGTCGTCATCGGCATCATCGCCATCGCGCTTTCGCTGTGGCCGATCCTGACCGCCGCCAAGCTGTCCAAGGGCCGCGGCGGTGTCCGGGTCTCGGGCATCATCTACGGCTCGCTGATGACCCTCTTCTCCGGGCTCGGCCTGATCGCGAACCTCGTCGCGCTCGGCAGCGACACGGTGGCGGGCGCCGTCGTGTTCTCGCTGCTCCTGGGCCTGATCGAGTTCGGCCTGGCGCTCTGGGTCCTCATCGGCCTGGCCAACTCGGCCGCCGGCGCGTACTTCCGCCGCCCGCTGTACTAGGAGCACCCGCATACGGCGAAGGCCGCCTCCCCCGCAGTGCTGCGGGGGA
>NZ_JBHUSC010000101.1:0-8696 GCF_042673805.1 Streptomyces sp. NPDC057010 | reverse complement strand
CCGTACGGGAGCCGCCCCTCCGGGCGTTCGGCCCTGTCAGACGCCGGCCGGGGTCTCCTCGTCCGAGGAGCGGGCCGGGTTCGGGACCACCGTCAGGCGGGCCGTCTTCTTCTCGCGGCGGCGTTCCTTGCGGAGTTCCACCATCGTGTAGAGGGTCGGCACCAGGAGCAGGGTCAGCAGGGTGGAGCTGACCAGGCCGCCGATCACCACGACGGCGAGCGGCTGCGAGATGAAGCCGCCCTCGCCGGTGACGCCGAGCGCCATCGGGAGCAGCGCGAAGATCGTCGCCAGGGCCGTCATCAGGATGGGGCGCAGCCGGTGGCGGCCGCCTTCGACGACGGCCTCGACGACGCCCAGGCCCTGGGCCCGGTACTGGTTGACCAGGTCGATCAGGACGATCGCGTTGGTCACGACGATGCCGATGAGCATCAGCATGCCGATCATCGCCGGGACGCCCATCGGGGTGCCGGTGACCAGCAGCAGGCCGAGCGCGCCGGTCGCCGCGAACGGGATCGAGACCAGCAGGATCAGCGGCTGCACCAGCGACCGGAAGGTCGCGACGAGCAGCATGAACACGATCGCGATGGCCGCGAACATGGCCAGGCCCAGCGAGGCGAAGGCCTCGTCCTGGTCCTCCGAGACGCCGCCGATGGAGGCGGTGGCGCCCTCCGGCAGGTCCAGGGCCTTGATCTTCGTCTGGAGGTCGGAGCTGACCGCGCCGGTGTTGTCGCCGACCGGCTTCGCGGTGATGGTGGCGGCGCGGGCGCCGTCGATCCGGGTCATCGCGACCGGCCCGGGGACCACCTTGACGTCGGCGATGTCGCCGAGCCTGAGCGGGCCGACCGGGAGCGCCTGGAGTTCGGCCAGGGTGGTGGCGGGCTGCGCGGAGCGGATGACGATGTCCCGCTCGGTGTTGTCCAGTACGGCCTTGCCGGCCGGGTTGCCCCGTACGGCCTGCGCGACGATCGCGCCGAGCGCGGCCTGGTTCAGGCCCGCGTCCGCGGCCTTGGGGGTGGCGGTGACCGAGATCCGCGGCACGGACTGGGACAGGTCGCTCTGTACGTCGGTGACGTTCTTGAGGGTGGCCACCTCGGCACGCACCTGTTCGGCGGCCTTGGCGAGGACCTCGCCGTCGCCCGCCTTGACGACCACGCTGAGGTTCTGGTTGCCGAAGCCGTTGCCCGCGGCGATCCGGGTCTCGCCGATGCCGTCGAGCTTGGCCAGCTCGCCCTCGATCCGCTTCTTCACGGCCTCCGCGTCGCCCGAGTCCTCCAGAGTGACCTGGTACGAGGCCTGGTTGGAGCCCGTACCGCCGCCGAAGGCCGCGAGGAAGCCGGAGGAGCCGACGGTGACCTGGTAGCTCTTGACGCCGTCGACCGAGGCGAGCGCCTTCTCGACCTTGCGGCTCGCCTCGTCGGAGGCGGCCAGCGAGGTGCCGGGGGCCAGCTCCTGCTTGACCGTCAGGACGTCCTGCTCGCCCTGGTCGAAGAAGTTGGTCTTCAGCAGCGGGGTCATCCCGAAGGTGCCGACGAGGATGACGACCGCGATCGCCACGCTGGTCAGGCGGCGCCGGGTGGCGAAGCCCAGGACGCGGACGTACAGCTTCTGGAGGCGGCTGCGCGCCTCCTTCTCCTCGGCTTCGCGCCGGGCCCGTTCCGGATCCTCCGCGGCACCCTTCGGTGCGCGCAGGAACCAGTACGAGAGCACCGGTACGACCGTCAGCGAGACGAGCAGCGAGGCCAGCAGGGCGGCGGTGACGGTGAGGGAGAAGGAGCCGAAGAGCTCGCCGATCATGCCGCCGACGAGGCCGATCGGCAGGAAGACGGCGACGGTGGTCAGCGTGGAGGAGGTGACCGCGCCGGCGACCTCCTTGACCGCGGTGATGATGGCGCTCTCGCGTTCCTCGCCGTAGCCGAGGTGGCGCTTGATGTTCTCCAGGACCACGATCGAGTCGTCGACGACGCGGCCGATGGCGATGGTGAGGGCGCCCAGCGTCAGCATGTTGAGCGAGAGGTCGCGGGTCCACAGCACGATGAGCGCGAGGACGACGGACAGCGGGATGGAGACCGCGGTGACCAGCGTCGAGCGCAGCGAGGCGAGGAAGACCAGGATCACGATCACCGCGAAGAGCAGGCCGAGCATGCCCTCGGTGGTGAGGCTGGAGATGGACTTGGCGACGGCCGGGCCCTGGTCGCTGACGACGGTGAGCTCGGCGCCGGCGCCGAGGGTGGAGCGCAGCTCGGGCAGCTTGTCCTTGACGGCGTCGGAGATGGCGACGGCGCTGCCGTCCTTGTCCATGGTGAGGACGAGGGCGAGGCTGGGCTTGCCGTTGGTGCGGGTGATGGAGACGGCCTTGGCGGCCTCCTGCTTCACGGTGGCCACGTCGCCGAGGCGGACGGCCGGCTTGCCGGGGCCGGCGCTCAGGCGCAGGTCCTCGATCTGGGCGAGGGAGGTGTAGCCGGCGCCGACGCGGACGGTGCGGTTCTTGCCCTCCTCGTCGAAGGAGCCGGCGGGCACGGTCGCGCCGCCCGCCTGGAGGCCCTGGGCGAGGGCGGCGCCGTCGAGGCCGGCGGCCGCGAGCCTGGCGTTGTCGGGGGTGACGGTGACCTGGAGGTCCTGGACTCCGTCGACGGTGACCTGGCCGACGCCCTCGATGTCGGACAGGACGGGGACGACGGAACGTTCCAGCTGGTCGGCGAGCGCCTGCTGGTCCTTGTCGGAGGTGACGGCGAGGATGACGGTCGGGATGTCGTCGGTGGAGCCGGCCACCACCTGCGGGTCCACCTCGGCGGGCAGCCGGACGCGGGCCCGGTTGACGGCCTGCTGGACGTCGGCGACGAGCTGCTTGGTGCCGGCGTCGCCGTAGTCGAAGGTGGCCATGATGAGGGCGTTGCCCTCGCTGGCGGTGGAGGTGATGCCGGTGATGCCGTCGACGCCCTTGAGCGTGGCCTCGATCGGTTCGACGACCTGCTTCTCCACCACGTCGGGCGAGGCGCCCTGGTACGGCGCGAGCACGGACACCATCGGCAGTTCGATGGAGGGCAGCAGCTGCTGCTTGAGCTGCGGGATGGCTATGGCGCCGAAGAGGAGCGCGACGAGCGACACGAGGCCGATCAACGCCCTTTGGGCAAGGCTGAAGCGGGACAGCCAGGACATGGGTGTGGGATCTCTCTGCAGTGGCGGAGGCGAGGGCCTTTTCAGCCTTGTCCATGACACGGCGCCGCCGCGTCGCTCGCAGGTCCCGTCCTTATGTGCGGCATACCGCGTCCGCAGTACGCCGCACTACTGCGCCGCTATTCCGACCGGGGCCGGACCAGTCCCGATTCGTAGGCTATGACCACCAATTGGGCGCGGTCGCGGGCGCCGAGCTTGGCCATGGCCCGGTTGACGTGGGTCTTGACGGTGAGCGGGCTGACCTCCAGCCGCCCGGCGATCTCGTCGTTGGACAGTCCGGCGGCGACGTGTACGAGGACCTCGCGCTCCCGGACGGTCAGTGCGGCGAGCCGCTGCGCGTGCGTGCCGGCCGCGGCCGCGGCGGCGGCCGGGTCGGCGCCGCCGCCCTGCGCGAGGAAGGTGGCGATGAGCCCCTTGGTGGCGGCCGGGGAGAGCAGGGCCTCGCCCGCGTGCGCGACGCGGATGGCGTTGAGGAGCTCCTCGGGCTCGGCGCCCTTGCCGAGGAAGCCGGAGGCGCCGGCGCGCAGGGCGGCGGCGACGTACTCGTCGACCTCGAAGGTCGTCAGCATCACCACGCGCACGGCGGCGAGTCCGGGATCGCCGCTGATCATGCGGGTGGCGGCGAGCCCGTCGGTGCCGGGCATCCGGATGTCCATGAGGACGACGTCGGGGCGTGCGCTGCGGGCGAGTTCGAAGGCCTGGGCCCCGTCGCAGGCCTCTCCGACGACCTCCATGTCCGGCTCGGAGTCGACGAGCACCTTGAAGGCGCTGCGCAGCAGTGCCTGGTCGTCGGCGAGCAGCACCCGAATGGGCGTGGCGGGGGCGGCGGGGGTCGGGTCCGTCGGAGTGTGGTCCACGGGGTGAGGGTACGCGGGCTGCTGCCGCCGGGCCGGTCAGCCCAGTGCGAGGACGATCAGGGCGGTGGTCGCGGAGACCTCGGCCAGGGCTCCGAAGACGTCGCCGGTGACCCCGTCGAAGCGCCGGACGCAGCGGCGCAGCAGCAGTTCCGCGGCGAGCAGGGCGGCCAGGACTGCGGCGGCGTGCCGGCCGGCGGCCGGCAGCCCGAGCGGGAGGGCGGCGGCCGCGGCCAGGACCACGGCGAGCGCGGTGACGGCGGCGGCCGCACGGCGCGGGACCACTCCGGCGACCGCCGCGCCGAGCCCCTCGGGGCGGGCGGGCGGCACCCCTTCGCGGGAGGCGAGGGTCATGGCGAGGCGGGCGGTCACGGCGGCGGTCACGGCGGCGAGGGCGCCGCGGATCCAGCTGCCGGAGTACGCCTCGGAGAGGGCGGCCACCTGCACCAGCAGCAGGAGGACCAGGGTCACGACGCCGAAGGGGCCGATGTCGGACTGCTTCATGATGCGCAGGGCCTCGCCGGCCGGTTTGGCGCTGCCCAGGCCGTCGGCCGTGTCGGCGAGTCCGTCGAGGTGCAGGCCGCGGGTCAGCGCGGCCGGCACGGCGACGGTGACGGCCGCGGCGAGCATCGGGCCCCCGCCGAGCAGGAGCAGGAGGACCCCGGGCACGGCGGCGAGCAGGCCGACGGCCAGTCCGGCGACCGGGGCGCAGGCCATCCCGGTGCGGGCCGCGGGGCGGTCCCAGCGGGTGATGCGGGCGGGCAGCACGGTCAGGGTGCCGAACGCGAAGCGGAGGCCGTCGGGGAGCGAGGCGCGCTCCGGGGGCGGCTCCGGCGGCTGGTCTTCGAACGAATCTGTCATCGGCGCGAACGCTACCCGCTCACCACGGACGGTAAATTACCCATTACGTACCAAATAGGGAGTCAGTGGGATGGGTCACTGGTGGTATCGCAACATCGTCGAACCGGGGAAGCTGCCCCTGCTCCTCGCGCTGCTCTCCTTCGTACTGTCGTTCCTGATCACCCGCATGATCACCCGGCTGATCCGGGCCGGGCGGGGCCCCTTCAAGAACATCACCCCGGGCGGCGTGCACGTCCACCACGTGGTGCCCGGCGTGATCCTCGTGATCATCGGCGGTTTCGGCGCCGTCGGCAGCGGCCGCCACGGCCTGGGGGCGATGCTCTCGGCCGTCATCTTCGGGCTCGGCGCGGGCCTGGTCCTGGACGAGTTCGCGCTGATCCTGCACCTGGACGACGTCTACTGGAGCGAGCAGGGCCGCAAGAGCGTGGAGATCGTCGTGCTGACGGCCGCCCTGGTGGCGCTGGTCCTGGGCGGATTCGTGCCCTTCGGCGTGAACGACCTGACCGCCGAGGAGCGCCAGAGCCGCGGCCTGGTCGCCATGAACACCGCGGGCAACTTCTTCCTGGCCCTGATCGCCCTGTGGAAGGGCAAGGCGCGCACCGCCCTCTTCGGCGTGGTCGTCCCCTTCGTGGCCCTGATCGGCGCGGTCCGGCTGGCCCGGCCCGGATCCCCGTACGCGAAGAAGTTCTACGCGAAACGCCCGCGCGCCCGCGCCAAGGCCGGACTGCGCGCCTTCCACCACGACCGGCGGTGGGCGGCCCCGCGCCGCAGGTTCGAGAACTTCATCGGCGGCACCCCGGACCCGGAGCGGGCCGCCGCCCCGCAGAGACCGCCCGAGCACTGACCGCGGTACGGCGACGGGCCCGCCCCCGGAACACCGGGGGGCGGGCCCGTCGCCGTGTGGCGGGGCTCAGACTGGGCTCAGCCCGGGATGAGCCCGTCGTCGCCGAGCAGCTCCCGGACCTCGTCGAGCGTCGCGTCGTCCCCGGGCAGGATCAGCTCGGACGGCTCCAGCGCCTCATCGGGGAGCGGCTCGCCGAGCCGCCGTACGGCATCGAGCAGTGCGCCCAGCGTGCGCCGGAAGCCCTCCTCGTCACCGCTCTCCATCTCGGCGAGCAGTTCGTCGTCCAGCTTGTTGAGCTCGGGAAAGTGGCTGTCGGCCACCTTCACCTGGCCTTCCCCCATGATGCGGACAATCATGACGGGCCCCGTCCTACTGCTTGTCGAACCGGTGCTGGGTGTGCGGCTGCTGAGCGGTGCCCGGGGCGCCGCCCTCGATGGCCTGCTGCCGGTCGGAGGGGCCGCCCGCCAGCTCGGCCTTCATGCGCTGGAGCTCCAGCTCCACGTCCGTACCGCCCGACAGGCGGTCCAGCTCGGCCTGGATGTCGTCCTTGGAACCGAGCCCGCTCTGGTCGTCGAGCGCGCCGGAGGCCAGCAGCTCGTCGATCGCGCCGGCGCGGGCCTGCAGCTGGGCGGTCTTGTCCTCGGCCCGCTGGATGGCCAGGCCGACGTCGCTCATCTCCTCCGAGATGCCGGAGAAGGACTCCGCGATCCGGGTCTGCGCCTGGGCCGCCGTGTAGGTGGCCTTGATGGTCTCCTTCTTCGTGCGGAAGGCGTCCACCTTGGCCTGGAGCCGCTGCGCGGCGAGGGTGAGCTTCTCCTCCTCGCCCTGAAGGGTCTGGTGCTGCACCTCCAGGTCGCTGACCTGCTGCTGCAGCGAGGCGCGGCGGGACAGGGCCTCGCGGGCCAGGTCCTCGCGGCCCAGGGCGAGCGCCTTGCGGCCCTGGTCCTCCAGCTTGGCGGACTGCCCCTGGAGCTGGTTCAGCTGGAGCTCCAGGCGCTTGCGGGAGGTCGCCACGTCGGCGACTCCGCGGCGCACCTTCTGCAGCAGTTCGAGCTGCTTCTGGTACGAGTAGTCGAGGGTTTCGCGCGGGTCCTCGGCCCGGTCCAGGGCCTTGTTCGCCTTCGCGCGGAAGATCATCCCCATACGCTTCATGACACCGCTCATGGGCTTCGCGCGCCCCCTTCTAGACGGACTGTGCTCCAGGTCACCGACAGAACCCACAGTACGGGCCCTGTCTCCATTACCGCACTGTTCGAGGACGGATGCGCTCCTCCTCCAGGACGACTGAGTCCCGGCCGTGTCAGGCGTAAGGAGTAGGTGGGCCCCCGAACCGTGCAATGGGAAGACGCCCGCCGTTGCCGGATCGTTCCCCGGCGGGGTGGGGCCCGTGCCCGCAACCACGTAGGCTTGGGTTTTGTGTTTGGGAACCGCTCCTCCAAGGAAGAGAAGGCCGCCGCCACCGACAAGGTGACCGCCGACCTCTCGCAGCCCCGTGACCCGCAGGCCCCGAAGGGCCGCCCTACGCCGAAGCGTGCTGTGGCCCAGTCGCAGCGCAAGGCCGTGGTGGCCTCGACCGGCAACCGCAAGGAGGATGCCAAGCGAGCCCGTGAGCGCCGTCGCGTGGAAATGACCAAGCAGCGCGAGGCGCTGGCCAACGGCGACGAGCGCTACCTGCCCGCCCGTGACAAGGGCCCCGTCCGCCGCTTCGTCCGCGACTTCGTCGACTCCCGCTTCTCGGTCGCCGAAATGTTCCTGCCGCTGGCCGTGGTCATCCTCGTCCTGAGCATGATCCGGGTGCCGTCGATCCAGAACATCGCGCTGCTGCTGTGGCTGGCCGTGATCGCCCTGATCATCGTCGACTCCATCGGCCTCGTGTTCCGCCTCCGCAAGGCGCTGAACGAGCGCTTCGCGAACGAGCCGCGCCGCGGCGCCGTCGCGTACGGCCTCATGCGCACCCTCCAGATGCGCCGGCTGCGCCTGCCGAAGCCGCAGGTCAAGCGTGGGGAACGGCCCTGAGCGGATTTTCCGAGGGCGCCCGGCTCTGGCTGGAGGGCCTGGGCGGGCTCCGTAACGCCGTCCGGCAGGAACTCGTGGGCCGCCAGGTCGACGAGCAGATCGCGCACCGCTTCCCGGTGGGGCAGCGGCTGCGCGTGCTCGACGTCGGCATGGGCCAGGGCACGCAGGCGCTGCGCCTGGCCCGCGCCGGCCACAAGGTCACGGGCCTGGAGCAGGACCCCGCGATGCTGACCGTGGCCCGCGAGGCCCTGGAACGGGAGCCCGCGGGCATCCGCGACCGGGTCCGGCTCATGGAGGGCGACGGCCGCGAGACCGGCGCCCACTTCCTGCCGGGCAGCTTCGACGTGGTGCTGTGCCACGGGGTGCTGATGTACGTGCCCGAGCCCGATGCCATGCTCGCCGGGCTGGCCCGCATGCTCGCCCCCGGCGGCCTCCTCTCGCTGCTGGTCCGCAACGGCGACGCGCTCGCCATGCGGCCGGGGATGGACGCCGACTGGAAGGGCGCGCTGGCCGCCTTCGACAGCACCGACTACACGAACCGGCTCGGCCTGGACGTGCGCGCCGACCGGCTGTCCGGCCTGACGGCCACGCTGTCCGGGATCGGGGCGCCGCTGCAGGCCTGGTACGGGGTGCGGGTCTTCACCGACGGCACCGAGGCCGGGGAGACGCTGCCGCCCGACGAGGAACTGGAGCGGCTGCTGGCCGCCGAGGACCGGGCGGGCCGTACCGATCCCTACCGGGGTGTGGCCGCGCTCTTGCACCTGTGCGGCGTCCGGGGCTGACCCCCGCTGGGCAGCCCGGCTCCGCCGGGACCTGGGGCTCCGCCTCGGCCCGCGCGACGCGGGAGCGGGGCCGGGAAGCCCGGCTCCGCCGGGACCTGGGGCTCCGCCCCAGACCCCGCGCCTCAAACGCCGGCGAGGCTGAAATTGCCCCGCGGCCTCAAACGC
>NZ_JBHUSC010000100.1:0-8714 GCF_042673805.1 Streptomyces sp. NPDC057010 | reverse complement strand
GATTCGGCCGCTGCCGTCCGCCTGGTGCGGCTGGATTGCCCGCAGGGCAATTCCAGCCCCGCCGGCGTTTGAGGCGCGGGCGCGGTAGCGCCGTGTAGTGAGCCGCGCCGGCGTCTGAGGCGGGAGAAGCAAAGAAGCCCGCACCCCCCGGGCAGAGGGGGTACGGGCCTCTTCGGCCGGGGGCTACGCCTTGCGGAGGCGGAAGGTGAGGGACAGGGATTCGTCCGTGAACTCGGCGCCGTACGTGCCGTCGGCCAGACCCTCGGCGAAGTCCGTCGACAGGACCTCGTCCGCGATCAGGGCCGCGTGGTCCGTCAGGGCCGTGACGACCTCCGCGGACTCCGAGGACCACCGCAGGGCGATGCGGTCCGCGACGTCGAGTCCGGAGTTCTTCCGGGCCTCCTGGATCAGGCGGATCGCGTCACGGGCCAGGCCCGCCAGCTTCAGCTCCGGGGTGATCTCCAGGTCCAGGGCGACGGTCGCGCCCGAGTCGGACGCCACCGACCAGCCCTCGCGCGGGGTCTCCGTGATGATGACCTCCTCGGGGGTGAGGGTGACCGGCTCGCCGTTCACCTCCACCGAGGCCCCACCGGAGCGCAGGGCCAGCGACAGCGCCGCCGCATCGGCCGCGGCGACGGCCTTCGCGACGTCCTGCACGCCCTTGCCGAACCGCTTGCCCAGCGCCCGGAAGTTCGCCTTCGCCGTCGTGTCCACCAGCGATCCGCCGACCTCGGAGAGCGAGGCCAGGGAGGACACGTTCAGCTCCTCCGTGATCTGGGACTGCAGCTCCGGGGACAGCGCGTCGAAGCCCACCGCACCGACCAGCGCCCGGGAGAGCGGCTGGCGGGTCTTCACGCCCGACTCCGCGCGCGTGGCCCGGCCCAGCTCGACCAGGCGGCGCACCAGCAGCATCTGCTGCGACAGGGTGCCGTCCACCTGGGACGCGTCCGCCTCCGGCCACGACGACAGGTGCACCGACTCCGGGGCCTCCGGGGTCACCGGGACGATCATGTCCTGCCAGACCCGCTCGGTGATGAACGGGGTGAGGGGTGCCATCAGGCGGGTGACCGTCTCGACCACGTCGTGCAGCGTGCGCAGCGCGGCCGCGTCGCCCTGCCAGAAGCGGCGGCGCGAGCGGCGGACGTACCAGTTGGACAGGTCGTCCACGAAGGAGGAGAGGAGCTTGCCCGCGCGCTGGGTGTCGTACGCCTCCATCGCGTCCGTGACCTCGCCGACGAGGGTGTGGAGCTCGGAGAGCAGCCAGCGGTCGAGGACCGTGCGGTCCGCCGGCGCCGGGTCCGCGGCGGAGGGCGCCCAGTTCGACGTACGGGCGTACAGGGCCTGGAAGGCGACCGTGTTCCAGTACGTGAGGAGCGTCTTGCGGACGACCTCCTGGATCGTGCCGTGGCCGACCCGGCGGGCCGCCCACGGGGAGCCGCCGGCCGCCATGAACCAGCGCACCGCGTCGGCGCCGTGCTGGTCCATGAGCGGGATCGGCTGGAGGATGTTGCCCAGGTGCTTGGACATCTTGCGGCCGTCCTCGGCGAGGATGTGGCCCAGGCAGACCACGTTCTCGTAGGACGACTTGTCGAAGACGAGGGTGCCGACCGCCATCAGGGTGTAGAACCACCCGCGGGTCTGGTCGATGGCCTCCGAGATGAACTGCGCCGGGTAGCGCTTCTCGAAGATCTCCTTGTTCTTGTACGGGTAGCCCCACTGCGCGAACGGCATCGAGCCCGAGTCGTACCAGGCGTCGATGACCTCCGGCACGCGGACGGCGGTCAGGGTGCAGCCCTCGTGCGTGCAGGTGAACGTCACGTCGTCGATGTACGGGCGGTGCGGGTCCAGGGCGGACTGGTCCGTGCCCGACAGCTCCGACAGCTCCGCGCGCGAGCCCACACAGGTGAGGTGGTTCTCCTCGCAGCGCCAGATCGGCAGCGGGGTGCCCCAGTAGCGGTTGCGGGACAGCGCCCAGTCGATGTTGTTGTTCAGCCAGTCGCCGAAGCGGCCCTGCTTGACCGAGTCCGGGAACCAGTTCGTCTTCTCGTTCTCCCGCAGCATCGCGTCCTTGACGGCGGTGGTGCGGATGTACCAGGACGGCTGTGCGTAGTAGAGCAGGGCCGTGTGGCAGCGCCAGCAGTGCGGGTAGCTGTGCTCGTAGGCGATGTGCTTGAAGAGCAGGCCGCGGGCGTCGAGGTCGGCGGTCAGCTTCTCGTCGGCCTTCTTGAAGAAGACGCCGCCGACCAGCGGGACCTCCTCCTCGAAGGTGCCGTCCGGGCGGACCGGGTTCACGACGGGCAGGCCGTACGCGCGGCAGACGGCGAGGTCGTCGGCGCCGAAGGCGGGGGACTGGTGGACCAGACCGGTGCCGTCCTCGGTCGTGACGTAGTCGGCGTTGACGACGTAGTGGGCCTCGGCCGGGAAATCCACCAGGGAGAACGGGCGCTCGTACGTCCAGCGCTCCATCTCCTTGCCGGTGAAGGTCCGGCCGGTGGCCTCCCAGCCCTCGCCGAGGGCCTTCTCCAGCAGCGGCTGGGCGACGACCAGCTGCTCCTCGCCGTTCGTGGCGACCACGTAGGTGACCTCGGGGTGCGCGGCCACGGCCGTGTTGGACACCAGGGTCCAGGGGGTCGTCGTCCAGACCAGGAGGGCCGCCTCGCCGGCCAGCGGGCCCGAGGTGAGCGGGAAGCGGACGAAGACCGAGGGGTCGACGACCGTCTCGTAGCCCTGGGCGAGCTCGTGGTCCGACAGGCCGGTGCCGCAGCGCGGGCACCAGGGGGCGACGCGGTGGTCCTGGGTGAGCAGGCCCTTGTTGAAGATCTCCTTCAGCGACCACCACACGGACTCGACGTACTCGGGGTCCATGGTCCGGTAGGCGTCGTCCAGGTCGACCCAGTAGCCCATCCGGGTCGTGAGCTCGGTGAACGCGTCGGTGTGGCGGGTCACGGACTCGCGGCACTTGGCGTTGAACTCGGCGATGCCGTACGCCTCGATGTCCTGCTTGCCGTTGAAGCCGAGCTCCTTCTCGACGGCGAGCTCGACGGGCAGGCCGTGGCAGTCCCAGCCGGCCTTGCGGGCCACGTGGTAGCCGCGCATGGTGCGGAAGCGGGGGAAGACGTCCTTGAAGACGCGGGCCTCGATGTGGTGCGCGCCGGGCATGCCGTTCGCGGTCGGCGGGCCCTCGTAGAAGACCCACTCGGGGCGGCCCTCGGACTGCTCCAGGGTCTTGGCGAAGGTCTTGCTCTCGCGCCAGAAGTCGAGGACGGCGTGCTCGAGGGCAGGCAGGTCGACCTGGGCGGGGACCGGGCGGTACTGCGGCGGTGTGGTCATGAGGCTGAACTCTTCCTCCGGCGGGGTGTCACTTCCGTCCGGAGGGACGAGAGCCGACTGCTGCTCCCGCGGTACCACCCTCCTTGGCCGCCGGACACGCCGGTGGCCCCCTCATTGGGGTGCGAAGCCGGTTCTACTGGCCCTGCGGAGACCCGTACGGGCCCCTGCGGCTTTCTTCCGGCGGCTCCGGGGTGATCCTTCACATCGCGCTCGCCCCCGGGCTCTCACCGTCCCCGGGTCGCTCCTGGCTGCGTACGACGCTACTCGTCCCCATCCATGCCTCTCGCTGGGCCCAGTGTACGGGCCCGGGCGGCACGCGGCAGACCGGTTTACGGGGGCCCGTGGCGGGCCCGGCGGCCCGGCGTGGCGGGGTGCGCGGGGCGGGCGGCGCGTGACCCGGATGGTCCGACGCGGCCGTACGGGATCCAGTGGGGCGGGTGGGGCGGATTACCGGGGCTCCTGATGGGCACAACGGATGCAGGTTGGCCTCGACGGATGCGTGCCCCGTTGCCGTGGGACCGGCGTCGATTTATCGTTCCGGCACGATTCGCGAGCAATGATCACAGTATGTGAAGGGGCCGCGGCCATGGTGGCGAAGAAGACCGCCGGGAGTACTGCGCAGAAGGCCGTCAAGGCTGCCGGAAAGGTCGCGGCGAAGGCGGTCGGCACCGCCGCGGGGGCGGCGGTGGCCGCCGTGGACGCGGTTCCGGTCGCGGCCGCGGCCAAGAAGGCGGTGGCGGCGAAGAAGGCCGATGCCGCCGTGAAGAAGACCGCCAACGGGACGGCGGCAGCCGGCGGGACGAAGGCCGCCGCCGGGAAGAAGGCCGTCGCCGCGACGAAGACCGCTGCCGCTAAGAAGACCGCCGCGGCCAAGTCGCCGGCCGGGAAGATGACCGCCGCCGAGGCTCCGGCCGAGAAGGCGACCGCGAGGAAGACCCCGGCCAAGAAGGCCGTGGCCGAGGGGGCGGCGCAGGCCGCGAAGAAGACGGGAGTCCGCAAAGTGGTTGCCAAGAAGAGCACCGGTACGGCGAGGAAGACGGCGGCGGCCGCCACCAGCGGGCTGCCCAAGGCGCGCGCCACGGCGGCCCTGACGCCCGGAGAGCTCGCCGTACGGCCCGGAGAGGACCCCTGGACGCCCGAGGAGGTCGAGGAGGCCCGTACGGAGCTGATGTCGGAGGTGCTGCGGCTGCGCAACGAGCTGGACGCCTCCGAGACGGCCATCACGGACCTGATGCGGGACTCCGGCGACGGCGCCGGCGACGACCAGGCCGACACCGGCACCAAGAACATCACGCGGGAGTCCGAGCTGGCCCTCGCGGCGAACGCCAGCTCGATGCTGGAGCAGACCGAGCGGGCCCTGGAACGGCTGGAGGCGGGCACGTACGGGCTCTGCGAGAACTGCGGGCAGCCCATCGGCAAGGCGCGGATGCAGGCCTTCCCGCGGGCCACGCTGTGCGTGGACTGCAAGCAGAAGCAGGAGCGCCGGCACTAGGCGCAGCAGGCGGAGCCCCCCTCGCGGGGACCCTGACGTACCCTCGTGTCTCGTCAGGGTCCAGGAGGAGCCTGGGTCGAGCGAGTTCGAGGGACTGACGTGGCAGAGGCGGAGCGCATCATCGGTACGCCGGAGGTCGGGGACGACGCCCAGCCTGAGTCCGCCGGGCCCAAGGGGCACCGGCGGATCGTGGCGCTGCTCGTCGTGGCGATCCTCGCCTACCTGCTGGACCTCGGCAGCAAGATGCTGGTCGTGGCGAAGCTGGAGCACCAGCCGCCGATCGAGATCATCGGCGACCTGCTGAAGTTCGAGGCCGTCCGCAACCCCGGCGCCGCCTTCGGTTTCGGCGAGGCCTTCACGATCATCTTCACCTGCATCGCGGCCACCGTGATCGTGGTGATCGTGCGGCTGGCGCGCAAGCTGTACAGCCTGCCGTGGGCGATCGCGCTGGGTCTGCTGCTCGGCGGTGCGCTGGGCAATCTGACCGACCGGATCTTCCGTTCGCCGGGTGTTTTCCAGGGCGCGGTCGTGGACTTCATCGCGCCGGCCCACTTCGCGGTCTTCAACCTGGCCGACTCGGCGATCGTGTGCGGCGGGATCCTGATCGTCCTGCTGTCGTTCAAGGGTCTGGACCCGGACGGGACCGTCCACAAGGACTGATCGCGGGAATGGTCTTCTGCCGAGTCCTGCATACTCGACAGGTGAGTACGATTCCCGAGATCCGCACCCTGCCCGTTCCCGATGGCCTCGAGGGCGAGCGCGTCGACGCCGCAATCGCTCGTATGTTCGGATTCTCCCGGACGAAGGCGGCCGATTTGGCGGCCTCGGGGAAGGTGTCGGTCGACGGCAGCGTCGTCGGGAAGTCCGAGCGCGTGCACGGTGGCGCCTGGCTCGAAGTCGAGATGCCCGAGCCGCCGCGGCCGGTCGAGCTCGTCGCCGAGCCCGTACCCGGCATGGAGATCGTCCACGACGACGACGACATCGTCGTCATCATGAAGCCGGTGGGCGTCGCCGCCCACCCGAGCCCCGGCTGGACGGGCACCACCGTCATCGGCGGCCTCGCCGCCGCCGGCTACCGGATCTCCACCTCCGGCGCGTCCGAGCGCCAGGGCATCGTGCACCGCCTCGACGTCGGCACCTCCGGCCTGATGGCCGTCGCCAAGTCGGAGCGCGCCTACACCTCGCTGAAGAACCAGTTCCGCGAGCGGGTCGTGGACAAGCGCTACCACGCGCTGGTGCAGGGGCACCCGGACCCGATGAGCGGCACGATCGACGCGCCGATCGGCCGCCACCCGAGCGCGGACTACAAGTGGGCCGTGACGCAGGACGGCAAGGCGTCCGTCACGCACTACGACCTGATCGAGGCCTTCCGGGCCGCCTCACTGCTGGACATCAAGCTGGAGACGGGGCGTACGCACCAGATCCGCGTGCACATGTCCGCGCACCGGCACCCGTGCGTCGGCGACCTCACGTACGGGGCCGACCCGACGGTGGCGAAGCGGCTGGGGCTGACCCGGCAGTGGCTGCACGCGGTGCGGCTGGGCTTCGAGCACCCGGCGGACGGGCAGTGGGTGGAGTTCGAGAGCAACTACCCGGCGGACCTCCAGCACGCGCTGGACGTGATCCGGGCGGAGAGCGAGTGACGGCCTTCGCCGTCAGGGTGGCGGAGGGGGACGCCGACCGGGCGGCCTGCTTCGCCGTGCGGTCCGAGGTGTTCGTGGTCGAGCAGTCGGTGCCGGAGTCGATCGAGTACGACGCCTACGACGCGGACGCGGTGCACGTGCTGGCCGTGGGGCCGGACGGGGTCGCGCTGGGTACGGGGCGGCTGCTGTACGGGGACGCCGCGCTGGCCAAGACCGGTGGCGCGCTGGGCGTCGGCTCGCTGGGCCGGCTGGCCGTCCGCGCTTCCGCGCGGGGGCTGGGCGTCGGGGTGGCGCTGGTCCGGGCCATCGAGGCGGAGGCCGGGCGGTTGGGGCTCGCGGGGGTGGACCTGGGCGCGCAGACGCATGCGCTGGGCTTCTACGAGCGGCTGGGGTACATGGCCTACGGCCCGGAGTTCCAGGACGCGGGCATCCCGCACCGGGCCATGAGGCGGGCCCTGCCGTAGCGCTGTGGGTGCGGCGCCGCTGCCGGGGCGCTGCCCCCGCTGCACGACGCGCGCTTTCAGGCCTACGCCAGCCAAAACCCCCCGGCAGCGGCGCCGAGTGCGACACGCGTCGCGGCCCGAGCCGAGCGCAGCGGACTGGCAGGGTGGGGGAGTGGACCAGCTTGCTCTGCTCTTCGTGCTGCTGCTCGGCGCCGTGGTCACCGTGCCGCTCGGGGACCGGCTGGGTCTGCCCGCGCCCGTGCTGATGACCATCGGGGGAGTCGTCCTCGCGCTGGTGCCGGTCGTGCCGAACGTCGACATCCCGCCCGAGTACATCCTGCCCCTCGTGCTGCCCCCGCTGCTGTACGCCTCCGTGCAGCGCACCTCCTGGCGGCAGTTCGCGGCCAACGTCCGGCCGATCCTGCTGCTCGCGGTGGCGCTCGTCTTCGTGACCACCGCGGCCGTGGCCGCCGTCGCGAACGCCGTCGTGCCGGGGATGCCGGTCGCCGCCGCCGTCGCGCTCGGCGCGCTCGTCGCCCCGCCCGACCCGGTCGCCGCGACCGCCGTCGCCGGAACGCTCGGGCTGCCCCGCCGGATGGTGTCCATCCTGGAGGGCGAGGGGCTCTTCAACGACGTGACCGCCATCGTGCTGTACCACGTGGCGATCGCCGCCGCCGTGAGCGGCAGTTTCTCCTGGCCCGACGCGCTGGGGGAGTTCGTGCTGTCCGCCGTCGTCGCCGTGGCCGTCGGGCTCGCGTTGGGGTGGGTCACCCATCGGCTCATGGGGCGGCTCGGTGATGCCACGCTGCAGATCGGGCTGACGCTGCTGGTGCCGTTCGTGGCGTACGTGCTCGCCGAGGAACTCCAGGGGTCGGGGGTGCTGGCCGTGCTGACGACGGCCCTGTTCCTCGCCGAGTACGCGACCGACGCCGACGACGTGCTGGGGCGGCTCGCCGGGCACACCTTCTGGGAAGTCGTCGACATGCTGGTGACGGGGGTGGCGTTCGGACTGATCGGGCTGGAGCTGCACAACGTCTTCGGTACGGCGGCGGGGCGCGAGTGGGAGATGACCGGCTGGGCCGTGGCCGTGATCGGAGTGGTGGTCGGCGTACGGCTGGCGTGGCTGCTGCCGGCCGGCTGGCTCGCCAAGAAGCTGCACACGCGGCGCGACTACGACGAGGAGATCCCGCTGAGCTGGCGGGAGAGCGTGGTGATGTGGTGGGCCGGGATGCGGGGGGTGGCTTCGGTGGCGCTGGCCCTCGCCATCCCGTTCCGGACGGATGCGGGCGAGGCGTTTCCGGCGCGGGACGAGATGGTGTTCATCGCCTTTGCCGTGATCATGGCGACGCTGGTGCTGCAGGGGCTCACGCTGCCGTGGCTGGTGCGGAGGCTGGGGGTGGAGGCGGACACGGACGCGGAGCGGGAGACCCAGCGGCAGTTGGCGTTGCGCGCGGCGAAGGCCGCGAAGCGGCGGCTGAAGGAGATCGAGGAGGTGGAGGACCTCCCGGAGGACCTGGTGGAGACCCTGTACCGGCGCGCGTACGACGTGGGGGCCCGCATCAGCCCCGACCTGGTGGACGAGGAGCGGCGGGAGGCGTACGCGCAGCGGGTGGAGCGGATCCGGCACGTCCAGCGGATCCAGCGCGAGATGATGTCGGCCGCCCGGCACGAGGTCCTCGCGGCGCGCAGCGAGCCCGGGGCGGATCCGGAGATCGTGGACCGGGTGCTGCGGCATCTGGACGTGCGGAGTCTGCGGAGTTCGTAGGGCGGGGTGCGCGGGGTGCGCGGGCGGTGCGGGGGCCGGGG
>NZ_JBHUSC010000099.1:0-8933 GCF_042673805.1 Streptomyces sp. NPDC057010 | reverse complement strand
GCGACCGCAGGGAGCGCCCTTGAGGGACCGGCCCGACACGGAAGGACGATGGGCAGCCGGGAAACCCCCAAGGCTTCTCTGGTTCCGCCCGGCCGAAGCCCCGAACCGTCCCCCGGCCCAGCGCGGGGCCCGAGGGGTGAAAGCCCCGCACCCGCGTCAGCCCGTACAGGACTGCCCGCGCCCGCCCCGGCCCCGAGGGGGCGGGTGGGCAACCACCGATCCGGGGCGGGGGCCCGAGGGGGTGAAGGCCCCGCACCCGCGTGAGCCCGTACAAGACAAGCGCCCGCCCCGGCCCCGAGGCGGCGGGTGGGCAGCCCCCGATCCGGGGCGGGGGCCCGAGGGGGTGAAGGCCCCCCACGCGCGTGGGACCGTACAACGCGCCCCCATGAGCGTCAGCCCTAGAACACCGACAGGCCCGTCAGCGTCGTGAAGCGGTCCAGGGCGGCCACGCCCGCGACCGAGTTGCCCTGGGCGTCCAGGCCGGGGCTCCAGACCGCCACCGCGCACTGGCCCGGTACGACCGCCACGATGCCCCCGCCGACCCCGCTCTTGCCCGGCAGCCCCACGCGGTAGGCGAACTCCCCCGCCGCGTCGTACGTCCCGCACGTCAGCATCACCGCGTTGATCTGCTTCGCCTCGCTGCGCGTCAGCAGCCGCGTCCCGTCCGCCCGCACCCCGTGCCGTGCCAGGAACAGTCCGGCCCGCGCCAGGTCGGCGCAGGTCATCTCGATGGAGCACTGCCAGAAGTAGTGGTCCAGCAGCGCCGGCACCGGGTTGTCGATGTTCCCGTACGAGGCCATGAAGTGGGCGACGGCCGCGTTCCGGTCGCCGTGCTCGTGCTCGGAGGCCGCGACCTCCGCGTCGAAGCCGATGTCCGGGTTGCCGCTCTCCTCCCGCAGGAACCTCAGCACCTCGCTGCTCGCGTCGCCCGTGAGCGTCTGCAGCCGGTCGGTCACGACCAGCGCCCCCGCATTGATGAACGGATTGCGCGGAATGCCGTTCTCGTACTCCAGTTGTACGAGCGAGTTGAAGGGGTTGCCGGAGGGCTCCCGGCCCACCCGCTCCCACAGGCTGTCCCCGCCCTCCGCCAGCGCGAGCGCCAGCGCGAAGACCTTGGTGATGGACTGGGTGGAGAAGGGGACCCGCCAGTCCCCGACCCCGAACGCGTTGCCGTCGAGGTCCACGATCGCCATCCCGAACCGCCGCGGCTCCACGGACGCGAGCGCCGGGATGTACTCGGCCGGCGTGCCGCTGCCGATCAGCGGGGCGATGTCCTGCGCGATCTGCTCCAGCAGCGTCACGTAGTCGAAGGGCACGGCGTCCACCGCGGGCTATTCCTTCGTGCCGCGGTGCAGCGCCACGATGCCGCCGCTCAGGTTGCGCCAGGCGACCTTCCCCCAGCCGGCCTTCTGCAGCAGCGCGGCCAGCGCCGGCTGGTCGGGCCACTCGCGGATGGACTCGGCGAGGTACACGTACGCGTCGGGGTTGGAGGAGACGGCGCGGGCCACGGGCGGCAGGGCCCGCATCAGGTACTCCGTGTACACGGTCCGGAAGGGGGCCCACGTCGGCTGCGAGAACTCGCAGATGACGACCTGGCCGCCGGGCTTGGTCACCCGGTACAGCTCCCGCAGCGCGGCGTCGGTGTCCTGGACGTTGCGCAGTCCGAAGGAGATCGTCACGGTGTCGAAGACGCCGTCCTTGAACGGCAGCTTCGTCGCGTCGCCGGCCGTCAGCGGAAGCCAGGGGTTGCGCTTCTTGCCCTCCCGCAGCATGCCGAGCGAGAAGTCGCAGGGGACGACGTACGCGCCGGTGGCGGCGAAGGGCAGCGAGGAGGTCGCGGTCCCGGCGGCCAGGTCGAGGACGTGCTGTCCGGGACGAGCGCCGACCGCCTTGGCGACCTCCTTGCGCCAGAGCCGGGCCTGGCCCAGCGACAGGACGTCGTTGGTGAGGTCGTAGTTCGCCGCGACCCCGTCGAACATGGAGGCGACTTCGTGCGGCTGCTTGTCCAGGGAAGCGCGGGTCACTGGTGTTCGCCCCTCGGTGTGTCATGCGGATCGGCCGGTACGGGCCCATCCTCTCAGGCGGCACAGAGGAAACGGACAACTGGCCCGGAGGACAGTTACGGGCCGGGGGCCCCGGCACGTTGACTGGGGCCGGTACGGACCGGTACGGATCACCAATGGATCATGAGCCCGGACCGCACCGGCCGGCCTGATCCCTGGCGGCCGCCACGAACAAGGGGCTTCACGATGCCGGCAGGCCATTCCGACGGTCGCACCCGCAGCAGCAGTCCGCGCGCCAGACGCCGGGCCGAGCGGCGCAGACGGATGCGGCGCACGATCTTCCTCGGCTCCGCGGTCCTCGTCGCCGCGTCGGCGACCGCGTACGCGATGGCACCGGGGGACGAGACGACGAGCGTCGCGGACGGCCGGACGGCGGTCCGCCCGGACCGGTCGCAGGACGGGCAGCCCTCGGGAGGCTCCGGCGCCGCGTCGCGGGGCGGCCAGCGGGCCCCCGCTCCGGGCGCCTCCTCCCCCGCGCCCTCCCAGCCGGCCTCCGCCTCGCCCACCCCCACCCCCGGCGCCTCCGGGACGACCACCACGCCGGTCCCGGTCTCCGGTCCCGGGACCTTCAAGGCCTCGACCGCCGCCGGCGGCTCCCAGGGCAAGGGGACCGCGCTGCGCTGGCGGGTCGAGGTCGAGGAGGGCAGCGGCGTCGACCCGGACGCGGCCGCCCGCTCCGTCGAGGCGATCCTGGGGGACCCGCGCGGCTGGACCAGGGACCCGGCGTACGGCTTCCGCCTCGTCGGGGCCGGCCAGCCGGTGGACTTCACCGTGAGGATCGCGACGCCCACGACCACCGACCGGCTGTGCGAGGTGGTCACCCCCGAGCTGATCGGCGAGACCAACTGCCGGGCCGGCCACACCGTGGTGGTCAACCTCAAGCGCTGGCAGGAGGGTTCACCGCAGTTCAGCGGGCCGGTGGAGGAGTACCGGGCACTGATCGTCAACCACGAGGTCGGCCACGAGATAGGCCGCGATCACGAGACCTGCCCCGGCCCGGGCAAGCCCGCGCCCGCGATGATGCAGCAGATCAAGGGGCTGCTCGGCTGCCGGTCCAATGCGTGGCCCTACGACACGAGCGGAACTTATCTGTCCGGCCCGCACGTCCTGTAAGCGGGAGAGCCGGCCACGGGAAGGGCCGGCCGGGGGGCGAGGAGTGGTAACCGTGCGCGTCGTCAGCTTCACCGTGCCCGCCTGGTTCCCCGCCTACGACGACGCCCCGCTGCCGCCGCCGGTCCAGCTGACCGACCAGGAGTCGGCGGTGTTCCTGTGCCTGGCCACCGGCGCGTCCAACGCGGAGCTCGCCGCCGAGCTGCAACTGTCCGTCAGCACGGTCAAGTTCCACGTCGTCAACATACGGGCGAAGCTGGGCGGGATCAGCCGCCTCCAGGCCTGCCTGCTCGCCGCCCTGGCCCGTGAGGACACCGCCCTCAGCGGCGGCGATGCAGCAGTCGACCTCCGATGACCGTGGCCACGCAGCTCGCCGCGCCCCGGGCCGGCAGATCCTCGGTGCCGTCGGCGGCGAAGACCGAGAACCGGGCCGGGGCGCCCACCGCCAGGACCCCGTAGAAGGCTTCCTCGGCCGCGTCCCGCCCCGCGAAGGGGTCCAGGGAGGGAGGCGTCGGCGTCGGGGCCGCCGGGGGCAGGACGGTGAGCCCCGAGCGGACCACCGCCGTCCGCACCGCCGGGACGGTGAAGCGGCCGGTGACGGCCACGACCCCGCGGGCGAGGAGCTTCTGGGTGCCCCGGCGGGCGCTGTTGCCCCACCGCGCCTCGGTCATCTTCAGCGCTTCCAGCTCCGCCGCCCCGCTGATCGGTTCGCTGCCGAGCTCGGCGACCTCGTACGGGTCGTCGGGGTAGTACGTCCGCTCCAGCAGCACGTCCCCGCCGCGCACGAGCAGCCCCGGGGTCAGGACCCCGGGCCAGCGGCGGGCCCGTGCGTGCGGGTAGGCCGCGGCGAGCTCGGCGAACGGCCCCACGCCGGCGATCCGGTCGCCCTCGACGAGGACGGCGCCCCCGGGCAGGGGCGCGGAACCGGGCCCGGGGACGAGGAGTTCGGCGGTGTGCAGCGTCAGCATCGTCGGCCGGGTCAGTTCGTGGAGATGAGCTTCAGCTCGGGGTGCGCGGTGCCGCCTTCGATGGCGGTGGAGGAGATGTGCGAGACCACGCGGTCGTCGACCGGGTCGTTCGCCGGGTCGTCGTGCACCAGCAGGTGTTCGTACGTCGTCGCGCGCTGCGCCGGGGTGCGGCCCGCCTTGCGGATCAGGTCGATGATCTCCTGCCGGTTGGAGCGGTGCTTGGCACCGGCCGAGGAGACGACGTTCTCCTCCAGCATGATCGAGCCGAGGTCGTCCGCACCGTAGTGCAGGGAGAGCTGGCCCGCCTCCTTGCCGACGGTGAGCCAGGAGCCCTGGATGTGCGCGATGTTGTCGAGGAAGAGCCGCGCGATCGCGATCATGCGCAGGTACTCGAAGATCGTCGCCTGGGTGCGGCCCTTGAGGTGGTTGTTCTCGGGCTGGTACGTGTACGGGATGAAGGCGCGGAAGCCGCCCGTACGGTCCTGGGTGTCCCGGATCATCGCGATGTGCTCGATGCGCTCGGCGTTGGTCTCGCCGGTGCCCATCAGCATGGTGGAGGTGGACTCCACGCCCAGCTTGTGGGCGATCTCCATGATCTCCAGCCAGCGCTCGCCGGACTCCTTGAGCGGGGCGATCGCCTTGCGCGGGCGCTCCGGCAGCAGTTCGGCGCCGGCGCCGGCGAAGGAGTCGAGGCCGGCGGCGTGGATGCGCTGGATGGCCTCCTCCGCCGAGACGCCCGAGATGCGGGCCATGTGCTCGACCTCGGACGCGCCGAGGGAGTGGATGACCAGCTGCGGGAAGGCCTTCTTGATGGCGGAGAAGTGGTGCTCGTAGTACTCGACGCCGTAGTCCGGGTGGTGCCCGCCCTGGAACATGACCTGCGTGCCGCCGAGCTCCACGGTCTCCGCGCAGCGGCGCAGGATGTCGTCGAGGTCGCGGGACCAGCCCTTCTTCGTGTCCTTCGGGGCCGCGTAGAAGGCGCAGAACTTGCACGCCGTGACGCACACGTTCGTGTAGTTGATGTTGCGCTCGATGATGTACGTGGCGATGTGCTCGGTGCCGGCGTAGCGGCGGCGGCGCACCGCGTCGGCGGCCTGTCCGAGCGCGTGCAGGGGCGCGTGGCGGTAGAGGTCGAGCGCCTCTTCCTTGGTGATCCGGCCCCCCGCGGCGGCGCGGTCGAGGACAGACTGGAGAACGGCCTGGTCGGTCACCGGTGAGTCACCTTTCGGCGGTGTGTCTGTGTCAAGGTCCGGACCGATCCAGCCTACGCCAGGGCCTGGCGGTCGATTTCAGGGGCTACGGGTGAGGTCTCCCTCGGGGTTCCCGGCCGGGCTGTCGCCCGACTTGTAGTGCAGGGTGCCGTTGGGGTTGAGGGTGAAGCGCTCGTCGGCGGAGCCGTTGGAGCAGATGCCGGGGGCCGGGTTGGGGCCGCCCGCTGTGTCCAGGACGACGGAGCGGTCGGTGGCGGAGGCGAGCTTCCAGTCGCCGCTGCAGTCGGTGCCGAGGACGGCCAGGACCGACTTGTCCCGGGCGACGACCTCGCCGACCTTGCCGCCCTTGATGGTGATCTCGAACTCCGAGGAGACGCCGAGGCGGCCGGTGGTGACGGTGCCCTTCCAGGTGCCGATGAGCTCCTTGGGGACGTCGGTACGGGTTCCGCTCGCGCTCGGCGCGGCCGGGGAGGGGGTGACCGCCTCCGACGGGGTGGCTCCCTTCGGGGGCTGCGAGGCGGAGGCCCGCGGCCCGCCGTCGGCCGTGTCCCTGCGCCCGTCGCCCTGGCCGGGCAGCAGGCCCATCCCGTACAGCCCGCCGGAGAGCACCGCGAGGACGGCCGCCGCGGCCAGCACGAGCGTGCAGCTGAAGCGGCGGCCTGCGGCGCGGACGGTCACCTGCCGGGAGTCGGCCGCGGTACGGGGCCCGGGCACGCCCCCGCCGGCGGTCTCGGTGGACGATCCGTAGGGGCCGTACGGGCCTCCGGTGGGGGCGCCGGTGCCGGCAGACCCGTACCCGTGTCCCGCCGCCGGGCCGTAGGGGCCGCCCGCCGTCTCGGCCGGGGACCCGTACACCCCGGCACCGGTCCCGGGAGAGCCGTACGGGCCCGCCGCCGGACCTTGGCCTCCGTAGGAGGGGTCGGGGGCGCCGAAGCCGGCGGCCGCGGGGCCCCCGTGGGAGGCGGCGGTGAAGGGGACCGGGCCCGACGCCTGCTCCGGAGCCGCGCCGCCCCCGGCGGGTTCGGCCTCCAGGTCGAGCAGGGCCACCGCGGCCCGGCTGGCCTCCTCGACCAGGGGCGCGGGCAGCCAGCCGGGGGCGCCCAGGGCGCCGCCGAGGGCCGCGGCGACGGCCTCGGGGGCCGGGCGGTCGGCCGCGGTCTTGGCCAGGCAGGCCTCGATCAGCCCGCGCAGCTCCCCGGCCGGGACGGCGCCCAGCTCGGGCGGTTCGTGGACGACCTTGTAGAGGAGGGTCGCCGAGTTGTCCCCGGTGAAGGGCGGCCGGCCCGTCGCGGCGAAGGCCAGTACGGCGCCGAGGGAGAACACGTCGGCCGCGCCGGTGATCCCCTTGCCGAGGATCTGCTCGGGGGACATGTAGCCCGGCGAGCCGACGGATACCCCGGTGGAGGTGAGCGAGGCGGTGCCGTCCGTGGCCCGGGCGATCCCGAAGTCGATCAGCCGGGGCCCGTCGAGGGTCAGCATCACGTTGGACGGCTTCACGTCCCGGTGGACGAGGCCCAGGCCGTGTACGGCCACCAGGGCGCGGGCCAGCCCCGCGCCGATGGCCCGTACCGAGGCCTCGGGGAGCGGCCCGTGGGCGGCCACCGCCCGGTCCAGGGAGGGCCCCGCCACGTAGCCGGTGGCCACCCACGGCACCGGAGCCTCGGGGTCCGCGTCGAGGACGGGAGCGGTCCACTCGCCGCCGACCTTCCGGGCGGCCTCGACCTCGCGGCGGAACCGGGCCCGGAACTCCTCGTCGGCCGCGAAGTGCGGGTGCACGATCTTGACGGCGACGGTCCGGCCGCCCGCGCTGCGCCCCAGGTAGACCCGGCCCATCCCACCGGCGCCGAGCCGGCCGAGCAGCCGGTACGCGCCGATGGTCCGCGGTTCGCCGGCTTCGAGCGGCTGCATCGCGTTCCCCCCTCGCCCGGGATCCCGGGCCCCTCGTCCCACCTGGCCAAGCAGCACATTAGGGGGTGTGCGGGCGGACCGGGCCGCGTATTCCCCTTTCGCATTCGCGGGGGGTGACGGGAATGTGAAAGTCCGGGGAATTCGAGGAGAACGGCATATCCCGTCATTCCCGGATCTTCCGGCGCCCCGCGCGTCACCGCTGGGTAATTCCGGTCAGCGCTCCACGGCGGCCGCGTCCAGGAGCTCGACGGACACGTCCGCCGGATAGCCGGTGGTGGCCCCGGTACGGCGCGCGAATTCCCTTACGCCGGCCAGTTGTTCGTGGCCGAAGCGGAAGTCGAGCGTCGTGAAGTACCGCTCCAGCAGCTCCGCGTCGAAGGCTTCCCAGCGGGCCGCCTGCTCGGCGACCTTCGCCACCTCTTCGAGGGACACGTCCCGGGAGGCGAGGAAGGCCTCGTGGACCTCGCGCACGACGTGGGGCTCGCGGGCGAGGTAGTCCTTGCGGGCGGCCCAGACGGCGAAGACGAAAGGCAGCCCGGTCCACTCCTTCCACATCTGCCCCAGGTCGTGCACGGCCAGGCCGAGCCGGGGGGCGTCGTGGAGGGAGGCGCGCAGCGCGGCGTCGCCGATCAGTACGGCCGCGTCCGCCTCCTGCATCATCAGGCCGAGGTCGGGCGGGCAGGTGAAGTAGTCCGGCTGGACCCCGTACCGCTCGGAAAGCAGCAGCTGGGCGAGGCGTACGGAGGTGCGGGAGGTCGAGCCGAGGGCGACGCGGGCGCCGTCGAGCTGCTCCAGCGGCACCTGCGAGACGATCACGCAGGACATCACGGGGCCGTCGCAGCCGACGGCGAGGTCGGGGAAGGCGACGAGCCGGTCCGCGTTGCGGAGGAATTCGACGAGGGTGATCGGGGCGATGTCGAGCTCCCCCCGGACGAGGCTCTCGCTCAGCTTCTCGGGGCTGTCCTTGGTCAGCTCCACGTCCAGCAGCGTGCCGGTGCGGGCGAGCCCCCAGTAGAGGGGCAGGCAGTTCAGGAACTGGATGTGGCCGACGCGGGGCCGGCTGCGATAGACGTCCACATCGCGAGACTAGCCCCCGGGTCCCCGTCAGCCTTCCGGCGGGTCTCAAACGTCCGAGTGACGTGATCTTTCCCTCTGGTCTCGGCCGCGGGGTGCGTGCTAGGCTCGACGCAAGTTGCAGTTTGGTTTCCCTTGCAGTACGAGGCCTGCGGAGAATGTGACCCGCAGGCTTTTGTAGTTTTCAGACTTCTTAGCAGGTTCTGGAGCAGGGCGACCCTTTGGCCCATAGGAGGGCTCATGGCTACCGGAACCGTGAAGTGGTTCAACGCTGAAAAGGGCTTCGGCTTCATCGCCCAGGACGGCGGCGGCCCGGATGTCTTCGTCCACTACTCCGCGATCAACGCCTCTGGCTTCCGCTCCCTCGAGGAGAACCAGACGGTGAACTTCGACGTCACGCAGGGTCCGAAGGGCCCGCAGGCGGAGAACGTCACCCCGGCCTAATCGCCTGGGCCAACCTAATCGCGGTTGGATAGCAGTACCCAAGGAGCCCTGTCACCTCTGCGCGAGCAGAGCGGCAGGGCTCCTGCCTTTCCCCTCCCGGGTGGGGTGGCGGGTACGACGCAGGCCGCCCCGGCACCGTTGACACGGTGCCGGGG
>NZ_JBHUSC010000098.1:0-10114 GCF_042673805.1 Streptomyces sp. NPDC057010 | reverse complement strand
ACGCAGCTCCGGCCGGCCGGGCCGGCGTGCTGCGCGTGCCCGGCCTGCGGGGCGACCACCCCGTGCGCGTGCTGTTCCCGCTGTTCACCGGCCATACCTCCACGGTAGGCCGGTTCCGCGCGTCGTGGCGGCGGGGCGTCAGCGCTTGACGGCGTAGGTGGTGACGAGCTGGCCGCCGCCGAGGGCCTTGACCCCGGTGAGCTCCAGGGGGCGCACCCCGAAGCCGGCCCGCGACATGGGCATGCCGGTGCCGACGAAGACCGGGTAGGTCTTGACGACGAACTCGTCGATCTCGTCGATCAGCTGCGCGGCCAGGTCCGCGCCGCCGCACAGCCAGATGTCGAGCCCGTCCGCGGCCTTGAGCTCGCGGACCTCGGCGGCCACGTCGCCGCTGATCAGACGCACCTGCGGGTCCGGCGGGATGGCGAGGGAGCGCGAGACGACGTACTGCTCGCGGAAGTGGCCGTAGGGGCTGGTCAGGCCCTGCTTGAGGCCCGGCTCGTAGGTGCCGCGGCCCATGAGCACCGCGTCGAAGCGCTGGGGCGCGCTGTCCGCGAGGCCGAGCTGGGCGCGGCCCGCGGCGGAGATGGTCTCCGGGTACTCGGCCTTGAGGAATTCGACGAACTCGGCGTCGACGTAGTCGTAGAAGAAATCGCCGTCGCCGTCCGGGGCTCCGATGAAGCCGTCGACCGACGTGGCGATGAAGTACGTGAGCTTGCGCAAGCGATTCTCTTCCGTTCGGCAGTGCCACCGCACCGGGGCACGTCAATCAAAGTACTGCGCATGAAGTGGTTTGGCAACAGGCTTTGACCGGATGCCGGGGCCTACCCCTGCGGCTTGCGCCACATCGGCCACATCAGCGGTCCCTCCGGCAGCCGCACCGGCTCGCCCGTGAACTCCCAGCCGAGCCGCTCGTACAGACCCCTGCTGCGCTCGCTGCTGGCCTCCAGGTACGCCGGCACGCCCTCGCGGTCGCACCGCTCCAGCACCGGGCGCATCAGCTCGGTGCCCAGCCCCTCGCCCTGCCGGTCCGGGGTGACCGCGATCATCAGCAGGTACTCGTGCTCCTCCGCCATCGGGTGGACCGCGCCCGTCAGCCGGCCGACCAGCTCGCACCGCTCGTTGTCCGGATCGGCGACGGCGCGCATCTTCGCCGGGACCTCGTCCTCGACGGGCTCCCCGTCGGGATCCCCGGCCGGGATCCGCAGCCACAGCGCGGCCGCCGAGCCGTCCACCGCGTAGTCGATCCGGCCCTCGGATAGCGCCACGTCCACGAAGACTCCCAGGAACCGGCCGTGCACCGCGGCCCGGTGCTCCGGGTCCGGGAAGACCCAGCTGCTCACCGGGTCGGGCCGGAAGGCCTCGTCGAGGAGGCGTGCCACCGCGTCCCGGTCCGACTGTTCCGCCCGACGTATCTCCAGCGCCACCGGTCACACCTCTCGCTCATCGTCAACAACCGTGAGCGATCCTAGAGTTGGTCCCCACACGCAGAAAGGCCCGTTCCGGCACCGTGCGGGTGCCGGAACAGGCCCGGCGCGGACACCGCCGCCCCGGGATCACCTCGTACGGCGGGTCACGAACTCCGCGAGCGCCAGCAGCCCGCCCGCCGCCGCGAGGTCCGGGACGGCCCGGGACAGCTGCTGCACCGCCCGGCCCATCCGGTCCGCGGCGTGGGCCTGCGCCCAGTCGCGCCCGCCGGCCCGGTCGACGGCCTCGGCCGCCCTGTGCACGTCGTCCCCGGTCATGGGCCCGGCGTACAGGGCGGCCAGCTCCTCCCCCGCCGCGGTGCCCGAGGTGAGGGCGGCCACGACCGGGAGGGACTTCTTGCGGGCGATCAGATCGGCCCCGGCGGGTTTGCCCGTGTGCCCCGGGTCGCCCCAGATGCCGATCAGGTCGTCGATGAGCTGGAAGGCCAGGCCGGCCTCCCGCCCGAAGGCGTCCATGGCGTCGACCTCGTCCGGCCCGGCCCCCGCGTACAGCGCGCCCAGGGCGCACGCGCAGCCCAGCAGGGCGCCGGTCTTGGCGGTCGCCATGGTCAGGCACTCGTCCAGCGAGACGTCCGGGCGCTCCTCGAACGCGCAGTCCGCCTGCTGGCCGGCGCACAGCTCGATGACGCAGGCCGAGAGCCGGGCCGAGGCCGCCGCCGAGGCCGGGTGCGGGTCCTCGGCGAGCAGGCCCAGCGCGAGCGCCATCATGGCGTCGCCCGTGATGACGGCGTCCGGGATCCCGAAGACCGTCCAGGCGGTGGCACGCCCGCGGCGCCGGACGTCGTTGTCGATGACGTCGTCGTGCAGCAGCGTGAAGTTGTGCGCCAGTTCCACGGCGGCCGCCGCGCGCACGGCCTCGTCCGGACGCCGGCCCGGCTGGCCGCCCTGCTGCCCGTTCTGCTGCCCGGCCGGCCCTTGCAGGGCCTGGGCCGCCGCGAGGACGAGGGCCGGCCGGATGGCCTTGCCGGCGCTCCCCTCGGCCGGGCTGCCGTCGGCGTGCTCCCAGCCGAAGTGGTACATCGCGACGCGCCGCATCGCGCCGGGCAGGCTCTCGACCGCCCTGCGCAGCTCCGGGTTGACCGTTTCTCTCGTCCGTTCCAGGAGGGCCGCGGCCTCCTGGCCCTCGCCGGTCGCTACGGCGTTCAGCGCCAACGGCCGATCTCGACGTTCTCCAGCACGCCGAGCGCGTCCGGCACGAGCACGGCGGCGGAGAAGTAGGCCGTGACCAGGTAGGAGATGATCGCCTGCTCACTGATCCCCATGAAGCGGACCGACAGGCTCGGCTCGATCTCGTCGGGGATGCCCGGCTGGTGCAGGCCGATCACGCCCTGCTCGTCCTCACCCGTGCGCATGCACAGGATGGACGTGGTGCGCGCGTCGCTGATCGGGATCTTGTTGGACGGGAAGATCGGCACCCCGCGCCAGGAGGGGATGCGGTGGCCGTCGACGTCGACGGTCTCCGGGTACAGGCCGCGCTTGTTGCACTCGCGGCCGAAGGCGGCGATCGCCTTGGGGTGGGCGAGGAAGAGCTTGGAGCCGCGCCTCATGCTGAGCAGCTGGTCCATGTCGTCGGGGCTGGGCGCGCCGTCGTGGGGCTGGATGCGCTGGTCGTAGTCGGCGTTGTGGAGCAGGCCGAATCCGGGGTTGTTGAGCATCTCGTGTTCCTGGCGCTCGCGCAGCGCCTCGACCGTGAGCCGCAACTGCTGCTCGGTCTGGTTCATCGGGTGGTTGTAGAGGTCGGCGACGCGGGTGTGCACGCGCAGGACCGTTTGTGCAATGGAGAGTTCGTACTCGCGCGGGCGGGCCTCGTAGTCCACGAAGGTGCCGGGGAGGACGGCTTCGCCCTGGTGGCCGGCGGAGAGCTCGATGGCCGCCTCGCCGTACTTGTTGGTCCGCTGCTCGGGCAGGGACCGTACGGAGTCGATGTGCGCGCGCAGCGAGTCGACCCGGTCGGCGAGGAGCTGGAAGTCCTGACGGGTCAGGACGAGCGCGGTGCCCGAGGTGGCGGCGCGGGCGGTGTACTCCCAGATCGCCTCCTCGTCGACGAGGGAGTCCTCGCCGAAGTAGGCGCCGTCGGCGACGGTCCGCAGGACGGCGTCCTCGCCGTAGGGGCCGGGGCCGATCTGGTCGATGCGGCCGTGGGCGAGGAGGAACACCTGGTCGGAGGCGTTGCCGAAGGAGGTGAGCTCCTGGCCGGGCTCGAAGTCGATCTGGCGGCAGCGCTGGGCGAGTTCGCCGAGCACGTCGAGGTCCTCGTAGTCGCGCAGGAGCGGGAGCTCGCCGAGCTCGGCGGGGATCACCTGGACCTGGGTGCCGGTCTTGATGAATTCGACGATGCCGTTGCCGACCGAGTAGCTCAGCCGGCGGTTGACGCGGTAGGTGCCGCCCTGCACCGAGACCCACGGGAGCGTCTTCAGGAGCCACCGTGAGGTGATCTCCTGCATCTGCGGCGCGGACTTGGTCGTGGTTGCCAAGTTCCGCGCCGCAGACGTCCCCAGACTGCGCTGCGATGTCTGGGTCTCGGATTCGGAACCTGCCTGGACCGACATGTCTTTCCCTTTCGATCACTCCATGGACCTGCGGGAGCAGCCTTCCAGTACGGAACGTGGTGGGACCATTACACAAAAGGGTGGGACTACTCCGTCCGGGGGCGGGGCACCCTCTGGGGTCGCCTCGCTCCCCACCGGCCCCTCGGGGCCCACCACTTTCAGCCATCGCGCGCAGGGCGTTTAATTTGCAACGCGGATGCAAATTTTCTACCGTGAGCACATGCGGCTGACCCGATTCACCGACCTCGCCCTGCGCGTCCTGATGCGCCTGGCCGTCGCGGAGGCGGACCTCCCGACCACCCGCGACGTGGCGGCGACGATGCAGGTTCCGTACACCCACACGGCCAAAGTGGTCGCCAGGCTGCAGCACCTCGGCCTGGTCGAGGCGCGGCGCGGCCGCGGCGGCGGGCTCACCCTGACCTCCGCCGGCCGGGCGGCCTCGGTGGGCGGGGTGGTGCGCGAACTGGAGGGCGCGGGCGACGTCGTGGAGTGCGAGGGCAGCGCCCCGTGCCCGCTGCGGAGCGCCTGCGTCCTGCGGGGCGCCCTGCGCCGGGCCCAGGAGGCCTTCTTCGCCGCACTCGACCCGCTGACGGTGAACGACCTGGTCGCGGCCCCGACCGGGCCGCTGCTGCTGGGCATCTCGGGCGGCGCTCCGGGCGGGCCCGAAAGGCCCTGACCGGCCGGGCCGGATGGCCGGTTCACGCCGCCCACCGACGGGGATCGCACACAAGTCCGCACCGCGACGAGGGCTTCCCGTCACCCAAAAATACGCATCTTAAATACCAATTACGCGAGGAGTTCCGCCATGCTGTCCGAGAAGTCGACCGCGACCGTACGAGCCACCCTGCCCGCCGTCGGCGCGGCCATCGGCGACATCACGGAGCTGTTCTACGCGAAGCTGTTCGCGGCCCACCCGGAGCTCATCCGCGACCTCTTCAACCGCGGCAACCAGAACGCCGGCCTCCAGAAGCAGGCCCTCGCCGGCTCCATAGCCGCCTTCGCGACCCACCTCGTCGACCGCCCGGACACCCGCCCCGACGTGATGCTGAACCGCATCGCCCACAAGCACGCCTCGCTCGGCGTGACCCGCGAGCAGTACCCGGTCGTCCACCGGCACCTCTTCGAAGCGATCACCGAGATCCTCGGCGAGGCCGTCACCCCCGAGGTCGCCGAGGCCTGGGACGAGGTCTACTGGCTGATGGCGAACGCCCTCATCGCCCTCGAGGAGCGCCTCTACGCCGAGCGGCAGGTGCTCGCCGGCGACGTCTGGCGGGCCTGGCTGGTCACCGGCCGGGTCGAGGAGACGGCGGACTGCACCACCTTCCACATCGCCCCCGCCGACGGCCGCCCCGCGCCCGCCTTCAAGCCCGGACAGTACGTCTCGGTCCAGGTCGAACTCCCGGACGGCGCCCGCCAGATCCGCCAGTACAGCCTCTCCACCTCCCCCGGCTCCCCGGTCCGCGCGATCACCGTCAAGCGGGTCCACGGCCCGGCCGCCGCGGGCCCCGACGGCGAGGTCTCCAACCACCTGCACGCCCGCGTCCACCCCGGCGACACCCTGCGCGTCTCGGCCCCGTACGGCGACCTGGTCCTGCGGGACTCCGCCGCGCCGGTCCTGCTCGCCTCGGCCGGCATCGGCTGCACCCCGATGCTCTCGATGCTGGAACACCTGGCCGACACCGGGCACACCGCCCCGGTCACCGTCCTGCACGCCGACCGCTCCCCCGCCGACCACCCGCTGCGCGGCGACCACCGGGCGCTGACGCTCAAGCTCTCCGACGCCTCGGCCCGCTTCTGGTACGAGCAGGACGCCGATCCGGGCGACGGCGAGGGCCTGATCGACCTGGCGGCCGTCCCGGTCGCGCCCGGCACCCGCGCGTACCTGTGCGGGCCGCTCCCCTTCATGCGGGCGGTGCGCGAGCAGCTGCTGGCCAAGGGGGTGCCGGCCGCGGACATCCACTACGAGGTGTTCGGCCCCGACCTGTGGCTGGCTTCCGCCTGACTCCTGTCCGGAACCCGCCCTAGCGGCGGAAGGGCCGCCTCCACTACACCGGAACGTAACGAACCGCGTACGTACCGTAAAGGAGGCGGCCATGGCCGCACCCATGTCCGCAGACCGCTTCATCCAGGCCCTGCGCGCCGAGGGCCTGACCGTCGTCGAGGTCGGCGCCTGGCGCACCCACAACCGCAACCACAAGGGCCCCTGGGGGCCGGTGCACGGGGTGGTGATCCACCACACCGTCAGCCACGGCACGGCCTTCACCGTCGACCTCTGCCGCGACGGCGACGCCGATCTGCCCGGCCCCCGCTGCCACGGCGTGATCACCAAGGACGGTCGCGTCCACCTCGTCGGCTACGGCCGCGCCAACCACGCGGGGAAGGGCGACTCCGACGTCCTGGCGGCGGTCATCGCGGAGAAGCGGCTGCCGCCGGACAACGAGGCGGACACCGACGGGAACCGCCACTTCTACGGCTTCGAGTGCGAGAACCTCGGCGACGGCGAGGACCCCTGGCCGGCGGTCCAGCTGGACGCCATGGCCCGCGCGGCGGCCGCGGTGTGCCGGGTCCACGGCTGGACCTCGCGCTCGGTGATCGGCCACCTGGAATGGCAGCCGGGGAAGATCGACCCGAAGGGCTTCACGATGGACTGGCTGCGCGGGCGCGTCGCCGAGCACCTGAAGTAGCCGAACCCGCCGGGACCGGGATCAGGACCGGTCACACCAGGAGAAGGCCGCGATCCGCCAGCCCTCGGGGCCGCGGACGAACTGCATCGTCTTGGTCCCGGCACCCTCGAACGGCTCGCCGTCCAGGATCCCGGACTTGCGGTACTCCCCGAACCGCGAGGCGATACCGCCGGCGATCTCGGTCCGCTCGGTGGTCTCCCACTCGGAGAACTCGACCAGCCGGCCGTCGCCGAGCAGCCGCTCCCGGGGCTCGACGAACTCCTCCACGGTGTAGACGGTGAGCTCCGGGCCGGCGTGGACGATCACCCCACCCGGAAGGACCAGCCGGCGGAGCCGGGCCACGTCGGCGGCCTTGCCTCCGCGGTTGTCGAAGGCGCCGAAGAACTCGGCGGTCACCCGGTCGATCTCGGCCTTGTCGGTGGTCATGGACATGGCGCGACGGTAACACCACCCCGCCCCGACCGGCACCGGACGGCCACCGTGGGTCTGCCACCCGCCTGGCGACCGACCCGGCCAAGGCAACCCAGGCCTTAGCCGAGGTATGGGGCGGGGCGGCTCTCCAAGAAGTGCTGTACTCGCAGGCGCTGTGTGTGGTGCATGGGCAACGCCCCCAGCTCAGCCGGCTCCACGAAGCGGAGTTCCGTGCTCTCGTCCGAGATCGCCAGCGTGCCCCCGGTGATGCGGGCCGTGAAGCAGACGTTGAACTGACGGCGGACCTCGCCGTCGCTGTACTCGATGATGTGCTTCGGGTCCGTGTAGGTGCCGACCAGCCCCGTGATCTCCACGTCGAGGCCCGTCTCCTCCTTGACCTCTCGGACGGCCGTGCCGGGGAGGGAGTCCGTGAGGTCCATCCCGCCGCCGGGGAGGGCCCAGAGGTCGTTGTCGCGGCGCCGTTGCAGCAGGATGCGGCCCTGGTCGTCCGTGACGACGGCTGAGGCTGCCACGACCATGCTGTTGGGCGCGGGAGCGTGGGGATCGTCGTAGTACTCGGTCCGGGCCATCGGGTCACTCCTCCACGGGACGGGCCGTCTCCCACACCGCCTTGAAGCTGTCGGCGTAGGTGTCGAACATGCCCCCGGCTTCGTGACGGCGAAGGTGCCACACGGGCGCACCGTACGCGTTCACACCCCAGACGTGGGCATTGACCAGGACTTCGCCGTCCGCCCGGTACAGGCTGTTGTAGAGGGTCGTGCTGTGCGTTCGCAGCTCGATGCCGGGAACGTCGGCCAACGGTCGGTAGTGCATGAGGGCGAGACGGCAGCGGGATTCGATGCCGTGCCCGAACCTCTCTTCCTGTCCACGCTGCCGGACGTTCTCGCTGTCCGCGTCACCGATGGCGATCCGGACCGTGCAGCCGTCCGCCGCGCGTTCCCGAAGGGCACGTCGATCCGCTCGCGAGCTGTCGTCAGCAGGTCCACGAACACGGAGACGGGAAGGTCAGCACGCTGGTCGTACAGCGCCACCAGTTCGGGGCTGACGGCCCGCGCGGCACGGGCCTGTCTCAGCGCCGGCCATAGTGCGTGGACGTCCTCGCCCAGCGTCTCGGCAGCCAGCAGCGCCGTTGCCCGCCGTGGAGTACGTCCGAGGTTGACCCAGCGTTCGACGCTCTTCGGATCGACGCCCGTGACGCTCGCCAGCGATGCATGAGTCCAGCCGCCGGATGCCATCAGGGCCCTTAACCGCTCGTTCTGCCTAGGGACGTTCTACAGGTCGCAGGACGTCCCGAAGTGGGAAACGTACGAGGTTCCCCCGTCCTGATCACCACGGCGACGATCCCGGTACCAGCGAGGTACGAAGGGATCCGGAATGGTGCGGGGACTGTGGCAGCAGGTCGAACAACGTGATCCGTTTCCGGTGCCTGATCCTGATCCGGCAGACCCGACGTGCGACGTCTGCGCTGCCCTGGTCGTACAGCGCACCGGCCGGGGGTCGTGGACTGCAACGTCGAGATCCGTCAGCACCCTCACACGGAGGTGAGCCGATGACCCGCGCCGTGCTGCGCTACGTCCCCCACACCATCCGGCACGCCCCGGAAGGCGGAGTGACATACGAGGCGTTCTGCGTCGCCGAAGGCTGCGGAGCCGAGTCGGGCGCGCACGACGAACAGGAACGGCCGCAGGACTGGGCGCTCCGGCACGCCGGGCGGACCGGGCACGACCTGTTCCGGCGTGTGTTCACCGATCACGCACGCGTCAGCCGGGACACGTAGACCCCGGCCCGCTGGGCGACGGCGAGCAAGGCAGTCCAGCGCGCCGGCTTCGGCCCCGCTCACACGACCCGAATCGTGTGGGCGGGGCTCTGACGTGCGACGGCGAGGACGGGAGCGCCCCACAATGGACGGGTGAATCGCCCCGCGAACCTTGACGTGCTCTTGCAGCCGCGCCCGCCGTCTCCGTTGCAGGAGATCCAGGACGAGCGGTTCGGGCGGCACGGCGTACGACTGCTGCTGAAGCGGGACGACCTGGTGCACCCGGTGATCCCCGGGAACAAGTGGCGCAAGCTCGCGCCGAACCTCCGGGCGGCGCTCGCGCAGGGGCACGACACCCTGGTCACCTTCGGCGGCGCGTACTCGAACCACCTGCGGGCCACCGCCGCGGCCGGGCGGCTGCTCGGGCTGGGGACGGTCGGCATCGTGCGCGGCGACGAGCTGGCGGGGCGGCCGCTCAACGACTCCCTGGCCCGGTGCGCGGCGGACGGCATGCGGCTGCACTTCGCCTCCCGGTCCGACTACCGCCGCAAGGCGGAGCCCCCGACGCTGGAGCGGCTGCTGGCCGGGGCGGGGGCGGAGGGCGCGTACGTGGTCCCGGAGGGCGGCAGCAACGCGCTCGCCCTGGCGGGCTGTGCGGAACTGGGGCGCGAGCTGCGCGGGTTCACCGATGTGGCCGCGGTGGCCTGCGGCACGGGCGGCACCCTCGCCGGCCTCGCGGCGGGCCTCGCCCCCGGCCAGCGGGCGCTGGGCGTCCCGGTGCTGGCGGGCGGGTTCCTTGCTGCGGAGATACGTTCCCTCCAGCACCAGGCCTTCGATGGCCCGGCCGGGACCTGGACGCTGGCCGAGGACTTCCACCACGGGGGCTACGCCCGGGTCCCGGCGGAGCTGGAGGCGTTCGCCGCCGACTTCGAGGCCCGCCACGGCCTGCCGGTGGAGCGGGTGTACGTGGCGAAGCTCCTGTTCGCGCTGGCCGCCCTCACCGAGTCGGGGACGTTCCCCCCGGGCACCACCCTGACGGCGGTCATCACGGGCCACCCGTAACCCGCCCCGCCGCTGCGCGGAGCCGCCCCCGGGCTCCGCCCGGACCCGGTCCTCAAACGCCGGAGGGGCTGGATTTTGCCCGCACGGGACTGGACGTGCCGGCCGGGGGTGGGGACGGGGTGGGGTGTCGGCCGGGACTAAAAC
>NZ_JBHUSC010000097.1:0-10174 GCF_042673805.1 Streptomyces sp. NPDC057010 | reverse complement strand
CCTGGCATCGACCGCCATGGTGCTGTTGGGCTTTACCTTTTTTACCGCGACCATGTTTGCCGGCGGCAAGCTCGGGGTGGCGTTCAGTTTCGGCAGCGGCGGCGCGCCGGCACGTCCAGCCCCGCCGGCGATTGAGGCGCGGGTGTGGGCAGGGCCCGCGAGCCCCCGCGGCGGGCGGAAAGCGGTCGCTCGGCCGAGGCGAGATCCGGACGCCCCGCTACCGCGCAGTACACGTACGGGGTACGGGCCGGCCCGGGACGACCCGGAAGGATCCGGCCAGTGGCGGGCCCGAGCCCGCCCCCGCACCTGAGAGAATGGGGCCATGGCTTCTGATCGTCCTCGCGCGCTCTCCGGCATCCAGCCCACCTCCGGTTCGTTCCACCTCGGGAACTACCTCGGAGCCATTCGCCAGTACGTCGCCCTGCAGGAGACGCACGACGCCTTCTACATGGTGGTCGACCTGCACGCGATCACCATGCCGCAGGATCCCAAGGACCTCCGCGCGAACACCCGGCTCTCCGCCGCGCAGCTCCTCGCCGCCGGTCTCGACCCCGAGCGCTGCACGCTCTTCATCCAGAGCCACGTGCCCGAGCACGCGCAGCTCGCCTGGGTCATGAACTGCATCACCGGCTTCGGCGAGGCCAGCCGGATGACCCAGTTCAAGGACAAGTCCGCCAAGGGCGGCGTCAACAGCGCCAGCGTCGGCCTGTTCACGTACCCGATCCTCCAGGTCGCCGACATCCTGCTCTACCAGGCGGACGCCGTCCCCGTGGGCGAGGACCAGCGCCAGCACGTCGAGCTGACCCGCGACCTCGCCGAGCGCTTCAACCACCGCTTCGGCCAGACCTTCAACCTCCCCGCCGCGCACATCGTCAAGGAGGTCGCGAAGATCTACGACCTCCAGGACCCGGCGATCAAGATGTCGAAGTCCGCGTCGTCCCCCAAGGGCCTGATCAACCTCCTCGACGAGCCCAAGGTCACCGAGAAGAAGATCAAGAGCGCGGTCACGGACACCGAGGCCGAGATCCGCTTCGACGCCGAGAAGAAGCCCGGCGTCAGCAACCTGCTCACGATCTACTCCACCCTCACGGGCGAGACGATCCCCGCCCTGGAGGCCAAGTACGAGGGCAAGGGCTACGGCGCGCTGAAGACCGACCTGGCCGGCGTGATGGTCGATTTCGTCACACCGTTCAAGCAGCGCACCCAGGAATACCTGGACGACCCCGAGACGCTGGACTCCATCCTGGCCAAGGGTGCGGAGAAGGCCCGCGCGGTCGCCGCCGAGACCCTGGCACAGACGTACGACCGACTCGGTTTCCTGCCCGCCAAGCACTGACGGAAACCCGACGGAAGCAACGACGGAAAGACGGCCCTGGCGGGACGAGGGGTGCTGGCCTCACACTGAGGCGGAGCAGCACCCATCCAGACAGACGTGAGGAGAGATACGTGGGGACCGTAACGCTCGGCGTTTCGATCGCGGTCCCGGAGCCGTACGGCAGCCAGCTCCAGCAGCTGCGCGCCGGCTTCGGGGACGCCGCCGCGCACGGCATCCCCACGCACGTCACCCTCGTCCCGCCGACCGAGGTGGAAGCGGAGCGGCTCCCGGCGATCCGGGCCCACCTGGCCGAGGTCGCCGCCGCCTTCCGCGCCTTCGGGATGCGGCTCGCCGGCACGGGAACCTTCCGCCCCCTCTCGCCGGTCGTCTTCGTCCAGGTCGTCGAGGGCGGCGCGGGCTGCACCCGGCTCCAGTCCGCGGTCCGCGACCCACAGGGCCCGCTCAGCCGCGAGCTGGCCTTCCCGTACCACCCGCACGTCACGGTCGCCCACGGGATCTCCGACGAGGCGATGGACCTGGCGTACTCGACCCTCGCCGGGTACGCGGCCGAGTGGGTCTGCGCGGGCTTCGCGCTCTACGAGCAGGGCTCCGACGGGGTCTGGCGGAAGCTGCGCGAGTACCCCTTCGGGGCCGGTCCCACCGGCGTCCCCGCACAGCCCGGCTCGCTCACCGACACCGCGGCCGAGACGGCCGTACGCCGCTCCTGACGGAGCGGGCGCAGGGCGCGGTGCGTGCGGTAGCGGAGCCCGCGCAGGACCAGGGTGTGGAACGGGCGACCCATCGGGCCCCCTTCGCGAAAAGTCACAATCGACGACCGTAGTGCCCGAACCCGACAATCCCGGCTATTTCCGGCGGCTCAATTACGGTGACGTTATGGACTGGCTGACGAAGATCCCGGTCATCGGGCCCCTGGTGACCCGCCTGATGCGGACGCACGCATGGCGTTCGTACCAGCGCCTCGACCGCGTGCACTGGACCAGGCTCGCCGCCGCGATCACCTTCATCAGCTTCCTGGCGCTCTTCCCGCTGATCACCGTGGCCGCCGCCATCGGCGCCGCGCTGCTCAGCCAGAAGCAGCTCGACAAGCTCCAGGACAACCTCGCCGAGCAGGTCCCCGGCATCTCCGACCAGCTCGACCTCGACGGACTCGTGGCCAACGCCGGCACCGTCGGCCTCGTCGCCGCCGCGCTCCTGCTCTTCACCGGCATCGGGTGGGTCGGCTCGATGCGCGACTGCCTGCGCGCGGTGTGGGAGAAGGACGACGAGGACGAGGGCAACCCCTTCGCCCGCAAGGGCAAGGACGCGCTGGTCCTCGTCGGGCTCGGCGGGGTGGGCCTGGCCTCGGCCGCGGCCTCGATCTTCGGAGCCAGCGCGGTGGGGAAGACCGCCGACTGGCTGGGCATCCCGCACCAGGGCGCGGGCGGCGCACTCCTGCGGGCCGGCGCCTTCCTCGTCGGCGTCCTGGCGGCCTTCCTGCTCCTCCTCTACGTGCTGACCCTGCTCCCCGGCGTCGAACCGCCGCGCCGCCGCCTCCTGGAGGCCGCCCTCATCGGCGCGGCCGGCTTCGAGCTGCTGAAACTGCTGCTCAGCGGCTACATGCGGGAGGTCGCCGCGAAGAGCATGTACGGGGCCTTCGGCGTGCCGATCGCCCTGCTGCTCTGGATCAACTTCACGGCGAAGCTGCTCCTCTTCGTCGCCTCCTGGACGGCGACCCGCGACGACGAGACGGATGAGGCAGCCGACGCCGACGCCGGCGACGGCGACAAGCCGGCCCCCGCCCCGGCCGCGTCCCCCGCCGCCTAGTCCGGTTCCCGTTCGGGTGAATCCAGAGATCGTCCGGACAGGGCCTGGGTAGGCCCCCCGCGAGGTTCCGTGCACGATGCAACGGGATCGATCGTCCTGGCCGCCCCTGGAGGGCTCATGTCCGCTTCGCTCCGTCCCCGCAAGCTCCTGACCGCGACCGCCGTCGCCCTGCTCCTCTCCGTCGCCGGGGCCGGCCTCGCCGCCCCTGCGAGCGGCGCCCCCACCGCCACCGCGGTGCGGGAGGTACGGGTGCCTCCCGCGTACAACGCGGGAGGGGTCTGGTACCTCTTCCAGACCAACGCCACCGTGCGGGTGGACCTGAGGCAGGACTCCGAGGGCAACCTCTACGGAACCGTCTCCTCCGGCGACACCGTGGGGACCCTGCGGGACGGCTACGTGGAGGGGGAGAGCATCTACTTCACCGTCGGCTGGTCGCACGGACCGGTCGGCCGGTACACCGGCGTCCGCGGCCCGGACCACCGGCTCTCCGGCACCACCTTCGACCTGACCAACCCCTCCAGCCAGTCGACCTGGCGCACCGACCGCATGTTCTGACCCGACCGGTCAGTGGACCACGTCCTCGTCGCGCCCGCCCCGGCCGCGGGGCCAGCGCCGGTTGACGACGAAGGCGCCGGCCGCCAGGAGCGCCAGGGCGCCGCCCGCGACACCGAGCGCGGTCCCGAGACCGCCGCCCGAGCCGCCGCCCGCGGCCGCCGCGGCGTGGTGCTCGCGGGACCGGGCCGGGGTGCCCGAGGGGGTGGCGTCCGCGCCCTTCGGCGCCACCAGCTCACCCACCGGCTTGACCTTCCCGGCCGCCGCGAACCCCCAGTCGAAGAGCGCGGCGGTCTCCTCGTACACCGAGTTGATGCCGCCCGTGCTCGGGTTCATCACCGTGACGAGCAGCTTCCGGTTCCCCTGCTGCGCGGCGCCGGTGAAGGTGGAGCCGGCCATCGTGGTGTTGCCGTTCTTCACCCCGGCGATGCCCTTGTACGGGGAGATGCCGCCGGCGCCCGTCATCAGCCGGTTGGTGTTCTGGATCTGGAAGTACTCGCGCGGCTTCCCCTCCTCCTGCTTGCCGGGGAACTTCGCCTCGGCCGTGCCGCAGTACTCCCGGAAGTCCTGCTTCTGCAGCCCGGAGCGGGCGATCAGGGTGAGGTCGTACGCGCTCGACACCTGCTCCGGGGCGTCGTAGCCGTCGGGGGACACCACGTGGGTGTCCAGGGCCTGGAGCTCCTTCGCGTGCGCCTGCATGTCGTCGACGGTCTTCTCGATGCCGCCGTTCATGGCCGAAAGCACGTGCACGGCGTCGTTCCCCGAGCGCAGGAACACCCCGAGCCACAGGTCGTGGACGGTGTACTCCAAGTCCTCCTTCACCCCGACCAGGCTGCTGCCCGGACCGACGCCCTCCATGTCCTTGTCGGTGACCTTGTGCACCTGGTCCTTGGGCAGGCCCGGCAGCACGGTGTCCGCGAAGAGCATCTTCATGGTGGAGGCCGGGGGCAGCCGCCAGTGCGCGTTGTGCGCCGCGAGGACCTCCCCGGACTCGGCGTCCGCCACGATCCACGACCGACCGGTGAGGTTCGCCGGCAGGGCGGGCGCGCCGGGCAGCAGGTTCACCTGGGTGCCCGGCTGGCCGAGGGCCGCTCCGCCGACCGTGGACATCGACACGGGCGGCGCGGGCGCCACCGGCCCCGTGCCGGGCTGCCCCTTTCCGTCGGCCGGCGGGTTCGGCGCGGCGTGCGCGGGAACCACGAGCAGGGCGGGGACCAGCAGCGCGGCGGAAAGGACCGTCAGGGCGGTCTTCTTGGCAGACACGCAGGTGAAAGTACATCCCGATGGGCTGTCCGCCGTCACGGACCGGCCAATTCGGTAGAACCACTGCCGGGACAGACCACCCCGGCGCGTCCGTCCTGCTGACGAAACCGATACTGGGGGCATGAGACTCAGCCGCGCCGCCTCCTGGTTCCTGCTCGCCTTCGGAGTGTGGAGCTGGTTCATCTGGGTGTCTTTCGTCCGGAACCTGTGGAAGAACGGCAGCGGCCTGGCATTCGATGCGACGGGTGACCCGACCTCCTACTTCTGGGTGCACCTGACACTCGCGGTGACGTCCTTTCTCCTGGGGACGGCCGTCGGTGTGATCGGGTTGCGCGGGGTCCGGGCCCTGCGGCGCGCATCACGCACGGGGTCGGGGTCGGGGTCGGGGCCGGGTACGGGCTCGGGCCCGGACTCCGGTCCGGGAACGGGATCCGGCTCGGGCGGCGGCTCCGGCGCGGGTGCCCGGGCATGATGGTCGTGGTCTTCGCGCTGATCGCGCTGGCGGTCCTCGCGCTCCTCGTGCTCGTCCACCGCTGGCTGTGGATCCGCCTGGTCCGTGACACCACGGCCCCCGGCGGCCTGCCCCGCCGCATCGGCACGGTCCTGATCATCGCGCTGCCCCTCCTCTCCGTGGCCGCCCTGACCGCGGGCCGCGCGGGCGCCCCCTTCCTGCTCCAGCAGGCGGTGTCCTGGCCGGGGTTCCTCTGGCTCGCGGTACTCCTGTACCTGACCCTGACGATGCTGGTCGCGGAGCCGATCCGCGCGCTGTCGCTCCGCCGTCTGGCCCAACGGCCCCCCGCCGGCAAGGCTCGGGGCTCTGCCCGGGAGCCCGGCCACGCGGCGGAGCCGCACCATGCGGTACTGCGGGAAGGGGTGGGCAAGGGGACGGCCCCGCAGAGCCCGGCCCCCGCGCCGGGGCCCGACACCGGCGGCACGGCACAGGAGCCCGAGGCCGGGACGGCGGGCCCGGGAGCCGGTCTCCTGGACCGCCGCAGGTTCGTGGCCCGGGCGATCGGAGGGGCGGCCGCCACCGTGGCCCTCGGGACCGTCGCGGGCGGGGCCTACGGGGTCCTGCGCGGCCCGAGCGTGCGCCGCGTCCACGTACCGCTCGCCAAGCTGCCGCGCGCTGCCCACGGTTTCCGGATCGCCGTCGTCAGCGACATCCACCTCGGCCCGATCCTCGGCCGCGCCCACACCCAGCGCATCGTCGACTCCGTCAACCGCACCCAGCCCGACCTCATCGCCATCGTCGGCGACCTCGTCGACGGCAACGTCCACGACCTCGGCCCGGCCGCCGAGCCGCTGCGCCGGCTCAGCGCCCGCCACGGCTCGTACTTCGTCACCGGCAACCACGAGTACTTCTCCGGCGCCCAGCAGTGGGTCGACCACGTCCGCGAACTCGGCCTGACCCCGCTGGAGAACGCCCGGCGCGCGCTCCCGTACTTCGACCTCGCCGGGGTGAACGACATCGCGGGGGAGAGCGAGGGCCACGGCCCCGACTTCCAGGCGGCCCTCGGCGACCGTGACCGGTCCCGCGCCTCGGTGCTCCTCGCCCACCAGCCCGTCGTCATCCACGACGCCGTCCGGCACGGCGTCGACCTCCAGCTCTCGGGCCACACCCACGGCGGCCAGCTCTGGCCCGGCAACTACCTCGCCGAGCTCGCCAACCCCACCGTCGCCGGCCTGGAGCGCTACGGGGACACCCAGCTCTACGTGTCCCGGGGCGCGGGAGCCTGGGGACCTCCGGTCCGGGTGGGCGCGCCGTCCGACATCACGGTGGTCGAACTGGCCTCGCCCCGAGCCTGAGCCGCGGCTGCCTCCGGGACCGGATAATCCCTGGGGGCGCCGTCGGACCCCGTGCTTACATGGCATGCATGGTGTCCACAGACCGACTGCTGGCCTTCGCGGCCATGTCCTTGCTCCTGATCGTGATCCCCGGCCCCAGCGTGCTGTTCGTGATCGGGCGGGCCCTGGCGCAGGGCCGCCGGGCCGCGCTGACCACGGTGGTGGGGAACACCCTGGGGGCCTACGTGCTCGTCGTGGCCGTCGCCCTCGGGGTCGGCGCCGTCGTGGAGCGCTCGGTCCTCGTCTTCACCGCCCTGAAGCTCGTCGGCGCCGCGTACCTGGTCTACCTGGGCGTCAAGGCGGTGCGGCAGCGCGGCTCCCTGCACGCGGCGGTCACCGGCGCGGCCCCCGCGGCGCACAGCAGCCTGCGCACCTTGGGGGAGGGGTTCACGGTCGGCGTGGCCAACCCCAAGACCATGGTGTTCTTCGCCGCCGTGCTGCCCCAGTTCGTCGACCGCGCCGCGGGCCACGTCACGGCCCAGATGCTGCTGCTCGGCCTGGTCTTCAACATCATCGCGCTGGCCTCCGACAGCGTGTGGGGCCTGGTCGCGGCCACCACGCGCGAGTGGTTCGCCGGCTCCCCGCGACGGCTCGCCCTGGTGGGCGGAGCCGGCGGGCTCACGATGATCGGCCTCGGCGTCACGGTCGCGGTGACGGGCCGCAAGGACTGACGGACCACGGACTGCGGACTACGGACTACGGACTGACGGACCTAGGCAGGATCCGTGTCCCCCGCCTTCGGGTCCGGGTCCGGGTCCGAGGCCCGCTTGCGGGCCCCGGCCGTGGCCGTCTGGGCCATGCCCGGCAGGAAGTCCGCGAACAGCTCGTGCACCTCGCGCACCAGCGGCCGCAGCACCCGGAACCGGGCCAGCACGATGCCCCGCGTCGTCAGCTGCGCCCCGCGATCCGCGAGCCGCCGCGTCTTCTCGCTGTTCGGAGAACGGTCGAAGACCCAGTACAGGACCAGCCCCATCTGCGAGAGCCACATCAGCTCCGGCAGTACGTCGGCCAGTTCGGCCGGCACCTTGGTTTTCGCCCCCGCCAGCACCTCGCGGTGGATGTCGATGGCCGCCTGGCGGGCCGGCTCCGACTCCGGGGAGAAGGGGCTGAGGGGACTTTCCGGGTCCGCCGCGTTCTTGAAGAACTGGGAGGCGAACTCGTGGTACGGGGCCGCGATGTCCATCCAGCTCGTCAGCACGCCCGCGAGCCGCTTCTGCAGATCGGTCTCGCTGTCCAGGATGGGCCGGACCGCCGCCTGGTGAGCCGCGCCGATCCGGTCGTAGAACCCCTGGACGAGATGTTCCTTCGACTCGAAGTAGTAGTAGGCGTTGCCGACCGAGACACCGGCCTCCTTCGCGATACCCCGCATCGTCGTCTTGTCGAAGCCGCGCTCCTGGAAGAGCCGGAGCGCGGTTTCGAGGATGAGCGTGCGGGTCTGCTCGCTCTTGGGAGCCTTCTGATCAGTCACGGTGCACGAGCCTATCGGGGGACGGAGCACTGGTCGTCACAGGCCGGGTCCTCCGCCCCCTCCGGGGAGCCCTCGGTCCGTACCGCCGCCCGCCACTTCGAGGCGGAGTACATGGCGGCCCGGGCGAAGGGCCGACCGGCCGCAGTGGCCAGCCAGTTGGCCTTCGGCCGGTGCTCGACCAGCGCCCACAGGCAGACGATGAAGGCGTCGGTCCCGGTCCACACCTGCCCGGAGTCCCCGATGACGGTGATTTCCCGCAGCGTCGCCGCGTGGTCGAGCTGCGGGTAGCGCCGCTGCGCCTCGTAGGAGCCGGCGGGGACGAGCCGGAGCGGCACGAGCCACCGCTGCGCCAGCAGCCAGTGCCGGATGTGCACGCAGAGCGGGCAGTTCGCGTCGTACAGAACGGTGATCCGCCGGACCGCTCCGGCTGCGCCGCCCACGGCTCAGGCCCCGGCGGGAGCGGTCCACCCCTGCGGGGCGACGGGCGGGGTCTGCTGCCGCTCCATGATCCCGCGGCGGCGCATCTTGTTGAGGACCCACACGTTCCCGAGGTGCATGACCCCGAGGACGAGCAGCACGACCCCGAGCTTGACCGACAGCACCTCGAAGAGGTGGCGGGCCTCGACGATCTCCTCGTACGACCGCAGGTAGAGGGTCACGAACCCGATGTTCACGAGGTAGAAGCCGACGACGAGAAGCTGGTTGACGGCATCCGCGAGCTTCTCGTTGCCCTGCAGCACGTCGCCTATGAAGACGCGCCCGTTCCGACTGAGCGTACGGGCGACCCAGACGGTGAGCCCGATGCTGATGAGCAGGTAGATGACGTACGCGACCACGGTGAGGTCCATTGCCCTCAGCCCCCTTGAACGTGTTCAACTGCTGACAGAGTTGACTGTAGGGCTTCGTTTGAACATGTTCAAGTCAGGGGTGTGGGGTGCCCGGGGGCCGCGGGTCGGGAGCGGGTGCCGGGGTCGGGGTGTTGGAGAGGCGGACTAGATCTCGGACTCGGAGCCTTTGGGGTCCTGGTCGTTGAGGTCCTGCTCCTTCGGGTCCGGCTTGGGCTTCTTCTTCTGCGGCCGGCCCGCCTTCAGGAGCTGGTCCACGTCGAGGGTGACCTTCGCACCCAAGGTGTCGGGCAGGGCGGCCAGTTCGCCGGCGGCGTGGATGCGGTGGCCCTTGTACTCGCCGTCGACGGGGTCGGTCAGGACGTGCACCCGCTGGTGCTGGCGGTTGACGATGACGTAGACGGGGATCCGGGCCTGGGCGTAGGCGACGGCCTTGGATCGCAGGTCGTTGTTGTAGTTCGACGAGGTCACTTCCAGGACCAGGCGGAACGCGACCGGGTCGTAGCAGTTGTGCTCGATCAGGTGCTCGTCGATGTCGGCGTCGACCACGGAGAGGTCGGGGATCGCGTAGTCCTCGGGGCCGTCGGGCAGCCACAGTCCGATGCCCTGGAGGACTTCGGTTTCCCCGTCGGCCAAACCGGCGGCGATGAAAGGGGCCATGAGCTTGGTCAGGGCTCGCGCATGCGGAGCGTCCGGCGGTGGGGTCACGGTGAGGATGCCTCCGATGATCTCGACGCGGTAGCCGGGGATCTGCTCCATGAGCTGGTCGGCCTCTTCGAGGAGCGTCAGCGGCCTCTCGTCATCGGCGTACTCAAGGTGCTCGACGGGTGCTGTGGACATTCCGGGCCTCCCGTGGGCTGGGTCGAGAGCATCATCGTAGGACGGCAGCGAGCCTTGGCCCGGCAAGCGCCTGCTTCACCGGATCGGGTGGGTGGGCGGGGGGTGCGGTTGTCGGGGGCCGATTACTCGGCATCAGGGAAGGTTTGGGGGTTTCCCGTCAGTCTCATCGTCCTTCCGCGTCGGCCCGGCCTGTCAAGGGCGCTCCTCCTTCGTCGTCGCGTC
>NZ_JBHUSC010000096.1:0-10323 GCF_042673805.1 Streptomyces sp. NPDC057010 | reverse complement strand
CAGCACCCCCGACGCCCAACCCGGCCTCGGCACCGGCACCGGCACCGGCCCCCGCGAAGCCCCCCGCCAGGGGAGGGGTTACGGCGACTCCTCGCGGTAGGCGGCCGCCTCCTCCAGGTCCAGCCTGCGCAGCAGCCCCCGCAGCATTTCGTCGTCGATCCGCCGCCGGTCCCGCAGCGTCACGAACACCTCCCGCTCCGCCGCGATCATCTCGCGGGCCAGCCGCCGGTAGACGTCGTCCGCGGACTCCCCCGTCTCCGGGTTGACCTCCCCCAGCCGCTCCCACACCGCGTTGCGCCGCCGCTCAAGCACCGTCCGCAGCCGCTCCGCCAGCGGCGGCGGCAGCATGCTGTTCTCCGGCCGCTCCAGCAGCTCCGCCAGCCGGTCCTCCGCCGCCCGCGAGGCCTCGCTCTGCGCCTGCGCCTCCGCCAGCGTCTCGGCCTTCAGGTCCCGCGGCGGCAGCTTCAGCACCCGGATCAGCGGCGGCAGCGTCAGCCCCTGCACCACCAGCGTCCCGATGACCGTCGTGAAGGTCAGGAAGAGGATCAGGTTCCGGTGCGGCACCACCATCGGCACGGAGAAGGCGATCGCCAGCGAGACCACCCCCCGCATCCCGGCCCACCCCACGATCACCGGCGCCTTCCAGTCCGTGTCCGGCTCCCGCGTGCGGATCCGCTCCGACACCCACCGCGGCACGAACGTCGCCGGGAAGACCCACAGGTACCGGGCCACCACCACCGCGACGAACACCACGATCGCGTACCAGGCCGCGGCCATGCCCTCGTACTCCCCCAGCCCCTTCAGGACCACCGGCAGCTGGAGCCCGATCAGCGCGAAGACCACCGACTCCAGGACGAAGGCGATCACCTTCCACACGGCCTCCTCCTGGAGCCGCGTGGCGAAGTCGACCTGCCAGTTCCGGTGCCCCAGGTACAGCGCGACCACGACCACCGCCAGCACGCCCGACGCGTGCACCCGCTCGGCCGCCGCGTACGCCACGAAGGGGATCAGCAGCGAGAGGGTGTTCTGGAGCAGCGGCTCCCTCAGCCGCTTGCGCAGCTGGTGGATCGGCACCATCAGCAGCAGGCCGACGCCGACCCCGCCCACCGAGGCCACCAGGAACTCCGCGATCGCCCCGGACCAGCCGGCGCCCACCCCGACCACCGCCGCCAGCGCCACCTTGAAGGCGGTGATCGCCGTGGCGTCGTTCACCAGGGACTCGCCCTGGAGGATGGTCGTCATCCGGTTCGGCAGCCCGAGCCTGCGGGCGATCGCGGTCGCGGCCACCGCGTCGGGCGGCGCGATCACCGCGCCCAGCACCAGCGCCACGGGCAGCGTCAGCCCCGGCACCACCTGGTACGCCACGTATCCCACGGCGAGCGTCGCGAACAGCACGTACCCGACGGACAGCAGCGCGACGGGCCGCAGGTTCGCGCGCAGGTCCAGGTAGGAGCTGTCCACCGCGGCCGTGTGCAGCAGCGGCGGGAGCAGCAGCGGCAGCACGATGTTCGGGTTCAGGCTGTAGTCGGGAACGCCCGGGACGTACGAGGCGAGCAGCCCGGCCGCGACCAGCAGCAGCGGCGCGGGCACCGGCGTCCTGCGGGCCACGCCCGCCACGGCCGCGCTCACCGCGACCAGCGCCACCAGCGGCAATACCTCCATCGATGATCCATCCTCATCCGTCGCGCGCCCGCACCCTGGCCGTACGCTGGCCATCATGAGCGAGTGCACCCACGTTGCCGAACTGCCGCGCCCCGAGCCCATCCCGTCTGCCCAGACGTGCCCCGAATGTCTGGAGCTCGGCAGCCATCCGGTGCAACTGCGGATGTGCCTGGGGTGCGGGTACGTCGCGTGCTGCGACTCCTCGCCCCACCGGCACGCCACCGCACACCACCAGGCGACCGGCCATCCGGTGATGCGGAGCTTCGAGCCGGGGGAGATCTGGCGCTGGTGTTTTGTCGACGGTTCGATCGTCTGAGGCGGGGTAGGTCAACCCTCCGCCGGTTCCCCTGATTTGGGCCCGCACACCCCTAGCCACTGTGCGTACCCATGGGCTTACCATCAGTCACTGGCCGTGGGAAGGGGTGCCCCGAAGCGGGCGCCATGAGGGGTGCCGCGACACGATCGCCCGGATCGCGGTAGCGTCACCGGCGAACAGAGCTCGTACCACCTTGGAGGTGAGGGGTTGTCCCAGATCGCAGGCGAGCCCGGGACGCAGGACTTCGTGGAAGTCCGGCTGCCCGCTGCGGGTGCCTACCTGTCGGTGCTGCGGACGGCCACGGCCGGCCTCGCCGCACGTTTGGACTTCACCCTCGACGAGATCGAGGACCTCCGCATCGCGGTGGACGAGGCCTGCGCGATCCTGCTCCAGCAGGCCGTGCCCGGCTCCGTCCTCAGCTGCGTCTTCCGTCTGATCGAGGATTCGCTGGAGGTCACGGTCTCCGCGCCCACCACCGACGGGCGCGCGCCGGAACGCGATACGTTCGCGTGGACGGTGCTGTCGGCACTGGCCGGCAAGGTCGAGGCCACGGTCGAGGAGAACCGGACGGTGAGCATCAGTCTCTACAAACAGCGCGGCGCGGGACCAGGCCCGGCGTGAGCGGCGGGGAGATCCCGGTGCGGGGCGGGGATCGGCCCCGGGTACGGCACGAGGTCGACGGCGGCATCCCGGAGCAGCAGCACGCCCGGCCGCACCCGGCTGACGCGGATGCGGAATACGGCTTTTTGGACTCGGCGGAGCGACGGGCGGGCCCTATGAGCGAGAACCAGCACGAAGAAGCACAGCCATCGGAGAGCGCACAGCCGTCCGAGGCCGCTGCCGCGGCCCCGGTGGTGCCCGACCTCGCCGATGTCTCCGATCTGCCGGCGGTCCCCGCGGTGCCGTTGTTCCCGGTGTCGGCGGCGCTGCCGGATCCGCGCGACCGCAGCGGCGCGCGCGCCCTGTTCATCGAGCTGCGGGCGCTGCCCGAGGGCTCGGCGGAGCGGGCGGAGCTGCGCAACCGTCTCGTACGGATGCACCTGCCGCTGGTCGAGCACCTCGCGCGGCGCTTCCGCAACCGCGGTGAGCCGCTCGACGACCTGACGCAGGTGGCCACGATCGGCCTGATCAAGTCGGTGGACCGGTTCGACCCGGACCGCGGGGTCGAGTTCTCCACGTACGCCACGCCCACGGTGGTCGGCGAGATCAAGCGCCACTTCCGTGACAAGGGCTGGGCCGTACGGGTCCCCCGGCGCCTGCAGGAGCTGCGGCTCTCGCTGACGACGGCCACGGCGGAACTGTCCCAGCAGCACGGCCGCTCCCCCACGGTGCACGAACTGGCCGAGCGGCTGGGGATCTCCGAGGAGGAGGTGCTGGAGGGGCTCGAATCGGCCAACGCCTACAGCACGCTCTCGCTGGACGTCCCGGACACCGACGACGAGTCGCCGGCGGTCGCGGACACCCTGGGTGCGGAGGACGAGGCCCTGGAGGGCGTCGAGTACCGCGAGTCCCTCAAGCCGCTGCTGGAGGGGCTGCCGCCCCGGGAGAAGCGGATCCTGCTGCTTCGGTTCTTCGGCAACATGACCCAGTCGCAGATCGCGCAGGAGGTCGGCATCTCCCAGATGCACGTGTCACGGCTGCTGGCCCGCACCCTGGCCCAGCTCCGGGACAAGCTCCTCGTGGAGGAGTAGGAGGGACCGCGGGAGCGGGACGGGTTATCGGGCCTCTTCGCGGGGTCCGATGCCCAGTGCCTCGGTCGCCGTCGGGTTCACCAGGAGTGCGACGACGGCCACCGCGGCCAAGGCCAGCGCCACGGCGCCGGCGATCATCGCGCCGCCGGTGGTGTAGAGGGTCCAGGCCACCGGCAGCGCCATCAGCTGGGTGATCAGCGCCGGGCCGCGGCTCCAGCGGCGGCCCAGGCGCAGCCCGCGGGCCGCGATCAGCGGCAGCGCGGCGAGCACGAGCAGGGTGACCCCGCCGGTCTCGGCCTGCTGCGGGGAGTCGGGGTCGCCGGCGATGCCCACGAAGAGCATGTAGACACCGAGGCCGGCCAGCGCCAGGCCTTCCAGCGCGGTGAGCGCCGCGGCGGCGGTCAGCCGCCCGGGCAGCGCGGCGGTCTCGGCGGCGACAGCGGCGGCGACGGGGGCGGCGGCATTCGGGGGCTGCTTCTTACTCACCCCAGCAGGGTAGCCGCGTGCCCCGGGCCGGCAGGGGACGGGCAGTAGGGTCGGCGACCGGAGGGGTGGGTAGTCTGGCGCTCATGCGTGCACTTCTCGTGGCCAACCCAGCAGCGACGACCACCAGTGCGCGCACGCGCGACGTCCTGACGCACGCCCTGGCCAGCGAGATGAAGCTGGAGGCGGTGACCACCGAGTACCGGGGGCACGCCCGGGACCTGGGCCGCAAGGCCGCGCACGAGGGGCTGGATCTGGTCGTCGCCCTGGGCGGTGACGGCACGGTCAACGAGGTGGTCAACGGGCTCCTGCACGACGGGCCCGATCCGGAGCGGCTGCCCCGGCTGGCTGTGGTTCCCGGCGGCTCCACCAATGTGTTCGCCCGCGCGCTCGGGCTGCCCAACGACTCGGTCGAGGCGACCGGCGCCCTGCTGGACGCACTGCGGGAGCGGCGCGAGCGGACGGTGGGCCTGGGCCTGGCGGCCGGCACCCCGGGCACGGAGGACGAGTCGGTTCCGGCGCGCTGGTTCACCTTCTGCGCGGGCTTCGGTTTCGACGCCGGCGTGGTCGGGCGGGTCGAACAACAGCGCGAGCGCGGGAAGCGTTCGACGCACGCCCTGTATGTACGACAGCTCGTGCGCCAGTTCTGGGAGGAGCCCAACCGCCGACACGGCACTGTGACGCTGGAGCGCCCCGGCGCGGATCCCGTGACGGATCTGGTGCTGTCGATAGTCTGCAACACCTCGCCCTGGACATACCTGGGCAATCGGCCGCTGTACGCCTCACCGGAGGCGTCGTTCGATACCGCACTTGACGTATTGGCACTGGACCGTTTGTCAACTCCGGCGGTCGCGCGGTACGCGACACAGCTCCTGACCTCGACTCCTGAGCGGGGTCCGCACGGCAAGCACGCGGTGTCTCTGCACGATCTGACCGACTTCACCTTGCATTCGAAGGTTCCCCTCCCGTTCCAGATGGACGGCGACCACCTCGGTCTGCGCACCAGCGTTCGGTTCACAGGCGTACGCCGTGCACTGCGTGTGATTGTGTGAGTAGAAGGGGCGAAAGTCCTTTCACTCGAACGTTTACACGCCGGTCCACCCTCACGATGTAGGGCTGTGACCTAGTAGACACCGACGAATCAAAAAAAACTTTCCGGAAGGGGTTGTATCCCCGTCCGAGGTTTGCGAATCTCTACATGGCGATCGGGACAGCCCGCAGAACCGGCACCCACGAAGACCGCCAGAACCCCTCCACGAATCACTGACCTCCCCGGGAAACTGGGCGGTCGCCCTTCCCTCACGAAGGGATTCGTGAAAGCGTTCACATTCACAAGCAACCTGCCCGCAATACAAGGAGATGGAGCAGCCATGGACTGGCGTCACAACGCCGTTTGTCGTGAGGAAGACCCGGAACTCTTCTTCCCCATCGGCAACACCGGTCCTGCGCTGCTGCAGATCGAGGAAGCCAAGGCCGTCTGCCGCCGTTGCCCCGTCATGGAGCAGTGCCTGCAGTGGGCGCTCGAGTCCGGTCAGGACTCCGGTGTCTGGGGCGGTCTCAGCGAGGACGAGCGCCGCGCCATGAAGCGCCGCGCCGCTCGCAACCGGGCGCGCAACGCCAGCGCCTGACAACGACTTTCGAGCCTCGACGCGCAGCGCGTAGTAAACGGACAAGCGCTCAGCAACGTGCTCTTGAGCCCCGGACCGAGAACTTCGGTCCGGGGCTCAGTGCTGTCCGGGACGCGCTCCGGCCACCGGGCCGTCACGCTGGGTGAGGCCCGGCCGGACCGTTACTTCTGCGGGCTCGACGGGATGTCGAGGACGACCTTGGTGCCGCGGGGCTCCGCCGGGACCATGTCGAAGGTGCCGCCGAGCTCGCCCTCCACGAGGGTCCGTACGATCTGCAGCCCGAGATTGCCGGCGCGCTGGGGGTCGAACCCCTCGGGCAGTCCCTTGCCGTCGTCGAGCACGGTGATCAGCAGCCGTCCGTCCGCGCGGCCGGTGCCGGAGCGGACCGCGGAGACCTCCACGGTGCCCCGCTCCCCCTGGGTGAAGGCGTGCTCCAGGGCGTTCTGGAGGATCTCGGTCAGCACCATCGACAGCGGGGTGGCGACCTCGGCGTCCAGGATTCCGAAGCGGCCGGTGCGCCGGCAGTCGACCTTGCCCGGGGAGATCTCCGAGACCATCGCGATCACGCGGTCGGCGATCTCGTCGAACTCGACGCGCTCGTCCAGGTTCTGAGACAGCGTCTCATGCACGATCGCGATCGAACCGACCCGGCGAACCGCCTCGTTGAGCGCTTCGCGGCCCTGCGGCGAATCCATCCTGCGGGCCTGGAGCCGCAGCAGGGCGGCCACCGTCTGGAGGTTGTTCTTCACCCGGTGGTGGATCTCCCGGATGGTGGCGTCCTTGGTGATGAGTTCGCGTTCGCGACGCCGCAGTTCGGTGACGTCGCGGCACAGCACCAGGGAGCCGATCCGGGTCCCCTTGGGCTTCAGCGGGATGGCGCGCAGCTGGATGACCCCGCCGTTGCCCTCGACCTCGGTCTCCCTCGGGGCCCAGCCGCTCGCGAGCTTGACCAGGGCCTCGTCCACCGGGCCGCGCGAGGGCGCGAGTTCGGCGGTGGTGACGCCCAGGTCCTGGCCGACCAGGTCGGAGGCGAGGCCGAGCCGGTGGTAGGCGGAGAGCGCGTTCGGGGAGGCGTAGGTGACCACGCCGTCGGCGTCGAGCCGGATCAGGCCGTCGCCGACGCGCGGGGAGGCGTCCATGTCGACCTGCTGGCCGGGGAAGGGGAAGGCGCCCGCGGCGATCATCTGCGCCAGGTCGGAGGCGGACTGGAGGTACGTCAGCTCCAGCCGGCTCGGTGTACGCACAGTGAGCAGGTTGGTGTTGCGGGCGATCACGCCCAGGACGCGGCCCTCGCGGCGGACGGGGATCGACTCGACGCGGACCGGCACCTCCTCCCGCCACTCCGGGTCGCCCTCGCGCACGATCCGGCCCTCGTCGAGCGCGGCGTCGAGCAGCGGGCGCCGGCCGCGGGGCACCAGGTGGCCGACCATGTCGTCCTGGTAGGAGGTGGGGCCGGTGTTCGGGCGCATCTGCGCGACCGAGACGTACCGGGTGCCGTCGAGGGTGGGCACCCACAGCACGAGGTCGGCGAAGGACAGGTCGGAGAGCAGCTGCCACTCCGAGACCAGCAGGTGGAGCCACTCCAGGTCGGTTTCACTGAGAGCGGTGTGCTGGCGTACGAGGTCGTTCATGGAGGGCACGTTGCGAGCGTACCCCGGGTACGCGCCATGACTTTCCCCACGGGAATACCCAGGAGTACACAGGAGGCCCCGAGGCCGCGTACTGTTGGAGGAACCGACGGTATACAGCACCCCGCCGTTGGATGGACAGAACAGAATGGTCTAGTCCACAATTGCCTGAAGCTTCCGCCCTCCCCGCACAGGAGGACGGATCGAGGTAAGCCGCGCACTCTGCCCTGACTGCGCCGGCACCTCCCAACCGGCCGCGGGAACCGCACACCCTCGGCCGTAAGTACTCCGGGCTACGGTGCCGGACGGGTTGAGGGTCCCGTCGGGCACCGTGGCCCAGAGGAATGTGGCCCAGAGGAATGTGGCCCAGAGGAATCGTGCGGATCTACGCAGGCCAGGCCAGCAGCGCCCGGGCCGCGACCGCCTCCAGCTCCTCCCGCGTCGCCCCGTCGCGCGACTGCTGGGACATCCCCTGGAGCACCGCGCCGGCATACCGCGCGAGTTCCCGCGCGTCCGTGTCGGCGGGCAGCACGCCGGTGGCGATGTCCGCCCGGATCCGGCTCTCGAACAATGTCAGGTTGGCGTTGCGGCGCTCGCGCAGGGCCTCGGCCACCTCCTCCGAGGTGGTGTTGATGGCGGCGCTGATCACCATGCAGCCCGGAGGGTGGGCCGGGTCGGTGTAGACCTCGGCCGCTTCGTGCAGGATGCGCCGGACCGCCGAGCGGGCCGTGGGCTCCTCGGCGAGCGCCACCATGGCGAAGTCCCCGTAGCGGCCGCCGTAGACGACCACGACCTCGTCGAACAGCTTGCGCTTGTCGCCGAAGGCCGCGTAGAGGCTGGGCGCGCTGATGCCCAGGCTCGAGGTCAGGTCGGAGATGGAGGTCGCCTCGTAGCCGCGCTCCCAGAAGGCGAACATCGCCTTGTGCAGGGCGGCGTCACGGTCGAAGGAGCGGGGCCTGCCACGCTGTCCGGTCACCATGCGCTCATTCTATAGCGGTCGCTAGAGAATCTGATACGGTCCTTTCTGTAGCGACCACTATTGATTGCTGAAGGGGGGCGCGTCATGGGCGTGCTCAAGGGGAAGACGGCACTGGTCACGGGCGGCAGCCGCGGTATCGGGCGGGCCGTCGCGGAGCGGCTGGCGCGGGACGGGGCGCTGGTGGCGGTGCACTACGGCCGCAACGAGGCGGCGGCGAAGGAGACCGTGGCCGCCATCGAGGCGGCCGGGGGGCGGGCCTTCGCACTCCGGGCGGAGCTGGGGGTTCCGGGCGACGCACAGGCCCTCTGGGCGGCGTACGAGGCCCATCCCGCGCACACCGAACACGTCGACGTCCTGGTCAACAACGCGGGGGCGGCCGCCTTCGCCGGGATCTCGGACACGGACGAGGAGACCTACGACCGGGTGCACGCGCTCAACGCCAAGGCGCCCTTCTTCGTGATCCAGCACGGGCTGGCGCGGCTGCGGGACGGCGGCCGGATCGTGAACGTGACCGGCACCCCGGACCTCGCCCTGCCGGCGATCCTGGCCACGATCATGGCGAAGGGCGCTGCGAACGCGCTGACCCGGTCGCTGTCCGCCGCGCTCGCCCCGCGCGGGATCACGGTGAACTCGGTCGGCCCCGGGATCATCGACACCGAACTGAACGCGGGCCTCCTCGCGGACCCCGCGACCCAGGCACACCTGGCCTCCCGCTCGGTCTTCCACCGCATCGGCACGGCGGAGGAGGTCGCGGACGTGGTGGCCTTCCTGGCCTCTCCCGACTCCCGCTGGATGACGGGCCAGCACCTGGACGCCACGGGCGGCCTCCAGCTCGCGCTGGCCTGACGCGACTGGCGGGGGCATCGGGACCACGATGGAACGGGGTGCGGAACCGGGACGCCGGGGGCCCGGCTCTGCTAGATTGGTCTATACCACACCACCTCTCCAGATCGGCAGGCCCCGCGTGGAAGTTGTCATCGTCCCGGACGCCAAGGCAGGCGGCGAGCTCATCGCGGAGGCCATGGCCGCACTGGTCCGCCGCAAGCCCGAGGCCCTGCTCGGCGTGGCGACCGGCTCTACCCCGCTGCCCATCTACGAGGCCCTGGCCGCCAAGGTGAAGGCGGGCCAGGTCGACGCCTCCAGGGCCCGCATCTGCCAGCTCGACGAGTACGTCGGCCTCCCGGCCGGGCACCCCGAGTCCTACCGGGCCGTGGTGCTCCGCGAGGTCGTCGAGCCGCTCGGCCTGTCCGAGGACTCCTTCATGGGCCCCGACGGCTCGGCCGAGGACATCGTCGGCGCGTGCGAGGCCTACGACCGCGCGCTCGCCGAGGCCGGCGGCGTCGACCTCCAGCTGCTGGGCATCGGCACGGACGGCCACATCGGCTTCAACGAGCCGTGCTCCTCCCTGGCCTCCCGCACCCGTATCAAGACGCTGACGGAGCAGACCCGCGTCGACAACGCGCGCTTCTTCGACGACGACATAGAGCAGGTGCCGCACCACGTCATCACGCAGGGCATCGGCACCATCCTCGACGCCCGCCACCTGGTGCTCCTGGCCACGGGAGAGGGCAAGGCCGAGGCCGTCGCGCAGACGGTGGAGGGGCCGCTGTCCGCGCTGGTCCCGGCCTCCGCGCTGCAGATGCACCGGCACGCCACCGTCGTGGTGGACGAGGCGGCCGCTTCCAAGCTGAAGCTGGCGGACTACTTCCGCCACACGTACGCCAACAAGCCGACCTGGCAGGGCCTGTAGCCGTACCGGTACGACCCGGAGGGCCGGGCTCGCGTCAGGGGTCCGGCCCTCGCGTGTACGGGCGGCCGCTGCGCGGGGCTGTCCCCTACCCGCCCTTCCACCGTTCCCTGGGGCTCCGCCCCAGACCCCCTACGGGCGCTCCGCGCCCGCGCCTCAAACGCCGGCGAGGCTGGATAGGTCCAGCCT
>NZ_JBHUSC010000095.1:0-11747 GCF_042673805.1 Streptomyces sp. NPDC057010 | reverse complement strand
GGTGTAAGACCTCAACGGGAGTCCTCCTCTCGGTCGGGGCGGTCCGTGGTGAAGCAGGAAACCCCACCCGCGAGGATGGGAATCCCCTCCCGCTAAGGAGGGGGTGAGGTCAAGCCTTGAGCTTGTATCCGAAGCCTCGGACCGTCTCGATCCGGTCCTGTCCGATCTTGGTGCGCAGGCGCTGGACGTGGACGTCGACGACGCGGGTGTCGCCGCCCCAGTCGTAGTCCCAGACCCGCTCCAGCAGGCGGTCGCGCGACAGGACGGTGCCGGGCGCGGAGGAGAACTCCAGCAGCAGCCGCATCTCGGTCGGGGTCAGGGCCACCGCGGCGCCCGCCTTGCGGACCTCCATGCCCTCGGTGTCGACCTCCAGGTCGCCGAAGGACAGCACCCCGCGCTCGCCGTCCTGGTCGTCGTCGGAGCCGCCGGAGCCGCCGTTCTGCGGGCCGCCGGCGTGGCCGAAGCGGCGCAGCACGGCGCGGATGCGGGCCACGAGGACGGAGCCGTCGAAGGGCTTGGTGACGTAGTCGTCGGCGCCCGCCTCCAGACCCAGCACCACGTCGATGGAGTCGGCGCGCGCCGACAGCATGATCACGGGAACGGTGGACTCGTCGCGGATGCGGCGGCACAGGCTCACGCCGTCCATGCCCGGGACCATCACGTCGAGGAGGGCGATGTCCGGCCGGTCGGCGCGGAAGGACTCCAGGCCGGACAGGCCGTCGGGCATGGCGGTGACCACGAACCCGTCGCGCTCCAGCGCCAGGGTCGTGGCCTCACGGATGACGTCGTCGTCCTCCACGAACAGGACATGGGTTTCGGCCATGCGGAAGCCTCGCCTCGGTTCCTCGTGCTCAGTTCTTCTGACTCGCGGCCGGGGCGGGCTGGCTCCCGCCGTCGACCACGTTGCTGTATTCCGAGTGGACCCGGTCCTGCTCGGTGAACTTCTCCCCGTCCCAGCGGTACGTGATCACGTCCTCGCCCGAGGGGTAGGAGAGCGCGTCGCTCTTCCCGTAGACCTGCTTCGTGACCACGAGGTCGCCCCGGTCGATCTCCGTGTAGATGGGTGGCTGCTCGTCCGAGAAGACATTCTCGTACTTCGCGCCGTCCGCGCGGTACACGTACGAGCCGCGGCCGAGCGCGTCGGCGCAGGACAGGACGTTGACCACGATGTCGACGACGGGGCTGCCGGTGACCCTCCCGTAGCTGACGTCGACCGGGTACTCCTTGCCCGTACAGGGCTTGAGGTCCCGCTTGATCTCGGCGCTGACCTTCGGGTCCGCCTTGAGCAGGGCGACGGGGTCGACCTTCTTCAGCGGCCGGCCGGAGGCGGTCGCGGAGGGCGAGGAGCCGTCGGCGGCAGCGGTGTCGTGGGAGGCGGTCGTGGGGGTGGTCTTGGACACGGTGTCGGTCCGTGCGGGGCCGCCGTCGCGCAGGCCGGTGCCGCCCGTGGCGCAACCGACCGCGAACACGGCGGTGCCGACGAGGACGACCGTCCCCGCCGACATCAGGACCAGCGAACGTCTGCCGGTCAGTCCCTGGCCTTGGCCGTTCAGGCCGCGCACCGCTCACGTCCTTCGTGCCGGATGGTGTGGTCACCGCGCTCCAGCGCACGCATGTCCAGGTCCCGGCTCTCCAGTTCCTGCCGGAGGCGGGCCAGCGCGCGGTGCAGAGTGCTCTTCACGGTACCCGCCGACATCCCGAGCGCGGCAGCCGTCTCCTCGGTGCTCATCTGCTCCCAGTGTCGCAGTACGACCACGCTGCGCTGCTTGGGCGCGAGGACCTTGAGGATGTCCATCAGCAGGGCGCGGTCGGCGCGCTGGTCGGAACCGTCCTCGACGGACGCGTCGGGCAGCTGCTCGGTGGGGACCTCTTCGAGCTTGCGGGCGCGCCACCACTCGGTACGGGTGTTGATCATGACCCGGCGCAGGTAGGCGTCGGCCAGGGACTTGTCGGCGATGCCGTCCCAGCGGCCGTAGGTGCGCACGAGGGCGGTCTGGAGCAGGTCCTGCGCGTCGGTGGGGTCCGGGACCAGGCGCCGGGCACTGCGCAGCAGCGCGTCCTGCCGAGTGCGTACGTACTCTTCGAATTCGAGTACCTCGCCGTGCGCCATCTCAGACCGCCTCCGTTCCGACCAACCGCTCATCCGCTGGCTTACGGATCCGAAGGTACGGAGGGGTTGTCACGGGCCTGTGCGGGCCAGCCTTCGGTGGGCGCACGGACACCCATAGGTTGTGTAACAGTGCCCGTGAGCTGGGGTTTCCCGGCCGGAAGCGGAATCTGCGAGTCAGCTTCGGGCCGGGTGCGGATCCCGTTGTCCCGCGCCGGTGGAGCAGCCGGTGGGCCAGCCGGTGGATCAGGTGAGCGGCAGCCGGTAGAACCCGCCGTCCAGGGGCTCCACCAGCCCGTCGGAGACCAGCCCGTCGAGCGCCCGGGCGCGCTGCACCGGCTCCTCCCAGACGGTGTCGAGCACGGCCTGCGGAACGGCGCCCGACGCCTCCCGGAGCACGGCGAGCAGCCGGCCGCGGACCTGCCGGTCGGTCCCGGCGTACGTCTGCCCGCGCCGCGCCGGTCCCTCGTGCGGAGGCTTCCCGGCGAGCCGCCACGCGCACAGGCCGGCCACCGGGCAGCGGGCGCAGTCGGGGCTCTTGGCGGTGCACACCAGCGCGCCGAGCTCCATCGAGGCCGCCGCCCAGCGGGCCGCGGTGTCCTCGTCCTCGGGCAGCAGGGCCCGGGCCAGGCGCCGCTCGGCGGCGGTGGTGGCGTTCGGCGGGTACTCGACCCCGGTGGCGGTGCGCGCGAACACCCGCCGGACGTTGGTGTCGAGCACGGCGTGCCGCTGCCCGTACGCGAAGGAGGCCACGGCGGCCGCGGTGTACTCGCCGATCCCGGGCAGCGCGAGGAGCTGCGCGTGGTCCCGCGGTACGTCGCCCCCGTGCCGCTCCGTTATCGCGACGGCCGCGCCGTGCAGCCGCAGGGCGCGGCGGGGGTAGCCGAGCCGGCCCCAGGCCCGTACGGCCTCGCCGGGGGCCTCGGCGGCCAGGTCGGCGGGGCGGGGCCAGCGGGCGATCCACTGCTCGTAGACCGGCAGGACCCGGCTGACGGGCGTCTGCTGGAGCATGAACTCGCTGACCATGACCCCCCAGGGGCCGGCCTCGGGGCGGCGCCAGGGCAGGTCGCGGGCGTGCTCGTCGAACCACGCGATGACGGGGGAGTGCAGCGCGTGGGAGACGTCGGGGGAGTCGTCCGTCGGGGAAACGGGGGATACGGGGGATGCAGTCATGGCAGACGGCATCCTGGCACGTTTCGCCCCTCGCGCGCCGGGCCCGGGCCGGTGAACCAGACAGCGCTGCGGACTCCGCTCGCCCGTACGGCGGTGATGATCGTACTGATCGGACCGGCGAGTGCCAGGACGAGGAGGGCGGCCAGCGAACCGCCCAGCAGCAGGCCCATCGCCACGTCGTGCGGATAGTGCACGCCGACGAAGACGCGGGAGAAGGCCATCAGCAGCGCGAGCGGGACGGCCAGCAGCGCCAGCCGGCGTACGGCGAGGGCGAGCGCGACGGCGGCGGCGCCCGCGATGGCGGCGTGGTTGCTGGGGAAGGACCAGTCGCCGGGCGCCGGGCACCTGATCAGCGGGGCGGCGGCGCCGGCGACGGCCCGGCAGGGGCGCTCCTCGTACACCGTCGACTTCACGGCCTCGGAGGCGACGTAGGCGACGGCGGTGGCCACCGGGGCGAGGACGGCGAGCGCGACGGGGCGGGGGCCGGGGCGGGTGCGGGCGCGCCACCAGACGGCGGTGAAGAGGAGGCCGAAGAGGAGGAGCCCGTACTCCGTCCACACCTCGGAGACCGACCGGACCCAGCCGGGCGTGGAGTGGGCGAAGTCGGTGATGTCGCGATAAAGCCCGGAACTGTCCATGGTTACAGAAGGTACGAAGAAACGGTGAACCGCAACGTCAGACTCTTGGCTGATTCTCGATGGACCCTCGACGGACCGCCGGGGCACCGGACTGCGTCCGCAGGATGATCATCGGCAAATCGAGCACGCATGCGCGGCATGTGGGGCACCGATAGGGCGGCGGACTCTCGTAAAGTTCCGCTCGTGGGATCTCTGCGCAATCCGGTCGGGCCGCTCCCCTCCTCCATCTACTGGCGACGGAGGGCTGTGCTGGCGTCCGTCGTCGCGCTCCTCGCGCTCCTCGCCGTATGGACCGTCAGTTCCGGTGGGGGGAAGTCGAGTACGAACGGAAAGGGCCAGAGCCCCGGCCCGGACCCGGCCGTCTCGATCACCCCCGGCCCGGCGGGAACGGGGCCGGCGATCAGTCAGGCCCCGGGCGGGCGTGCGGAGTCGGGCGGTGGCGGCAGCACGTCCACCGGCTCGGAGGGCGGCGGCGCGGGCGGCGCGGGCAAGAACGGCGACCCGGGCTCCGCTTCCGGTTCGGCCGCCGGTCCGGGCGCGGGCGGCGCGGCCGCCGGCGGTGGCGCCCCGGCACCGGTCCCCGCGGACTCCCCGCTGCCCACGTGCGCGCCGACCGCGCTCCAGTGGGAGGTCAAGAGCGTGAAGAACGAGTACGAGGCGAACGAGAAGCCGCGCCTCGAACTGATCGCCCGCAACATCTCCGGCACCACCTGCAAGGTCGATCTCGGCCCGAAGCAGGCGGTCCTGACCATCCTTCAGGCGACCAGCACCAAGGCGGTGTGGTCCTCGGCGGACTGCCCGGCGGGCGCCGGGAACGCGTTCTTCCGCCTCGCGGCACAGGGCGAGACGAAGCAGTCGCTGGAGTGGGACCGCGGATTCAGCGCGCCCGGCCAGTGCCAGACGCCTCCGGCGGGGTCCGCGGCTCCGGACACGTACGTGGTGGAGGTCAAGTCCCCCGGCATGCCGGTGGCTCGCACCTCGTTCGTGCTGAAGCAGGACTGACGTCCGCGGGCCGTCGCCGGAGGAGCGGGGTCCGGGGCGGAGCGCCGGGAGCGGCGCGGCCGCCGGGCGTCAGACGTAACGCTCCAGGATGGAGGACTCCGCCAGACGGGACAGGCCCTCGCGGACGCTGCGGGCACGGGCCTCGCCCACGCCGTCCACGGTCTGGAGGTCGTCCACGCTGGCGGCGAGCAGCTTCTGCAGGCCGCCGAAGTGCTCCACCAGCCGCTCGATGATCGCCCCCGGCAGCCGCGGAACCTTCGCCAGCAGCCGGTAGCCCCGCGGCGAAACGGCCGAGTCCAGGGTCTCCGGCGAGCCCGTGTAGCCCAGCGCCCGCGCCACGATCGGCAGTTCCAGCAGCTCCGCGTGGGTCAGCGCGTCCAGCTCGGCCAGCGCCTCGTCCACCGTGCGGGAACGCTTCGCCGTCGGCTCCGGCACGTAGTCCCGGATCACCAGCTCCCGCTCCTGCTCGATCCCGACCGTCAGCTCGTCCAGCTGGAGCGACAGCAGTCGCCCGTCCGTGCCCAGTTCGACCACGTATTCCGCGATTTCCGTCGCGATGCGGCGGACCATTTCCAGCCGCTGCGCCACGGCCGTCACGTCACGTACGGTGACCAGGTCCTCGATCTCCAGCGCGGACAGCGTCCCGGCGACCTCGTCAAGGCGGAGCTTGTACCGCTCCAGCGTGGCCAGCGCCTGGTTCGCCCGCGACAGGATCGCCCCGGACTCCTCCAGGACCCGCCGCTCCCCGTCCACGTACAGCGCGATCAGCCGCATCGACTGCGACACCGAGACGACCGGGAAGCCGCACTGCTTGGAGACGCGGTCGGCCGTACGGTGCCGGGTGCCCGTCTCCTCCGTGGGGATCGATGCGTCCGGCACCAGCTGCACGCCGGCCCGCAGGATCTTGGTGATGTCCTTGTCGAGGATGAGCGCGCCGTCGAGCTTGCACAGCTCGCGCAGCCGGGTCGCGGTGAACTCCACGTCCAGGACGAACCCGCCGGTGCACATCGCGTCGACCGTCTTGTCCATGCCGAGGACGATGAGCCCGCCGGTGTTGCCGCGGACGATCCGCTCGAGGCCGTCACGCAGCGGCTGACCAGGGGCTACCGCGCTCAGCGAGGCGCGCATCAACGCCTCGTGCTTGGAGCTCGCGCCGGACTTCCCGGGTGCTGCTGCCCCGTCCTTGGCTGCCACTGCACTCCTCCGGTCGCGGGTTGCGCCGCCTGCGTACGGCCGGGCGGACCACCCAGAAGTCTACCGGCGCCCGCTGCGGCCCCGCCGTGGCTTGGCCAGGCAGGCCCTGCGACGACCCCGGACGGACCCTCCGACCGGCTATTCGCCCGCCCGGTCCGCGGCCGGCTTGCGGGACCGCGCGCGCGGCAGCACCCGCAGCGCGTCGCCCATGTCGGCCACCTCGATGACCTTCATCCCCGCCGGTACCTTGCCCGGATCCGCCGGGACCAGGGCGTGCGTGAAGCCGAGCCGGTGCGCCTCCGCGAGCCGCCGCTGTACGCCGGTCACCCGGCGGACCTCTCCGGCCAGGCCGACCTCCCCGATGGCGACCAGGTTCTTCGGGAGCGGCACGTCGCTGGCGGCCGAGGCGAGGGCGAGCGCGATCGCCAGGTCGGCGGCCGGCTCGGTCAGCTTCACACCGCCCACGGTGGCGCTGTAGATGTCGCGCTTGCCCAGCGCCGTGATCCGGCCGCGCTGCTCCAGCACGGCCAGCATCATCGAGACGCGGGAGGTCTCCAGGCCCGAGGTGGTGCGCCGGGGGGAGGGGATCTGCGAATCCACGGTGAGCGCCTGCACCTCGGCGACCAGCGGACGCTTGCCCTCCAGGGTCACGGTCAGGCAGGTGCCGGGGACGGCCTCGGCGCGCCGGGTCAGGAACAGCCCGCTGGGGTCGGCGAGCCCGGTGATCCCCTCGTCGTGCAGTTCGAAGCAGCCCACCTCGTCGGTGGCCCCGTACCGGTTCTTCACGCCGCGCACGAGCCGCAGCCGGGCGTGCCGGTCGCCCTCGAAGCTCAGCACGACGTCGACGAGGTGCTCCAGGAGGCGCGGGCCCGCGATGGCCCCGTCCTTGGTCACGTGGCCGACGAGGAGGGTGGCCATGCCGCGCTCCTTGGAGGCCCGGATCAGGGCCCCGGCCACCTCGCGCACCTGGGCCATGCCGCCGGGCGCGCCGTCGATCTCGGGAGAGGCGATGGTCTGGACGGAGTCCAGGATGAGGAGGGAGGGCTTCACGGCGTCGAGGTGCCCGAGCACCGCCGAGAGATCGGTCTCGGCGGCGAGGTAGAGGTGGTCGTTGAGGGCGTTGATCCGGTCGGCGCGCAGCCGTACCTGGCTCGCCGACTCCTCGCCCGTGACGTACAGGGTGCGGTGCTCATCGGTGGCCGCCTTCGCCGCGACGTCCAGCAGCAGCGTGGACTTCCCGACGCCGGGCTCGCCGGCGAGCAGGACCACGGCACCGGGGACGAGCCCGCCGCCGAGGACGCGGTCCAGCTCGTCCACGCCGGTGCTGCGCGCGGTGGCGGTCCGCCCGTCGACCTGCGCGATCGGCAGCGCGGCGGTCGACACGCGGCCGGCGGCGGTCGTGCGCACGGCGGGCGCGCCCATCTCCTCGACGGTGCCCCACGCCTGGCACTCGGGGCAGCGCCCGAGCCACTTCGCGGTCGTCCAGCCGCACTCGGTACAACGGTAGGACGGGCGGTCCTTGGCGGATGAACGAGCAGTACGGGCAGCCATGCGCCCCACGGTAGCCGCCGCCACCGACAGCGCCGGACGGGTCGGGGGGCCGTGAGCGTCAGGGGCGCTGTCAGCGGCACGCCGATCTCGTCACCCGTAAGGGCTAATTCCGGGGAAGGCTTCCGGGGCGCAACCGGCGCGCCGCCTACGGTCGCCAGGTGGACAGCAGCAACCAGGCACACCCCTCAGCGCGCACCGGCGCACACCGGGCGCACGGGCGCACGCCCCTCGACGGGGAGCAGCCGCCCGCCTTCCGGCACGAGCCCTACCTGGACGGCCTGTTCACGTACTGCCTGTCGGTCCTGTGCGACCACGACACCGCCACCGACGTGCTCGGCGACGTCCTCGCCGTGGCCGAGCGGCACCCCGGCCGATGTCCCGGCGAAGGGGACCGGCGGGCCTGGCTGTACGCCCTCGCCCGCTGGGGCTGTCTGCACCGACTGGCGGAGCAGAGGCGCGCACGGCAGGGAGCGCATTCCACCCGGCGCGCGCCGGAGCACACCGGGCCCGGGCGTGCGCCGGGGGGTGCTCGGGGCGGGCCCGGCGGGCCCGGCGGTTCCGACGCCGGCCCGGCGCCCGGCGCGCACCGCACGCTCGACGTGAGCGCCTACCGCCGTACCGAGCTGGCCCGCCTCGCCTGGCCAGAGGCCGCCGGGACCACCCCCGAGCAGCGCGAGGCCCTCGAACTCGCCGTCCGCCACCGCCTCGGCCTCACCGAACTCGCCTCCGTCCTCGGCACCCCGGCCGCCACCGCCCGGGAGCTGCTCTCCGGCGCGGCCTGCGAAGTCGAACGCACCCGCGCCGCCCTCGCCGTCGTGGAGACCGGCAGCTGCCCCACGGTCTCCCGGCTGACCGGCGACGGCCAGGTGCTGCTGTCCACCACCCTGCGCGCCGAGCTCGTACGCCACGTCGACGACTGCCCGCGCTGCCGCCGCGTCGCCGAACGCGTCGGCGCGGCCGCCCCCTGGCCCGGCTCCGGCGGCATCAACCCCGCCGCCCTGCCGCTCGTCCCCGCGCCCCGCACCGCCGTCCACACCGCCATGCTCCGCTCGGGCCGGCGCCGGCGCCCCGGCCCGCGCTTCGACCGCACCGGCTTCCCGATGGACCCCAAGGACCGCGCCGCCCGCCGCGACCGGCTGCGCGCCCGCGCCGTGACCACCACCGTCGTCGCCACCGTCGTCGCCGCCCCGGTCCTGGCGCTGTGGGCGGCGTACCGGGGCGCGCCCAGCACCGGCGAGCCCGTCGGCTCGGACAGCACCCGCATCTCCGCGAGCGAATCCGACCTCCCGCTGCCGCCGCACGTCGGCGGCCGCCCGCTCACCGCCTACGAGAACACCGGCAACGCGGCCACCACCACCGGCGGCCCCGGCTTCGCCCCGGGCACCGCCGACCCCGACGTCTCCGTCGAGGTGATCAGCGCAGGCCTGCCCGCGACCCCCGACCGCGCCGGCCCCGGAGCCCCCGGCCGGCTCACCGTCGCCGCGTCCTCCCACGGCGCCACCACCGTGCTCACCCTCACCGCCTCCGGCGGTGCCCCGGTCGACTGGCGGCTCTGGTCCGACGCGCCGTGGCTGCGGGCCAGCCGGACCGCGGGCACGCTCGCCCCCGGAGAATCGGTCACCCTGCTGATCAACGTGGACTCCGAAGCCCAGCCCGTCGGCGCCTGGCGCGCCCGGGTCGGGGTGGACCCGGGCGGGGCGGTCGTCTCCATCCAGGGCCGCGGGCGCCCGGCGCCGACACCGGAGCCGCCGTCGCCGCAGCCGACCACGCCGGATCCGGGGCCGACGCCGACGCCGACCCCGACTCCTGAGCCGCCGTCGCCCACACCTACGCCGACCCCGACGCCCACTCCCACGGAGTCGGCGACGCCGGCGCCGTCGCCGTCCTCAGGGGGAACCGTTACCCCGGAACCGGGTCCGCCGGCCCCGGCGCCCTAGGCGCCCTAGGCGGACTTCGGGGCCGGGTCCGGCGTTTGGTTCGGCGCCGGATCGGCCGGGTGCGGGGCCATCGGGAGCAGCGAGGCCAGCCGCGCCTCGCACAGCTTCACCAGCGCCTCGTACCCCTCCTTGCCCATCAGCTCCGTCAGCTCGGCCCGGTACGACACGTACACCGGGTCCCCGGCGCCGTGCGCGGACGTCGCGGACGTGCACCACCAGTGCAGGTCGTGGCCGCCCGGACCCCAGCCGCGGCGGTCGTACTCGCCGATCGACACCTGCAGCACCCGGGTGTCGTCCGGCCGGTCGATCCACTCGTACGTGCGGCGGATCGGCAGCTGCCAGCAGACGTCCGGCTTGGTCTCCAGGGGCTCGCGCCCCTCCTTCAGCGCCAGGATGTGCAGCGAGCAGCCGGCCCCGGCGGGGAACCCCGGCCGGTTCAGGAAGATGCACGCGCCGTCCCAGCGGCGGGTCTGCTTCTCCCCGTCGTCGTCGGCTTGCGTCCACCCGCTCTCGCTGCCGACGTCGTGGAACTGCCACAGCTCCGGCGTCAGCCGCGCCACGTGCGAGGCGACCCGCTTCTCGTCGTCCTCGTCGGAGAAGTGCGCGCCGAGCGTGCAGCAGCCGTCGTCGGCCCGGCCCGCCTGGATGCCCTGGCAGCCCTGGCCGAAAATGCACGTCCAGCGGGAGGTCAGCCAGGTCAGGTCGCAGCGGAAGACCTGCTCCTCGTCGGCGGGGTCGGGAAACTCCACCCAGGCCCTGGGGGAGTCCAGACCCTTCTCGTCGGGGACGGCGGCCTTGGCCTTGAGGGCGCCGGCCTTCACGTTGCCCTTGCCGGTGTCCTTCTTCGACCCGGCCTTGTTGGCCTTCTTCGTATTTGGCACAAACACCAGCCTAAGCGCCCCTTACACAACCGCCGCGCGTTCGTCGCAGTAGCGTTTCCCCCTATGAGACTCGGTGTCCTGGATGTGGGTTCGAACACGGTCCATCTGCTGGTGGTGGACGCGCACCCCGGTGCGCGCCCGCAGCCGGCGCACTCGCACAAGGTGGAGATGCGGCTGGCGGAGCTCCTCGACGAGCACGGAGCCGTCACCCCCGAGGGCGTCGAGCGTCTCGTTTCGGTCATCACCGACGCGGTGCAGGCGGCCGAGGACAAGGGCTGCGAGGACGTCCTCCCCTTCGCGACCAGCGCCGTGCGCGAGGCCAGGAACGCGGACGAGGTGCTGGCCCGGGTCAAGGCCGAGACGGGCGTCGACCTGCCGGTACTCAGCGGCGACGACGAGGCGCGGCTGACGTTCCTGGCCGCGCGCCGCTGGTTCGGCTGGTCGGCCGGGAAGCTGCTGGTCCTGGACATCGGCGGCGGCTCGCTGGAGATCGCGTACGGCATCGACGAGGACCCGGACGCCGCCGTCTCCCTCCCGCTGGGCGCGGGCCGCCTCACGGCGGGCTGGCTCCCGGGCGACCCGCCGGACGCCCTGGACATCAGGGCCCTGCGGCGGCACGTGCGGGCGGAGATCGCGCGGACGGTGCACGAGTTCAGCCGCTTCGGGGCCCCGGACCACGTGGTGGCGACGTCGAAGACGTTCAAGCAGCTGGCGCGCATCGCGGGCGCGGCCCGCTCGGCGGAGGGCCTCTACGTGCAGCGGGACCTGACCCGCAAGTCCCTGGAGGAGTGGGTCCCGCGCCTGGCCGCGATGACCACGGCCCAGCGGGCCACCCTCCCGGGCGTTTCGGAGGGCCGCGCGAACCAGCTCCTGGCGGGCGCCCTGGTCGCGGAGGGCGCGATGGACCTCTTCGGCGTCGACGAGCTCGAAATCTGCCCCTGGGCCCTGCGCGAGGGCGTCATCCTGCGGCGCCTGGACCACTTGCCTACGGGGGCGGGGGGATAGGAGTACGGGGTTTTGGGGGTGGCGGGGGCTGATCGCTGGGGGCTTTCCGCTTGGTCGGGGCCTTTGCCCCCCTCGGTAGCGAGATCGCGACGCGGCCGGAAGGCGAGCGGGGTCGGTCCCCTCGGCATTTCGCTCGGGGAAGTCGGCCTGCTGGTCGGGGGCTGGGGGGATCGGGGGCCGCGCACCCGGGGGCAGGGAGGGTTGGGGGTTTCCCGTCAGTCCCATCGTCCTTCCGGGGCGGGCCGGCCTGTCAAGGGCG
>NZ_JBHUSC010000094.1:0-12301 GCF_042673805.1 Streptomyces sp. NPDC057010 | reverse complement strand
ATCCACCGAAGTGGACGGGGTATCAACTTCTGGCGTTGATTTTTGGCACGCTGTTGAGTTCTCAAGGAACGGACGCTTCCTTCGTACTCACCCTCTCGGGCTTTCCTCCGGGCTTTCGTTCTTGCGTTTCAGACTCTATCAGAGTCTTTCGCGCTTGCTTTCCAGGTTCTTCGCTTTCGCGTTTTCCCTTTCCGGCGATTCCGACTCTATCAGATCCTTTCGGGCCTGACTCCCAGTCAGCGGGCTTCGCCTTTCGGGCTGTTGGGCCCTTGCGGCGAGTGAGACAGTAGCGGATTCCTCGCCCCCGAACCTAATCGGCGGCTGCGTCCTGTGGACGCGGATTCCCCATTCGCAAATACGCATGAAAACGTGCCGGCGCAATACGCCGTACGTTCGAATGTGTGGTGCGGGATGGCTGTCCGGGGACCGACCGGGGTCGGCGTCTCACTTCGGACAACTCGAAGAACCTTACGGACCTCGTCCATCCGTGTCAACTCCAGGACAGGCGTCACTCGTAGGGCTAACCTGGTCCGCATGACCACGCACGTGCTCACGCTCAGCCTTCGCTGGTGGGCCGCCTGACGGCGGCCGACCTTCTACGCGAGCACGCATGCGCTCACGGCCGCCGCTACGGCGGCCGTTCTTGTTTCTCCCCTCCCGGGAGTGGCTCGGTCGCCCGGCGCGGCGGCCTCGACACCACGCACACAAGGGAGAGCAGGACATGACGAGGATCTTCAGCGGGATCAAGCCGACCGGGCACCTGACTCTGGGGAACTACCTGGGGGCCCTGCGGCAGTGGGTCGCCGCCGACCAGCAGCCGGACGACGCGCTGTTCTGCGTCGTCGATCTGCACGCGCTGACCGTCGAGCACGAGCCGGCTCGCCTGCGGAGGCTCAGTCGGCAGGTGGCGACGCTGTTCCTCGCCGCCGGGCTGGATCCGCAGCGGTGCACGCTGTTCGTGCAGAGCCACGTGGATGAACACACGCGGCTGTCGTACCTGCTGGAGTGCACGGCCACCGACGGCGAGCTGCGGCGGATGATCCAGTACAAGGAGAAGGCGGCGAAGGCGCAGGCCTCCGGGGAGGGCGTGCGGCTGTCGCTGCTCACCTATCCCGTGCTGATGGCCGCGGACATCCTGGCCTACGGCGCCGACGAGGTGCCGGTCGGTGAGGACCAGCGGCAGCACGTCGAGCTGACCCGGGATCTCGCCGTGCGGTTCAACCAGCGCTACGGGCACACCTTCACGGTGCCGAAGGCGACCCTTCCGGCGGTCGCGGCGCGGGTCATGGACCTGCAGGACCCGACGTCGAAGATGGGCAAGTCGCACGGGAGCGGGGCGGGGATCGTCTATCTCCTCGACGAGCCCGAGGCCGTGCGGAAGAAGGTGATGCGGGCCGTCACCGACAGCGGCGAGGGCGGGGTGGTCTACGACCGGGAGACGCGGCCCGGCGTCGCGAACCTGCTGGACATCCTCGCGGCGTGCACCGGGGGCGACCCGGCCGCGCTCGCCGAGGGGTACGGCGGGTACGGCGCGCTCAAGCGGGACGTCGCCGACGCCGTGGTCGAGCTGCTGCGGCCGCTGCAGGAGCGGCATGCCGAGCTGGCCGCCGATCCGGCGGAGGTGGAGAAGGTGCTGCGGGAGGGGGCCGGGCGGGCCCGGGAGCTGGCGCGGCCCGTGGTGGACCGGGCGTACGAGGCCATCGGGCTGCTGAGGCCTTGAAGAGCACGGGGGTACGGGCTGCTCCGCTCGCGCGGGGGCCCGTATCCCCGTACCGCTCGCTCAGCTGTTGCCGGAGGCGAGTTCGCGGCTGCGGTCGCGGGCCGCTTCGAGGGCGGCGATCAGGGCGGCGCGCACGCCGTGCCGTTCCAGCTCGACGATCGCGTTGATGGTCGTACCGGCCGGAGAGGTGACGGCCTCGCGGAGCTTGACCGGGTGCTCGCCGCTGTCGCGGAGCATCACGGCGGCGCCGATGGCGGCCTGGACGATGAGGTCGTGGGCCTGGGCGCGGGGCAGGCCGAGGAGGATGCCGGCGTCGGTCATGGCCTCGACGAGGAAGTAGAAGTAGGCGGGCCCGGAGCCGGAGAGGGCGGTGGCGGCGTCCTGCTGGGACTCGGGGACGCGCAGGGTCTTGCCGACGCCGCCGAAGATCTCCTCGGTGTGGGCGAGGTGCTCTGCGGTGGCGTGGCTGCCGGCGGAGATGACGGACATGGCCTCGTCGACGAGGGCGGGGGTGTTCGTCATGACGCGGACGACGGGGGTGCCGGGGGCGAGCCGCTCCTCGAAGAAGGAGGTGGGGATGCCGGCGGCGCCGCTGATGACCAGGCGGTCGGCGGGGACGTGGGGCGCGAGCTCGTCGAGGAGCTTGCCCATGTCCTGCGGCTTGACGGTGAGGATGAGGGTGTCGGCGCGCTTGGCGGCCTCGGCGTTGGAGACGGCCTCGACGCCGTAGCGGGTACGGAGTTCCTCTGCGCGTTCGGTGCGGCGGGCGGTGACGAGGAGCTTCGAGGCGGGCCAGCCGCCGCGGATCATCCCGCTGAGCAGGGCCTCGCCGATCTTGCCGGTACCGAGGACTGCGACTGTCTGGGTCATGCCCGATTCACCTCGCCGAAGGAATGTGGGGACGTACGGGATCATCCTCGCACCGGGGGCGGGTGTGGGGGGCCGGTGTCCGGTGGGTGGTCAGGCCCGGCCCCGGTTCACGGGGTGCGGCGGCGGAGGGTTGCGGCGCCGAGGGCGAGGACCAGCAGGGCGCAGGCGGCGACGACGAGGGCGTCGCGGACGAAGTCGGCGGTCATGTCGGTGTGGGTGAGGACCTGGGTCATGCCGTCGACGGCGTAGGACATGGGCAGGACGTCGGAGATGCCTTCGAGGACGGGCTGCATGGTGCTGCGGGGCGCGAAGAGTCCGCAGAGGAGCAGCTGGGGGAAGATCACCGCCGGCATGAACTGGACGGCCTGGAACTCGGAGGCGGCGAAGGCGGAGACGAAGAGGCCGAGGGCGGTACCGAGGAGGGCGTCGAGGAGGGCTACGAGGAGGAGCAGCCAGGGGGATCCGACGACGTCGAGGCCGAGGAGCCACAGGGCGAGGCCGGTGGCGAGGAGGGACTGGACGACGGCGACGGCGCCGAAGGCGAGGGCGTAGCCGGCGATGAGGTCGCCCTTGCCGAGCGGCATGGCGAGGAGGCGTTCGAGGGTGCCGGAGGTGCGTTCGCGCAGGGTCGCGATGGAGGTCACGAGGAACATCGTGATGAGGGGGAAGATCCCGAGGAGGGACGCGCCGATGCCGTCGAAGGTGCGGGGGCTGCCGTCGAAGACGAAGCGGAGCAGGGTCAGCATCAGGACGGGGACCAGGAGCATCAGCGCGATGGAGCGCGGGTCGTGGCGGAGCTGGCGCAGGACGCGGGCGGCGGTGGCGGTGGTGCGGGCGCCGCTGAAGGCGGCGGGGGTCCGGGCGGCGGCGGTGTCGGTGGCGGTCATCGGGTCGTCTCCTGGTCGGTGGCCCGGCCTGCGGCGGGGGTACGGGTCGGCTCCTGGCCTGTGGCCCGGCCTGCGGCGAGGGCCGTCGCTTCGTCGACGAGGCGGAGGAAGCCCTCCTCGACGGTGGCGGAGCGGGTTCGGGTGCGCAGGGCCTCGGGGGTGTCCTGGGCGAGGATGCGGCCCTCGCGCATGAGGAGCAGGTCGTGGCAGCGCTCGGCCTCGTCCATGACGTGGGAGGAGACGAGGAGCGTGGTGCCGCGGGTGGCGGTGAGCTCGTGGAAGAGGTTCCACAGGTCGCGGCGCAGGACGGGGTCGAGGCCGACGGTGGGTTCGTCGAGGACGAGCAGGTCGGGGGTGCCGAGGAGGGCGACGGCGAGGGAGACGCGGCTGCGCTGGCCGCCGGAGAGGTTGCCGGCGAGGGCGTCGGCGTGGGTGGTGAGGTCGACGTCGGTGAGGGCGCGGGTGACGGTGGAGGCGCGGCGGTCGGCGGCCGCGCGGCCGGGGTCGAGGACCGCCGCGAAGTAGTCGAGGTTCTGGCGGACGGTGAGGTCGTCGTAGACGGAGGGTGCCTGGGTGACGTAGCCGATGCGGGAGCGCAGCTCGGGGTGGCCCGCGGGGCGGCCGAGGACGTCGAGGGTGCCGGTGACGTGGGCCTGGGTGCCGGCGATGGCGCGCATGAGGGTGGATTTTCCGCAGCCGGAGGGGCCGAGGAGGCCGGTGATGCGGCCGCGGGGGACGTCGAAGGCGATGCCGTCGATGACGGTGCGGGGCTGGCGGCCGGGGCCGCGGCGGACGGTCAGGGCGTGGGCGTGGACGGCGGCGGTTCCGCCTGAGCTGCGCCGCTCGGGATTATTCATCATGTGATGAATAATGCTCCTGGCGGTGCCAGGGCGTCAATCGGCCGGAGGGTGCGAGTCCGAGTGCCAGTGCGAGTGCGAGTGCGGGTTACTTCTTGCGCTTGGGGCGGCGGGCGGCCGGGTTGCCGGTACGGGCGCTGCGGCGGCGGGCGAATTCGGCCGAGGCGCGCTCGTACTCGGTGCGGCGGAGCTGCTCGCCGGGGGCCTCGGTGAGGCATCGCAGGAAGTACGCGATGAGGGAGCCGATGAAACCGATCGCCTTGAGGCCCTTGAGGGCCGCCTCGTCGGAGGAGGGGGCCGGGCGGCGGCGGAAGGACTCCCAGGTCTTGGCGAAGGCGATGGAGCTGGCGATCGCGAAGAGGATGACGACGGAGATGCTGAGGAAGGGGCCGACGTCGCCGATCTCCAGGCCTTCGTAGGCGAAGCGCAGGAGGAAGGCGGCGATGACGGCGGCGAGGAGCGAGCCGACGGCCGCGCCGGCGCGGCGCAGGGCGTAGCCGCCGTCGTGCTCCACCCACGTGGTGCCGAAGAACCGGATGGGCTCGGGCTCGGGGCCGGTGGGGGCCTTGGCCTGCGCGGCCGGCTCGGCGGGGCTCTGGTCTCGCTGGTCGTCGTCGCTCACAGCAGGATTATCCCTCGCCGGGCCGGTCGGGCCGGGTGCGTCTCACGTGGCAGACGGGTCGGGGCCCGGGGGCCCTCAGCCGCAGCGCGGGGCGACGTAGCCGTCGCTGCCCGTCTTCACGTAGGCGTCGGACACGAACTCTCCGTTGCCGATGCAGTCCCAGAGGTTCGTCGTGCCGTACGGGCCGCTGACGGTCGTACCGGGGCACTGGCACCGGACCGCTACGGTCGCGCCGACCGGCAGCACGTCGACGATGGAGTAACCGGTTCCCGGACCACTGCGGACGTTGAGGCTGTAACCGGGCGCGACCGGAAACCTCTGGTAGCCGGAAGTGGCGGCAAGGCTCTCGACTTGGCTTGAATCGTTCTCAACGGACATGTGAAATCTCCCCCCTTGGGTGTTGCACTGCGCAACGCGCGCAGGGTAGCAAGCCCTTGGATGTTCGCACGGGGCATCGGCTAGGCTCCGGCGGGGGTGGTGAGCGGTGCAGTCACTGTGCGCGGACTACGCCGGGTTTCCGGAGTACGCCGGGCAGTACCGGCTCGAATCCGTACTCGGCTCCGGCGGCATGGGCGTCGTCCACCTGGCCACCTCCAGTTCCGGGCTGAAACTCGCCGTCAAGGTCGTGCACGCCCAGCACGCGGTGGATCCCGAGTTCCGGGCGCGGTTCCGGCAGGAGGTCGCGGCCGCCCGGCGGGTGAGCGGGGCGTTCACCGCGCCCGTCGTTGATGCCGATCCGGATGCCGAGCGGCCGTGGATGGCCACCCTGTTCATCGACGCCCCGACGCTCGCCGAGCGCGTACGGGAACGGGTGCTGGACCCCGTCGAACTGACCCGGCTCGCGGCCGGGCTGGCGGAGGCCCTGCGGGACATCCACCGGGCCGGGGTCGTGCACCGGGACCTGAAGCCCAGCAATGTGCTGATGGCTCCCGACGGGGTGCGGGTCATCGACTTCGGGATCTCGCGCCCGGCCGACAGCGATCTGCGGACCGAGACGGGGAAGCTGATCGGGACACCGCCGTTCATGGCGCCGGAGCAGTTCCAGCGGCCCCGGGACGTGGGGACGGCCGCGGACGTGTTCGCGCTCGGTGCGGTGCTGGTGCACGCGGCGACCGGGCGCGGGCCGTTCGACTCCGACAGCCACTACCTCGTCGCGTACCAGGTCGTGCACGCCGAGCCCGATCTGACGGGGCTGCCCGCACGGCTCGTGCCGATCGTGGCCCGGTGCCTGGCGAAGGACCCCGCGGAGCGGCCGAGCGCCGACGAGCTGATCGCCACGGTCCGGGCCGCGACGGGCCGCACTGCCGAGGACACCCAGGCCTTCATCCCGCATCCGCGGCGCCCGGTCCCGGACGAGGAGGTCACGCACCGGCGGGACCGGCTCCCCGCCGAACCCGCAGCGGCAGGGGGCCTCGTACGCCGGCGGAGGGTGCGGCTCGCCTCCGCAGCGGGGGCCGGGCTGTTGCTGGCGGGCGGTGTGGTCGGCGGATATCTCCAGTTCGGGGTGGCGGACGAACCCCCTGCGCGGAAGGCGACGGCGACAGCTCCGGCGGCGCCCAGGGCCTTCGCCCCGTGGGCCGTGACGCTGGGCAGGCCCGCGTCCGGGGCCGGCAACCCGGCATGCGCCTGGCAGGCCGCGGCCCTCTACTGCTCCGCGCCGGGGGTGACCGCAGCCCGGCTGGACCCGTCGAACGGCGCGGTGATGTGGTCCGTACCGAGCGCCGTGCAGGAATCGCCGAGCGGCGACGACAGCAGCCTCCTGCACGCGGGCGGGGTCGTACTCGCGGTGGCGCCGGGCAACGGGGTCCTTCAGGCCCTGGATCCCGGTACGGGCGCCGAGCGCTGGAAGCGGACACTGCCCGTCGGCGCCCGGGTGATCGCCACCGGCGGGCAGACCCTGATCGTGGCGACGAACGGCAGCATCACCGCGATTCAGCCGTCCGACGGCTCCCCACGGTGGACGAAGCAGATCGGCGGGCCCGGGTCCGTGTGGTGGTGCGACCCGGCAGGCTCCGAACCGCCCGTGCTGTACATGGCGACCTCCGGTTCGGGCACCGGCTCGACACAGCTCGCGGCCGTGGACCCGCAGAACGGCGCGGTGCGCTGGCAGGTCCGGGCCGAGGGCCGGCTGCGGCCGGTCGGTGCGGCGCAGGGCGGGATGTACCTGCTGGACAAGGACGCGGACGCCAGGACCACTGCCGTCGTCCGCGTGGACCTGGCCACGCACGCCGTGCTCCGGGCCCCTCTGGCCACCCCCCTGTTCGATGCGCAGGCTGCGGTGGGCCCTGACGGGACCGTGTACGTCGTCGGAACCTCGGGCGGGCTGGCGGCGGTCGCGGCCAAGGAGGTGTGGCGGCTGGAGACGGGCACGGCCCTCTCCTCCCGCCCCGTGCTCGCGGACGGGCGGCTCTACCTGACCGCGTCGGACGGACGACTGCTCGCCGTGGACGCGAAGGCCGGACGGCTCGTGGGACAGACCAAGCCCCGGATGGGCGGCAGCGGCGGCGTCGTCACGGCGGCCCTCCCCGCCCCCGTGGTCGCCGACGGCCGCGTCTACGCCTCCGCGCCCGACGGATCGGTGTTCGCGGTGGACGCGGCGAACCCCGCCGGGTGGTGAAGCGCCCGGCGGGGTTCGGTGTCGTGCGTGCGGCGGATCAGCCCAGGCGGGAGACGTCGCGGACCGCGCCCTTGTCGGCGCTGGTGGCCATGGCGGCGTAGGCGCGCAGGGCCGCCGAGACCTGGCGCTCGCGGTCCTTCGGGGCGTAGACGCCGCCGAGGGCCGCGTGGCGGGCGTCCAGTTCCTCGTCGGAGACCAGCAGCTCGATCGAGCGGTTCGGGATGTCGATGCGGATCCGGTCGCCGTCCTCGACGACGGCGATGTTGCCGCCCGAGGCCGCCTCCGGGGAGGCGTGGCCGATGGACAGGCCCGACGTGCCGCCGGAGAACCGGCCGTCCGTCACCAGGGCGCAGACCTTGCCGAGGCCGCGGCCCTTGAGGAAGGAGGTCGGGTAGAGCATCTCCTGCATGCCGGGGCCGCCGCGCGGACCCTCGTAGCGGATGACGACGACGTCGCCCGGCTTGATCTCCTTGCGCAGGATCTTGTCGACGGCCTCGTCCTGCGACTCGCAGACGACCGCCGGGCCCTCGAAGGTCCAGATCGACTCGTCGACGCCGGCGGTCTTGACCACGCAGCCGTCGACGGCGATGTTGCCGCGCAGGACGGCGAGGCCGCCGTCCTTGGAGTACGCGTGCTGCACGGAGCGGATGCAGCCGCCCTCGGCGTCGAGGTCGAGGGTCTCCCAGCGCTCGGACTGGGAGAAGGCGGTGGCGGAGCGCTTGCAGCCGGGGGCGGCGTGCCACAGTTCCTGCGCCACCTCGGAGGCGGTGCCGGAGCGGACGTCCCACTGCGCGAGCCAGTCCTCCAGGTTGGTGGAGTGGACCGTGGTGACGTCCTTGTTGAGCAGCCCGCCGCGGTGCAGCTCGCCGAGGATGGCGGGGATGCCGCCGGCCCGGTGGATGTCCTCCATGTAGTACGTGCCGCCGGGGGCCACGTTCGGGGCGACCTTGGCCAGGCAGGGGACGCGGCGCGAGACCTCGTCGATGTCCTTGAGGTCGTAGTCCAGGCCCGCCTCCTGCGCCGCCGCCAGCAGGTGCAGGATCGTGTTGGTGGAGCCGCCCATGGCGATGTCCAGGGCCATGGCGTTCTCGAAGGCCTGGCGGGTGGCGATGTTGCGCGGCAGGACGGACTCGTCGCCGCCCTCGTAGTAGCGCTTGGTGATCTCCACGACCGTGCGGCCGGCGTCCTCGTACAGGGCGCGGCGGGCGGTGTGCGTGGCGAGGACGGAACCGTTGCCGGGGAGGGCCAGGCCGATGGCCTCGGCGAGGCAGTTCATCGAGTTCGCGGTGAACATGCCCGAACACGACCCGCAGGTCGGACAGGCGTTCTCCTCGATGCGGAGCACGTCCTCGTCGGAGACGTTCTCGTTGGAGGCGTCGACCATGGCGTCGATCAGGTCGAGCTTGCGGACGGTGCCGTCGACGAGGGTGGCCTGGCCGGCCTCCATCGGGCCGCCGGAGACGAAGACGACCGGGATGTTGAGGCGCATGGCGGCCATCAGCATGCCGGGGGTGATCTTGTCGCAGTTGGAGATGCAGATCAGGGCGTCGGCGCAGTGCGCCTCGACCATGTACTCCACGCTGTCCGCGATCAGGTCGCGGGACGGCAGGGAGTAGAGCATGCCGGCGTGGCCCATGGCGATGCCGTCGTCGACCGCGATGGTGTTGAACTCGCGCGGGATGGCGCCCGCGGCGCGGATGGCGTCGGAGACGATGCGGCCGACCGGGGCCAGGTGGGTGTGGCCGGGAACGAACTCGGTGAAGGAGTTGGCGACCGCGATGATCGGCTTCCCGATGTCCTCGCTCGCTACGCCCGACGCACGCATAAGGGCGCGTGCGCCCGCCATGTTGCGGCCGTGGGTGACGGTGCGGGACCTCAGCTCGGGCATGCGGTTTCACTCCCCATGAGTGCGGCTGATGCGTGGACCAGCCGCGACTGCGGATATGGCATATAGCTCAGATACGAGGCTACGCCCACCGCCCGGGATCCGGACGGTCGGTCCGTATGACGGGACGGGCGGCTCAGCCTTCGGTCAGGTATCGCTGAAGGGTAGGGGCTACGAGGGCCACGATGTCATCGGGGTCGGCGGAAGCGAGGGGCTCGACCTGGACGACGTAGCGCAGGATCGCGATGCCGACCATGTGGGAGGCGGCGAGCTCGGCCCGGAAGGTCGGGTCGGGGACGTCGAGGTCGGCGGCGACCCGCTCCAGCAGCCGCCGCAGCACCAGCCCGCGCAGGACCTTCGCGGCGGCCTCGTGCGTGAGCGCGGAGCGGATCACGGCGAGCAGCGGGGCCCTGGTGACCGAGTTCTCCCAGATCCCCAGGAAATAGCGGGCGAGGCGCTCGCCGATCCCCTCGGGCCCCTCGCCGAGGATCGCCGGGACCACCAGGGCCGGCTCCATGCTCAGCTCGATGGCGGCGGCGAAGAGGTCTTCCTTGCTGCCGAAGTAGTGGTGGACCAGGGCCGGGTCCACGCCGGCGACCTTCGCGATGCCGCGCACGGACGTCTTGTCGTACCCGCGCTCGGCGAACACCTCGCGGGCGGCCAGCCGGATCCGCTCCTGGGTGCCGGGCCCGTCGTCGGCCTCGTCCTGGCGCGGCCGGCCGGGCCCGCGGCGGCGGCGCGGCTTCTCGGGTTCGGTCACGGTCGGCGCACCCCGTGCCGCCTGGCGGTGGCGAGGTGCAGCCGCGTGAAGGCCAGCGCCTCGGCGAGATCGGCCTCCCGCTCGGCGGAGGACATGGCCCGCCGCGTGTTGACCTCGATGACGACGTGCCCGTCGAAGGAGTTCCGCGCGAGCCGCTCCAGCAGCTCCGCGCACGGCTGGGTCCCCCGCCCCGGGACCAGGTGCTCGTCCTTGGCGGAACCGTTTCCGTCGGCGAGGTGCACGTGCGCCAGCCGGTCGCCCATCCGGTCGATCATCGCGGTGGCGTCCGTACGGGCGGTGGCGGTGTGCGAAAGGTCGACGGTGAAGTGCCGGTAGTCGTCCTTGGTCACGTCCCACTCGGGCGCGTAGGCGAGCATTTCCCGGTCCCGGTACCGCCACGGGTACATGTTCTCGACGGCGAACCGCACATCGGTCTCGTCCGCCATCCGCCAGATCCCGCTGACGAAGTCACGCGAGTACTGCCGCTGCCACCGGAACGGCGGATGCACGACGACGGTGCTCGCCCCGAGCCGCTCCGCCGCCGCCTGGGCGCGCTGCAACTTGGTCCAGGGATCGGTGGACCACACCCGCTGGGTGATCAGCAGACACGGCGCGTGCACGGCCAGGATCGGCACCTGGTGCTGGTCCGAGAGCCGCCGCAGCGCATCGACGTCCTGGCTGACCGGATCCGTCCAGACCATCACCTCGACCCCGTCGTACCCGAGGCGCGCGGCGATCTCGAAGGCGGTCGCCGTCGTCTCCGGATACACGGAGGCAGTGGAGAGGGCGACTTTCGCGGTCGGGATGCGGACTGGTTCTGCCACGCAGACAGCGTACGGGCCCACCCGCGCCCCCTGCTGCGGCGGGGCCAGGGCACGGCTGCGCGCGTACGGTGGACGTAAGGGCGGGGCACAGGAGGGAAAAGGCGATGCCCGAACACGAGGTCGGCACGCAGGAGGAATTCGAGGCAGCCCGGCAGGAACTGCTGGTGGAGGAGAAGAAACTCACCCGCCGCAGCGACGAGCTCGCCCGCCGACGGCGCGAGCTTCCCTGGGTACGGGTGGAAAAGGACTACACCTTCGAAACGCCAGACGGCCCGAAGCCACTGGCAGACCTCTTCGCCGGCCGTTCACAGCTGCTCGTCTACCACTTCATGTTCGGCCCGCCGTACGAGGCCGGCTGCCCGGTCTGCTCCTCGATCGCGGACACCCTCGACGCCAACGCGATCCACCTCAAGGCCCGCGACGTGACCCTCATCTGCTCCTCCCGGGCCCCGCTCGGCAAACTGCTCGCCTACCGGAAGCGGATGGGCTGGACCTTCGACTGGGTCTCCCCCGTCGACAGCGACTTCCACCGCGACCTCGGCTTCCTGTACACCCCGGAAGACCTGGAACCTTTCCTCAAGGGCGAGATCCCCCCGACCGTCACCCAAATGGCGAAGGCGTGCGGCACAACCGTCCTCGACTACGTCACCGAGGCCCCCGGCCTGAGCGCCTACGCCCGGTCGGACACCACCGTCTACCGCACCTACGTCACCACCGCCCGCGGCCTGGAACCCGCCATGGCCTACTACGGCCTCCTGGACCGCACCCCCTTGGGCCGCCACGAAGAAAACGAACAGACCCACTGGCTCCGCCGCCACGACGAGTACGGACCCTGATCGCGCGACCGGCCACAGGCGGGTCGCAGACGCCGAGACATGGGAAGCGCGTAGCGATCGGTCGCGGCCCAGCCCCGGACGGGCCGCGGACGCCAATCCGAGAGGAGCGCGTAGCGATCGCACGCGCATGGCATCTCCCGATGAGCCTCTCGCCGCTGTCCGGTGCGGGTAGAGCCGCCCCGACTCGGAGTCTGACGCCGGCGCGCCCTGACGGGCGGGCCGTTGGTGCCCGGGCCCCGGCGCGGCCCAGCCTGGATGGTGGGCATTGGCCGGACTCGGAAAGCGGGCCCGCACCTCCCTGACAGGCCCGTGGATGCGTGTGACCCGTGGCCCGTTCCTTTGGGGGCTTCCCGGCAGTCTTCGTTTTTCCGGGGCGGGCCGGTCTGTCAAGGGTGGCCGAAGGCCATCGCGAAGCGACGCGAC
>NZ_JBHUSC010000093.1:0-12545 GCF_042673805.1 Streptomyces sp. NPDC057010 | reverse complement strand
TCCCCGGTCCCCGGTCCCCGGTCCCCGGTCCCCGGTCCCCGGTCCCCGGTCCCCGGTCCCCGGTCCCCGGTCCCCGGTCCCCGGTCCCCGGTCCCCGGTCCCGGTCCCCGGTCCCGGCTCCGGCCCCCGGTCCCGGCCCCGGCGCTGGCCCCCACCCCGGCCTCGGCGCCCGCGGAGCCCCGGCAGGGGATCGGCCCAGACCTCGGTCAGGGAAGCCGTAGAGTACGGGCAGGCAGCCGTACGGAACGGGGGGCGGAGCCGCCGGATGACCACGACGACACCGCGGACCGCGGTTCTGGGCGAGCCCGATCCGACTCCGGCCCCGGCCCTCGGGGCCAAGCGCGGGGTCGCCGCCGTGCTCAGCGGGGTGCTCGGGCTCGGCCTCCTCGGCGGAGCCGGCATCGGCACGTGGGCCGAACACCGCGCCACCCACCGCCCGTTGCCCGCCGACGCCGCCTACCGCAAGGCCGGCTCCCTCTGGCACACCGCCCCCGTGGACGGCCTCTTCCCGCCCGTCCTCGCCGGCCAGGCGACCGGCCCCGGCGGCTCCAACCGCGTCTGGACCCGCATAGCGCTCGCCCCCGACGCCGACTGCCCGGCCGCCCTCAACGCCGACTGGCAGAGCCTCCTGGCATCCACCGGCACCCGCTGCACCCGCGTCCTGCGCGCCACCTACACCGACGCCACCCGCAGCTCCCTGATCACCGTCGGGATGGTCTTCACCCCCGCCGACGCCCCCGCAACGGCCGCCCTCACCGCCCGGCTCACCGCCCCGCCGGCCTACGGCTTCACCGACGCCCAGCGCGCCGCGTGGACCGCCTCCGTACGCGCCGAGGCCCCCGTCGTCGTGTACGCAGTCTCCGCCTTCGCCGACGGCCGCGCCCTCGACGCGCCCCGCCCCGCCGAGGACGTGATGAAGAAGGAGGCCACGGGCGCCGTCGCCCAGGCGGGCCTCGGCCACGAGGCCAAGGCGGTCGCCGACCGCATCGGCACGGGCCTGGCCCTCCTCGCCGCCCCGCCCGTCACGCCCGCCCCGGAGGCCACCCGATGACACCCCGCAGGCCCCGCCGGCCGGCGGCACGGCACGGCGCCGCCGCCCTGCTCGCCGGCGCCCTCCTCGCGGTGGCCGCCGCACCCCCGGCGGCCGCCGACGCCATCCGCGACCGCCAGTGGGGCCTGCTGGCCCTGCGCGCGGAGGAGGCCTGGGGCACCACCCGAGGCGACGGGGTCACCGTCGCCGTGCTCGACACCGGCGTGGACGCCTCCCACCCCGACCTCGCCGGGCAGGTCCTCGACGGCACCGACCTCATCGGCATGGGCGCCGCCCGCGGCGACCGCACCTGGGCCCGCCACGGCACCGCCATGGCCGGCATCATCGCCGGGCACGGCCACGGCTCCAGCCGCGGCCAGGGCGTCCTCGGCGTCGCCCCACAGGCCCGGATCCTGCCGGTCCGCGTGATCCTGGAGGAGGGCGACCCGGGCCGCGCCCAGGCCCGCGACAGCAAGGGCGGAGCCCTCGCCGAGGGCATCCGCTGGGCCGCCGACCACGGCGCCGACGTGATCAACCTGTCCCTCGGCGACGACAGCGACTCGGCCCACCACGAGGCGGGGGAGGACGAGGCCGTCCAGTACGCCCTCGCCAAGGGCGTGGTCGTCGTCGCCTCCGCGGGCAACGGCGGCGAGGCCGGCGACCGCGTCTCCTACCCGGCGGCCTACCCCGGGGTCATCGCCGTCACCGCGGTCGACCGCAAGGGCCGCAAGGCGCGCTTCTCCACCCGCAACTGGTACGCCACCGTCAGCGCACCCGGCGTCGACATCGTCATCGCCGACCCCGACCGCTCGTACTACGAGGGCTGGGGCACCAGCGCCGCCGCGGCCTTCGTCTCCGGCGCCGTGGCCCTCGTCAAGGCCACCCACCCGGACCTGTCCCCGGCCCAGATCAAGAAGCTGCTGGAGGACACCGCCTCCGACAGCCCCGCCGGAGGCCGCGACGACGCCCGCGGCCACGGCATGGTGGACCCCGCCGCCGCCCTCCAGGTCGCGGCGGCCGTGCAGCCGGAGGCGGCCGTACCGGTGCCGGCCGCGGCCGGGCAGCCGTACTTCGGCTCCGGCCCCGACCCCGTGCGCCCGCCCGGCCACAGCGTCCGGCCGGGTACCGCGGAGGCCGCGGCCGCGGGGGCGGCGCTGCTCGTGCTGGCCGCCGTACTGGCGAGGCGCCCGCGGCGGGGCACCCGGGGCCGGGGCGGCCGGCCCCTCACGGCACAGTAGGGTCGGGTAACTGTGGCGAACATGGCGAACAAGAACATTCCCGACCCCGGCTTCTCCGACGACGACGGCTCGGCCGATCCGCGGCTGAGCGCGGCCCTGGCCGCGTGGTCGCAGGACCGGGCGAACGAGCCGCAGGTGCTGGCCGCCCTCAAGGACGCCCGCCTGCTGGTCCCGGTCGTCGCCGTGCTCGGCGAGGTGGAGACCGACCCGGAGACGGGCCTCAAGCGCGAGAAGACCAGCGACATGGCCGTCCCGACCCTGCGGGCCGGCGACCGGCGGGCCCTGCCGGCCTTCACCTCCATCGCCTCGCTCGCGCTCTGGGACCCGGCGGCCCGGCCGGTCGCGGTGCCGCTGCACCAGGCCCTGGCGGCCGCCGCGCACGAGAAGGCCGACACCGTGGTCCTGGACCTGGCCGGCCCCGTCACCTACCAGCTGACCGGCTCCGCTTTGCTCGCCCTCGCCGAGGGCCGTACGGACGCGGACCCGCTGGCCGACCCCGCCGTACGGGAGGCCGTACGGGCCGCCGTGGCCGCCGAGCCGGCCGTGCTCCGCGCCCACCTGGGCCCGGGCGGCGCCGACGCCGACGGCACCCTCGCCATCGTCCTGGCGGCCGGCGAGCAGGCCCCGGCGGTAGCCCGCCGGGTGGCCGAGGCCCTCGCCGCGGACGAGACCCTGCGGGCCCGGCTGGTGCGCGGGCTGGACCTGGCGCTGCTGCCGCCGCAGGCCCCGGCCCCGCCCGGCGAGGCGCTGTTCTCCCGCTGAGCGGGAGAACGGCCGGGTGGGAGAGGCGCCGAACGACGAAGAGGCTGCCGGGAAGGAATCCGGCAGCCTCTCGGCGTGAGCGGTGGGTATCAGGCGAAGACGGGCCCCGTGAACTTCTCGCCCGGCCCCTGGCCCGGCTCGTCCGGGACCACGGAGGCCTCGCGGAAGGCCAGCTGGAGCGACTTCAGGCCGTCGCGCAGCGGGGCCGCGTGGAAGGAGCTGATCTCGGTGGCGCTCGCGGTGACCAGACCCGCCAGGGCGGTGATCAGCTTGCGGGCCTCGTCGAGGTCCTTGTACTCGGAGTCCGGCTTGTCCAGGCCCAGGTTGACCGCCGCGGCGCTCAGCAGGTGCACGGCCACCGTGGTGATCACCTCGACGGCGGGGACGTCCGCGATGTCGCGGGTCATGGCGTCGTAATCGGGGGCCTCGTCGGCAGCGGTGTCGGTGGGGAGGGTCGCGTCAGTCATGCTTCACACGATAAGCCGGGCGGACGGCACCCCCGACCCGAGCACCGGGTGAGCGGCTCTGGCGCGGAATGCTATATTGGGCTACGACCGGCCGGAGACCTGTGTCCCCGGCCCACAAGTGGAGGCTCCGATCTCCCACCCGGCCACCCTCACGGGAGGCGGGTCACCGGTCAGGCGGCATCCATCGTTCCGTACGGACGATGGAAAGCTGCCCGATGCTGCGCCCCGCGGTTCGCACGCGGCGGTGCTCCGGTTGTTTTGGAGCCCCTGCCTGTGCCCGGCGGGGCTTTTTTGATTCTCCCGCCGTCGGTCTGACGGAAATACACGTCAGCGACTGTCTGCCAGGCAGCCGTGTGGTGCTACCGAGGAGGATCCATCAGCACCGAGCCCCGCATCAACGACCGGATTCGCGTTCCCGAGGTACGACTCGTCGGTCCCAGCGGCGAGCAGGTCGGCATCGTGCCGCTTGCCAAGGCGCTTGAGCTCGCGCAGGAGTACGACCTCGACCTGGTCGAGGTCGCGGCGTCCGCACGCCCGCCGGTCTGCAAGCTCATGGACTACGGCAAGTTCAAGTACGAGTCGGCCATGAAGGCCCGTGAGGCGCGCAAGAACCAGGCGCACACGGTCATCAAGGAAATGAAGCTCCGGCCGAAGATCGACCCGCACGACTATGACACCAAGAAGGGTCACGTCGTTCGGTTCCTCAAGCAGGGCGACAAGGTCAAGATCACGATCATGTTCCGTGGTCGCGAGCAGTCCCGGCCGGAACTCGGCTACCGACTGCTGCAGCGCCTCGCTTCGGACGTCGAGGACCTCGGGTTCATCGAGTCGAACCCGAAGCAGGACGGCCGCAACATGATCATGGTCCTCGGTCCGCACAAGAAGAAGACCGAGGCGATGGCCGAAGCCCGCGAGGCGCAGGCCGCCCGCAAGGCGGAGCGCCAGGGTGCCGCCGCCACCGACGAGGAGGCTCCTTCCGAGGAGGCCGCCGCCGTCGAGGCGACGAACACCGAGGATGCCGACGTCACCGAGGCCGCCGCCGACGAGGCGAACGCCGAGGCCTGATTCCGAGGCAGCCTGTCTCGGATCACCTACACAACATGACGCTCCCGTCAGCCGGTCCCGAACCGGACCGGTGGGAGCGCCACCGACGAGGAGATAACGGCGCTATGCCGAAGAACAAGACGCACAGCGGTACCAAGAAGCGCTTCAAGATCACCGGCTCCGGCAAGGTGCTCCGCGAGCGCGCCGGCAAGCGCCACCTGCTCGAGCACAAGTCGTCGCGCATCACCCGCCGCCTCACCGGCAACGCGGAGATGGCCCCCGGCGACGCCGCGAAGATCAAGAAGCTTCTCGGCAAGTGATGTTCTCCGCTCCCGGCAGGGAGCGGATGAGCGTCAAGACCGGGACCCCATCGAATTCGGGCCGTGTGAAGACAACCACGGCCCCGCTACAAGGAGTTAAAAAGTGGCACGCGTCAAGCGGGCAGTAAACGCCCACAAGAAGCGCCGGGCGATCCTCGAGGCGGCCTCCGGCTACCGCGGTCAGCGTTCGCGCCTGTACCGCAAGGCCAAGGAGCAGGTCACCCACTCGCTGGTCTACAACTTCAACGACCGCAAGAAGCGCAAGGGCGACTTCCGTCAGCTGTGGATCCAGCGCATCAACGCCGCTGCCCGCCAGAACGGCATGACCTACAACCGCCTCATCCAGGGTCTGAAGGCCGCCAACATCGAGGTGGACCGCAAGATCCTCGCGGAGCTGGCCGTCAACGACGCCAACGCGTTCGCCGCGCTGGTCGAGGTCGCGCAGAAGGCGCTTCCGGCCGACGTCAACGCCCCCAAGGTTGCCGCCTAAGGGCTAGCCGGCCGCTTTCCGCGGCCGGCACCCACGGACCCGCAGGCATGAGCCTGCGGGTCCGTGTGCGTTCGCCCCCGCCCCGCGGAGGCGTGCCGCCCTCCCCGCCCCACGCGCCCGCGCGCTCCGACGCGTCCCGCGGCCGTTCGCCGCAGGCCCCGTCCGACCCGCGCTCCGGACCACCCCCGAGAGAGAACCCCGAGACCATGCGCACCCCCGCCGAGCTGATCTCCCCCCGGTCCCCGCGGGTGGCCGCCGCCAGGCGACTGGCGCGGCGCAATTTCCGTACCAAGGAGCGCCGGTTCATCGCCGAGGGCCCCCAGGCGGTCCGCGAGGCCGTCGAGCACCGCGGCGCCGGCGGCGCGTCGACCCTGATCGAGCTGTTCGCCACCGTCGAGGCCGCGGAGCGCTACTCCGGGATCGTCGAGGCCGCGCTGGACGCGGGCGCGCGGGTGCACTACGCCTCGGACGAGGTGCTGGCGGAGGTCTCGCAGACCGTCACCCCGCAGGGCCTCGTCGGCGTCTGCCACTTCCTGGACTCGCCCTTCGAGGACATCCTGGCCGCGCAGCCCAAGCTGGTCGCCGTCCTCGCGCACGTCCGCGACCCCGGCAACGCCGGTACGGTGCTCCGCTGCGCGGACGCCGCCGGCGCGGACGCGGTGGTGCTCACCGACGCCTCCGTGGACCTCTACAACCCCAAGTCCGTACGGGCTTCCGTGGGCTCCCTCTTCCACCTCCCGGTCGCGGTCGGCGTCCCCGTGGAACAGGCCGTGGAGGGGCTGCGCGCGGCCGGCGTACGGATCCTCGCGGCCGACGGGGCCGGCGAGGACGACCTCGACGCCGAGCTGGACGCGGGCACCATGGGCGGCCCCTCGGCCTGGGTCTTCGGCAACGAGGCCTGGGGCCTGCCCGAGGAGACCCGGGCCCTGGCGGACGCCGTCGTACGGGTCCCGATCCACGGCAAGGCGGAGAGCCTGAACCTGGCGACGGCCGCCGCGGTGTGCCTCTACGCGTCCGCGCGTGCACAGCGGGCGCCCGGAGGGTGCCGCTCCGTGACCCCCAGCTAGTAATGTGGCGGCCCGGGGGCCCACTGCGCTACCCGGAGATGTGGGGTACGGGGACATGACCGTCGGTACGAACAGCTCACCGGGGGCCGCGGGGGCCGCGAACGCGGCCGAGGAGCGGTTCGGGGGCGCCCCCGCAGCCCCGGCCACCGCCGGAGCGCTGCGCGGCGTACCCCCGCAGGCGGCGCAACCCGCCCCGGGCGCCGACCGCACGCCGCCCGTTGCACCGCCGCAACCCGCCCCGGGCGCCGACCGCGCCCCGGCGCCGCCGACTCCACCGGCTCCCGCCCCCGGCCCCCACACCCCCGGCGACAGCCACGGCCACCGCGACGACGGCGGCTCCCACACCGGCCACGCCCCCGCCCCCGGTGATGACATCGGCTTCGGGCTGGACCCCGACGAGCTGCCCGACGGGCTCGTCGTCGCGGACGACACCGGGACGGTGATCTGCTTCAACGCCGCCGCCGCACGGATCACCGCACTCGCCGCCGGCCAGGCGCTCGGCACCCGCATCGACCGCGCCCTGCCGCTCGAAGACCTCGACGGCCGTCGCTGGTGGACGCTGACCGACCCCTACGGCGGGCTCGCCACCCGCCGCGGCCAGCCCGAGCGGAACCTGCTGCTGCCCGGCGGGCGCGAGGTCCTCGTCTCCGCCCGGTACGTGCGGGAGCACCCCACCGGCCCGCTCAGGCGGCTCGTCGTCACCCTCCGCGGCACCGAGGCCCGCCGCCGCACCGAGCGCAGCCACGCCGAGCTGATCGCCACCGTGGCGCACGAGCTGCGCTCCCCGCTCACCTCCGTCAAGGGGTTCACCGCGACCCTGCTCGCCAAGTGGGAGCGGTTCACCGACGACCAGAAGCGGCTGATGCTGGAGACCGTCGACGCCGACGCCAACCGCGTCACCCGCCTCATCGCCGAGCTCCTCGACATCTCCCGCATCGACTCCGGCCGGCTGGAGGTGCGCCGCCAGCCCGTCGACATCGCCACCGCCGTCGGCCGCCACGTCCAGGCGCTCACCGCGAACGGCCAGGCCCCCGAGCGGTTCCTCGTACGGGTGAGCCGCCCGCTCCCCGACCTGTGGGCCGATCCGGACAAGATCGACCAGATTCTCGGCAACCTCCTCGAAAATGCGGTGCGCCACGGAGACGGAACGGTCACCATCGACGTATCGCCGCATGAGAAGGGAACCGCCGTCACCGTGACCGACGAAGGCCCCGGGATCCCCGAGGAGTCGATGGCCCGCGTCTTCACCCGCTTCTGGCGGGGGAGCAAGCGCGGCGGCACCGGCCTGGGCCTGTACATCGTCAAGGGCATCGTGGAGGCCCACGGCGGCACCATCACGGTCGGCCGCGGCCCCGGCGGCGGCGCCGAGTTCCGATTTATCCTGCCCGTGAGCGCCCCGGCCTACCTCACGCAGTAGCACTCAGCGGTACTGCGGAGAGTCTCGCCAGGCGGCCCACGGGCTCCTTCACCCCCAGCGACCTTTAGACTCGTCCTTTGGCACCTTTGTGTCTCTGTGTCGATCGGTCTGATCGCGCCGTACGGGGACCCACCAGCCAGCCATCGGAAGTACGGGAAGAGATGTCGGCACCGAACAAGTCGTACGACCCTGTCGAGGTCGAGGCACTGAAACCGGAAGAGATCGAGCGCATGCGGGACGAGGCGCTCGCTGCCTTCGCGTCCGCCGGCGACCTCGACGCGCTGCGTGAGGCGAAGACCGCGCACATGGGCGACCGCTCGCCCCTGGCGCTCGCCAACCGCGAGATCGGCGCGCTGCCCCCGCAGGCCAAGGCCGAGGCGGGCAAGCGAGTGGGCCAGGCCCGCGGCGCCGTGAACAAGGCCTTCGGGGCCCGCACGGTCGAGCTCGAGCGCGAGCGCGACGAGCGGGTGCTGGTCGAGGAGGCGGTGGACGTCACGCTGCCGTACGACCGCACCCCCGTCGGCGCCCGGCACCCGCTGACCACCCTGATGGACCGCATCGCGGACATCTTCGTGGCCATGGGCTACGAGGTCGCCGAGGGCCCCGAGGTCGAGGCGGAGTGGTTCAACTTCGACGCCCTCAACTTCACGCCCGACCACCCGGCGCGCCAGATGCAGGACACCTTCTTCGTCCAGGGGCCGGCGGGCACCGAGGGCGACGAGTCCGGCGTCGTGCTGCGCACCCACACCTCCCCGGTGCAGGCGCGCTCGCTGCTGGAGCGCAAGCCCCCCGTCTACATCGTGTGCCCGGGCCGCGTGTACCGCACCGACGAGCTCGACGCGACGCACACCCCGGTCTTCCACCAGGTCGAGCTGCTCGCCGTCGACGAGGGCCTGACCATGGCCGATCTCAAGGGCACCATGGACCACATGGTCCAGGAGCTGTTCGGCGAGGGCACCACCACGCGCCTGCGCCCGCACTTCTTCCCGTTCACCGAGCCGTCCGCCGAGATGGACATGCAGTGCTACGTGTGCCGCGGCGAGTCGGTGGGCAACCCCGACCGCCCGTGCCGCACCTGCTCCAGCGAGGGCTGGATCGAGCTCGGCGGCTGCGGCATGGTCAACCCGAAGGTGCTCGTCGCCTGCGGTGTGGACCCCGAGAAGTACAGCGGGTTCGCCTTCGGGTTCGGCATCGAGCGGATGCTGATGTTCCGCCACAACGTTGAAGACATGCGAGACATGGTCGAGGGTGACGTCCGTTTCACCCGGCCGTTCGGGATGGAGATCTGATGCGGGTCCCGCTTTCTTGGCTGCGGGAGTACGTCGACCTCCCCGCGGGTGAAACCGGTCGTGACGTGGCGGCCAAGCTCGTCGACGCCGGCCTCGAGGTCGAGACCGTCGAGCAGCTCGGCGGCGGGCTCAAGGGTCCGCTCGTCGTCGGCCAGGTGCTGACCATCGAGGAGCTCGAGGGCTTCCGCAAGCCGATCCGGTTCTGCACGGTCGACGTCGGCCAGGCCAACGGCACCGGCGAGCCGCAGGAGATCGTCTGCGGCGCCCGGAACTTCTCCGTCGGCGACAAGGTCGTCGTGGTCCTCCCCGGCGCCGTCCTGCCCGGCGACTTCGCGATCGCCTCGCGCAAGACGTACGGCAAGACCTCGCACGGCATGATCTGCTCCGGCGAGGAGCTGGGCATGGGCGACGACGGCACGCACGGCATCATCGTGCTGCCGCCGGAGCACGAGGTCGGCACCGACGCGATCGAGCTGCTCCAGCTCGTCGACGAGGTCCTCGACATCGACATCACCCCGGACCGCGGCTACTGCATGTCCATGCGCGGTGTCGCCCGCGAGGCGGCGACCGCCTACGGCCTGCCGCTGCGCGACCCGGCGCTGCTCGACGTGCCCGCGCCCAACTCGTACGGCTACCCGGTCAAGATCGACGACCCGGCCGGCTGCGACCGCTTCACCGCCCGTACGGTGACCGGCCTCGACCCCGAGGCGCGCTCCCCGATCTGGCTCACCCGCCGCCTCCAGAAGGCCGGCATGCGCCCGATCTCGCTCGCCGTCGACATCACCAACTACGTGATGCTCGAACTCGGCCAGCCGCTGCACGCCTACGACCGCTCCAGCATCGACGGCGCCATCGGTGTCCGCCGCGCCGAGCAGGGCGAGAAGTTCACCACCCTCGACGGGGTCAAGCGCACCCTCGACGCCGAGGACCTGGTGATCACCGACGACAGCGGCCCGATCGGGCTCGCCGGTGTCATGGGCGGCGCCAACACCGAGATCGCCGACTCCGTCACCGACCCCGAGACGGGCGCCGTCACCGGCACCACCGAGGTGGTCATCGAGGCCGCGCACTTCGACTCCGTGTCGATCTCGCGCACCGCCCGCCGCCTGAAGCTCTCCTCCGAGGCCTCCAAGCGCTTCGAGCGGGGCGTCGACCCGCAGGCCGCCGCCGCGGCCGCCCAGCGGACCGTCGACCTGCTCGTGCTCCTCGCGGGCGGCACCGCCGAGGCCGGCGTCACCGAGGTCCTCGCCCCGGGCGCCCCGCGCACCATCGCGATGCCCGCCGACCACCCCGACCGGGTCGCCGGCATGGAGTACGGCCGCGAGACCGTCGTCCGCCGCCTCCAGGAGATCGGCTGCGACGTCTACGGCCAGGACGAGCTCGTCGTCACCGTCCCGTCGTGGCGGCCCGACCTCGCCGCGCCCAACGACCTCGCCGAAGAGGTCATCCGGCTGGAGGGCTACGGGAACCTCCCCTCGACCCTCCCGCAGGTGCCCTCCGGCCGCGGCCTCACCGCCCGGCAGCAGCTGCACCGCCGGGTCGGCCGCGCGCTGGCCGGTGCGGGCTACGTCGAGGCGCTGAACTACCCGTTCATCGGCGAGGGCGTCTTCGACCAGCTCCAGCTGCCCGCGCACGACGCGAGCCGCCAGGTCGTCAAGCTCGTCAACCCGCTCTCCGACGAGGAGCCGGCGCTGCGCACCACGCTGCTGCCGGGTCTCCTCGGCGCGCTGCGCCGCAACGACAGCCGCGGCAGCCACGACCTCGCGCTCTTCGAGACCGGTTCGGTCTTCCGGGCCGCCGCGCAGCCGGGTGTCGCCGTACGGCTGCCCGTCGACCGGCGTCCCACGGACGAGGAGATCGCCACCCTGAACGCGGCCCTGCCCGCGCAGCCGCGGTACGCCGCGGTCGTGCTGGCCGGCGGGCGCGAACAGGCCGGCTGGTGGGGCAAGGGCCGCCCGGCCGACTGGGCGGACGCGGTCGAGGCCGCCCGCTCGCTGGCCGTCGAGGCCGGTACGCAGCTCGTGGTGCGCCAGGGCCAGTACGGCCCCTGGCACCCGGGCCGCTGCGCCGAGCTGGTCGTCACCATCGACGGTGTCGAGCAGGTCATCGGCCACGCCGGTGAGCTGCACCCGCGCGTGGTCAAGGCGCTGGGCCTGCCGGCCCGCACCAGCGCGATGGAGCTCGACCTGGACCGCCTCGCGGCGGCCGGCGGCGAGGCCCTCCAGGCGCCCCGGATCTCCTCCTTCCCGGTGGCGACCCAGGACGTCGCGCTGATCGTGGACGCGTCGGTCCCGGCGGCTTCCGTCGAGGCGGCGCTGCGCAAGGGCGCGGGCGAACTCCTCGAATCGCTGCGGCTGTTCGACGTGTTCACCGGCGAGCAGGTCGGCGAGGGCAAGAAGTCCCTGGCGTACGCGCTGCGCTTCCGCGCGGCGGACCGCACGCTGACCGCCGAGGAGTCCACGGCCGCGCGCGACGCGGCGGTGGCGCTGGCGGCCGAGCGGACCGGGGCGGTGCTCCGCGGCGCGTAGCCGCACCCGAGTAGGGCCAGTCGAGGGGCGCATCCGGACCACCGGGTGCGCCCCTCACTCATTCGGGTGAGAAGGTCTGCCACCCGGGTCCGGGGCGCCGGGTGGTCGGCACAATCGTTGCGGCCGAGGGGAGACCGCGATGATCGGGGAGATGCCCCAGGTGCGCCGGGTGTGCGTCTTCGCGTGGGGCGGCGCCGCGGTGTCCTGGGAGCTGGCCACCCCCGGACGGCTGGTGCCGAGCCTGGCCACGTGCGCGGCGTTCCTGCTGCTGGCGACGGGCTGCGCGCTGCACATCCGGCGGGGCCTCGTCGCGGAGCTGCGGCGTTCGCAGGAGATCGCGGGCGCGGCGCAGCGGGCGCTGCTGCGGCCGCTGCCGGGGCGGATCGAGGGCCTGACGCTGGCCGCGGCGCAGCTGTCCGCGAGCCGGGGCGCGGTGGTGGGCGGGGACCTGTACGAGGCCGTCCCGACGGCGTACGGGGTGCGGGTGGTCATCGGGGACGTACGGGGCCACGGGCTGCCGGCGCTCGGCGCGGCGGCGGCGGTCCTCGGGGCGTTCCGCGAGGCCGCCTACGACGAGGTGTCGCTCGGCGGGGTCCTGCTCCGGATGGAGCGGGCGCTGGGGCGGCACGTCCGCGACCGGGCCCGTGCCGAGCACCCGTCCTCCTGTCCCTCCGAGCCGGAGTCGCCGGCGGCGGAGGAGTTCGTGACGGTCCTGCTGCTCCAGATCACCCCGGACGGCACCCTGCTGGCCCTCAACTGCGGCCACCCCTGGCCGTACCTGTTGCGTCCCGCGGCAGCCGCCGAGGACTGCGCTGCGCGCAGCCGGGGCTCCGCCCCGGACCCCGCGCCTCAAACGCCGGCGAGGCTGGATGTGGCCGAGCTGCGCTCAACAG
>NZ_JBHUSC010000092.1:0-13183 GCF_042673805.1 Streptomyces sp. NPDC057010 | reverse complement strand
CAGCCTCGCCGGCGTTTGAGGCGCGGGGGCCCGGGGGCGGAGCCCCCGGCAACGGCGCCGCACCTGGCACATCCAGCCCCGCCGGCGTTTGAGGCGCGGGGTCTGGGGAGGAGCCCCGGGAGCGGCGCCGCGCCCCGGCTCGGTGGCTGCGGTCCGGCTAGGCCGACGGGGGCGAGTCGTGGAGGAGGCGCTGGAACATGCGGTGGTCCCGCCAGGCGCCGTTGACGTGGAGGTAGCGCGGCGCGACGCCGTACGGCTCGAAGCCCGCCTTCGCCAGCACCCGCTGCGACGCCCGGTTGTCGAGCAGGGTCCCCGCCTCCACCCGGTGGAGGCCCACCTCGTCGCGGGCGATCCGGCAGACCTCCTCGACGGCCGCGGTGGCCAGCCCCTTGCCGTTCCAGTCCTGGTCCACCCAGTAGCCCACGCCCCCGCTGCACAGCGGCCCGTGCACGATCGAGCCGAGGTTGATGGCACCGATGACGGCGCCGGTCGCCGTCTCGGCGAACACCCACGGGATCAGCCGCCCCCCGTCCCGGTCCGCGAGCATTCCCTCGATGCGGGCCCGCTGCCCCCGCTCCGTGTAGTAGTCCTCCGGCCGCTCCGGCTCGGTCGGGGCCATGTGGGCCCGGTTGCGCGCGAACGCCTCGGCCAGCGCGGCGGCGTCGTCGAGTGCGACGCCCCTCATCTCCACCCCGTCAATGATCACCACGGCACGCTAGCGGCCCGACCGCACCGGCTCAACCCACTGGAGCATCCCCGTACTTGACCTCCCCGCCCGCGTCCAGCGACAGCCGGTACCCCCGCTTGACCACCGTCTGGATCAGCTTCGGCGCCCCCAGCGCCGACCGGAGCCGGGCCATCGCCGTCTCCACGGCGTGCTCGTCGCGCCCCGCCCCCGGCAGCGCCCGCAGCAGGTCCGCCCGCGAGACCACCCACCCCGGCCGCCGGGCCAGGGCCCGCAGCAGGGCCATTCCGGCCGGCGGCACCGGCCGCAGCTCCGCGTCCACGAGCACCGCGTGCCCGCGGATCTCCACCCGGTGCCCGGCCAGCGGCAGCACCCGCGCCCGGCCCGGCAGTTCCTGGCAGAGCAGCTGCACCAGCGGCCCCAGCCGGAACCGCTCCGGCTGCACCGTGTCCACCCCGTGCGCCTGCAACGGCAGCGCGGTCACCGGGCCCACGCACGCGGAGAGCACCCTGTCGCGCAGCGCCTCCAGCACGGGTCCGCGTACGCCGCGCTCCTCGGCCCGGGACAGCAGCGAGGCGGCCGCCGGGGCCGAGGTGAAGCTGAGCGCGTCCACGCCGCCGCCGATCACCGCGTCCAGCAGCCGGTCCAGCGGGCCCAGGTCCTCCGGTGCCATCCACCGGTACACCGGGACGACCACCACCTCGGCCCCGCCGGCCCGCAGCGCCTCGACGAAGCCGGGCAGCGGCTCCCCGTGCAGCTGCAGCGCGATCCGCCGCCCGGCCACCCCGGCGACCAGCAGCCGTTCCAGCACCTCCGCGAGGGATTCCGAGTCCGGGGACCAGTCCTCCACGAGCCCGGCGGCCCGGATCGCGCCCTTCACCTTCGGTCCGCGCGCGAGCAGTTCGGTGGAGCGCAGCCGCTCCAGCAGCTCCTCGCCGATCCCCCACCCGTCGGCGGCCTCGATCCAGCCGCGGAACCCGATGGCGGTGGTGGCGACGACCGCGTCGGGCGCGCAGCCGATCAGTTCCTTGGTGGCGGCGAGCAGTTCGCTGTCGTCGGCCAGCGGCACGATCCGCAGTGCGGGTGCGTGCAGGACGGCGGCCCCGCGGCGGCGCAGCAGGGCGATCAGCTCGTCCGCCCGGCGGGCGGCGGTGACCCCGACGGTGAAGCCCGCGAGCGGACCGGTGTCCGTGCCGGTGTTCCGGCCGGTGTTCCTGACCTCGTCCATGGTGACCTGCCTTGCCCAGTGGGTCGGTATCGCTTCGCGCGAGCGGAACCGAGCCTGACAAGTCGGCGTGTCAGACTCGGTTCCGCGGCATTTCGGCGCGGTAAAGCGCTGTTACACCGAGGTGAGCTGCGGCTTCGCGGCCGCCCCCGCCTCCGGAACGATCAGGGCGGCCGGCCGGCGAAGGTATACCGCCCACGTCACGGCGCAGGCCACCGCGTAGAAGCCGAGGAAGGTCACGAAGGCGGCCGTCCCCGATCCGGAGCTCAGGAAGGCCTCCCGGAAGACGAGGTTGATGCCGAGCCCGCCGAGCGCGCCCACCGCGCCGATCAGCCCCATGGCGGCCCCGGACAGCCGCCGCCCGTAGGCGGCGGCGCCCTCGCCGCTCATGCCGCGGGCCAGCGCCTGGACCTGGAAGATCCCGGGGATCATCTTGTACGTGGACCCGTTGCCGAGCCCGCTCAGCACGAACAGCGACACGAAGCCGACGAGGAAGACCGGCAGCGATTCCCGGACCGAGGCGAGGATGACGACCCCGGTGGCCGCGGCCATCGCCACGAAGGTGGCGAGCGTGATCCGCGCCCCGCCGAACCGGTCGGCCAGCGCCCCGCCGAGCGGCCTGATCAGCGAGCCGAGGAGCGGCCCGATGAAGGTCAGCGAGGCCGCCTGGAGCGGGGTGCGGCCGAACTGCGTCTGGAGCACCAGTCCGAAGGCGAAGCTGTAGCCGATGAAGGACCCGAAGGTGCCGATGTAGAGGAAGGACATGATCCAGGTGTGCGGTTCGCGGGCCGCCTCGCGCACCGCGCCCGTGTCGTTGCGCACGGGCGCCAGGTTGTCCATCCGCAGGGCGGCCAGCGCCGCGGCGGCCACGATCAGCGGGATGTACGCGGCGAGCAGCAGCCGCGGGTGTCCGGCCCCGGCGGTCCCGATGACCAGCAGCGCGGCGAGCTGCACCACCGGCACGCCGATGTTGCCGCCGCCGGCGTTGAGGCCGAGCGCCCAGCCCTTCTTCCGGAGCGGGAAGAAGGCGTTGATGTTGGTCATCGACGAGGCGAAGTTCCCGCCGCCGACACCGGTCAGGGCCGCCACGGCCACGAAGGTGCCGTACGGGGTCCCGGGCTCCATCACCACGAACGCGGCCACGGTCGGCGCGAGCAGCAGCAGGGCGCTGAAGACCGTCCAGTTCCGGCCGCCGAAGCGGGCGACGGCGAAGGTGTAGGGGATCCGCACCACCGCGCCCACCGTCGTGGCGGTCGCGATGAGGAAGAACTTCCCGGCGGGGTCGATGCCGTACCGGGGGCCCATGAAGAGGACCATCACGGACCACAGGGACCAGATGGAGAACCCGATGTGCTCGGAGAACACGGAGTAGAGGAGGTTGCGGCGGGCGGTCCGCTCCCCCGTCTCCTTCCAGAACGTCTCGTCCTCGGGATCCCACCGCTCGATCCAGCGGCCCCCCTTGCGCGGTGCGGTCGTACCGGTCATCGCTCGCCTCCACTGCTGTCACGTCCGTGGTGACGACCGTAGGAACGGCGCGTTTCGGCCCCGGTCCCCGCCGGATGACCGGTGGGAAACCTTGCTCTCACCCGCCGCCCGGGCCGCGTGTGAGCCGCTTCGGCAACCAGCTGCCGGGAGGAGGATCCAGCCACCCCCGGCGGGCCGCCAGGCCGGCGGCGGCGGCGCGCAGGGCGTCCAGCCCGGGATGGGCGAAGCCCCTCCGCCAGACCAGGGACAGCGGCGACAGCGGCACCGGATCGGTCAGCGGCCGCTTCACGCACCCCGGCATGTCGAGGAAGTCCACGCTCACCAGTACCGGGTTGCGGGTCTTGGCCATCACCCGGGAGAACTCCTCCTTGCCCATCGCCACCGGCGCGGGCGGCGCCACCTCGATGCCCCGCCCGGCGAACAGCTCGTACGCCAGCTCCGTCCACTCGACGGTCCGCGGGTTCCCGGCGCCCGCGTAGATGGTCTCCCCGGCCAGCGCGTCCAGCGGTACGGATTCCCGCGCGGCCAGGGCGTGCCCCTCGGGCAGCAGCACGGCGAGCGGCTCGTACCGTACGGGCGCGTGCGCGAGGCCGGCCCGCAGCGCCGGGTCCAGCCCGTCGGCGTACCCGAAGGAGACGTCGAGCCGCCCGGCGGCGATCTCGGCGGCGGCGTAGGTGAGCCCGCTCTCGAACCGGGCCATCAGCTCGCAGTCCGGAGCCAGTTCACGGGCCCTCTCCAGTACGGTCCTGGGCGTGCAGGGCCCGTCGGTGTTGAGGTCGACGAGGAGGGCACGGGGCGCGGTGAAGGCGGCGGCCAGCTCCTCGTGCGCGGCCAGCACCCGCCGGGCCAGCGGCAGCAGCCGCTCCCCGTCGGGGGTCAGCTCCACGGCGCGGGTGGTCCGTACGAACAGCGCCGTGCCCAGGGTCCGTTCGAGCCGGCGGACATCCCTGCTGAGGGCCTGCTGGGCGACGTACAGGCGGGCGGCGGCGCGGGTGAAGTGCAGTTCTTCGGCGACGGCGGCGAACCCGCGCAGCAGGCGGGGTTCCACATCACGGAGCATCACGCCCGGAGACTAACAACGGAGGGGCGTGAATGGGCCCGGAACAGGTGTTGGACCGGAGCGCGGGCCCGGCCCGAGGCTTTCCCCATGCCCGCCACCACCTCCTCCGCCGCCGCCTCCGCCACCGCCTCCACGGCCGCCCCTCGGATGACCGTCACCGGCGGCACCCTGGTCATCGCCGCCCCGGGCGGGACGACGGGCCCGGCCCCGGACCGGACCCGCATACGGCGGCGCACCGCCCGCGGGCCGTACCGCCGGCTGTTCGCCCTGCCGGGCACCCGCGCCTTCACCGCCGGGAACCTGCTCGCCCGGCTGCCGATGGGCATGTTCGCGGTCAGCGCCGTCATGATGATCGCGGGGCAGCGCGGCTCGTACGCCCTCGCCGGTGCGGTCACGGCGACCGGGATCGCCGCCACCGCGGTGGTCGCGCCCTGGACCGCCCGGCTCGTCGACCGCCACGGCCAGGCCCGGATCGCCGTGCCGGCCACCGTGATCGCGGTGCTCGGTTCCCTCTCGCTCATCGTGTGCGTCCGTACGCAGGCCCCCGCCTGGACCCTCTTCGCCTCGTACGCCGCGACGGCGACCACCCCGAACATCGGCGGCATGTCCCGCGCCCGCTGGACCCACCTGCTGCGCGACTCCCCGGCCGCCCACCACACGGCCATGTCCTTCGAGCAGGCCGCCGACGAGCTGTGCTTCATGCTGGGCCCGGTGCTGGCGGCCTTCCTCTGCACGGCCGTCTTCCCCGAGGCGGGCACGCTCGCGGGCGCGGCCCTGTTCCTCACGGGCATGCTGGTCTTCACGGCCCAGCGCTCCACCGAGCCGCCGGTGGCCGGGGCGGCGGCGGCCCGCCGGGGCTCTCCCGTCCGCGCCCTGGGACCGCTCCTGGCCCTCTTCCTCACCCTGGGCATGGTGTTCGGCTCGATGGAGGTCACCTCGATCGCCTTCCTCGACGCCCACGGCCTGGGCGCCGGCTCCGGCCCGGTGCTCGCCCTCCAGGCGGCGGGCTCCTGCGCGGCCGGGCTGCTCTACGGCACCGTGCGGCCCCGCTCGCTGCGGGCCTGCGTGTGCGCCCTGGCCGCCCTGATGACCCTGCCCTGGGCCGCGGCGGCCACCGGCTCCGCGCCGGCCCTCGCCGCCGCGCTGCTGCTGGCTGGCATGGCCACGGCCCCGACGATGGTCACGGCGATGTCCCGGGTCCACGCCCGCACCCCCGAGGGCCGCCTCAACGAGGGCATGACCCTCGCGGTCACCGCCATCCTCACGGGCATAGCGGCCGGCTCGGCCACGGCAGGCCTGACCATCGACCACCTCGGCCCCACGACGGCCTATGCCGTCCCGGCCATCGCCGCCCTCCTGGCCCTTCCGCCGGCCACGCGAGTCGTACGGTAAACCCGTACCAAGCAATGAAGGAGCGTGGACCATGTCCATCAGCGCCGACGAGGCACGGGCGAACCTCCTCCCGCTCATCGAGCGTGTCAACATGGAGGCCGTAGCCCGCGATCGGGCAGGCGTGCCCACCGCCACCGGAACCACGGATGCGCTGCGGGAGCCAGCGAGGGGTGCGGAATGAGGAGCGTCCGCTTCCGGTGAAGATCCTCAAGGCCCGCTACCACTACTGACGGGACATGACGAAGGCCCCGCAGCCGAGGGGCTGCGGGGCCTTTGCCCACATGGGATGAGTGGAGATGGCGGGAATCGAACCCGCGTCCAACGGTGCAGAAGCAGGGCTTCTCCGAGCGCAGTCCGCTGCGCTTTTCTCGGCCCCGGAGATCACACGGACAAGTCTCCGACGGGCTCAGTCACTGTTTGATTTCCCTCCAACCCCCGTGACCGGGGCTAGAGGTTTAGATCCCTAATTGACGCCAGGATCCGGACCGGGACCACTTCCGGGCTGACGCTCCTCACAGAGGCTTCAGCTCACTGTTATTAGGCAGCGAGGGTGAAGCGGGAGTTATCGCTCTTGGAGTTGGCGATTATTTTTTGCGACATGTGGTTAGCGAGATCATTGCCGCTTCCTCGGCTCGCTTCCCCTGCATCGACATCCGCTGTCGAAACCGATCATCCCCATGTTTCACACTGTTCAATTAGATGCTGCACAATGCGCTCCGCCCCCGAGTGGGTGGTGCTGCCGCCATGGTACGCGAAGTGGACCACCGCGTGCCAGGAGGTTAAACCGTGCCCCGCTGCTTGCGTCGGATGGCCGAGATCGCCCGGTTCGTCTCGCGGGTGTCCTGCTTCTCGCGCAGGGTCTGCCGCTTGTCGTACTCCTTCTTGCCCTTCGCCAGCGCGATCTCGACCTTCGCGCGGCCGTCCTTGAAGTACAGCGAGAGGGGCACGACCGTGTGGCCCGTCTCGTCCGCCTTGCGCTCCAGCTTGTCGATCTCCTCCCGGTGCATGAGGAGCTTGCGCTTGCGCCGGGCGCTGTGGTTGGTCCAGGTGCCCTGGCTGTACTCCGGCACGTGCACGTTGTACAGCCAGGCCTCGCGGCCCTCCACGGACACGAAGCCGTCCACCAGCGAGGCCCGGCCCTGGCGCATGGACTTGACCTCGGTGCCCGTGAGCACGAGACCGCACTCGTAGGTGTCGAGGATCGTGTAGTCGTGCCGCGCCTTCTTGTTCTGGGCGATCAGCTTGCGCCCTTTTTCCTTAGCCATAGTGCGGCCATTTTCGCACTACGGACCCACTCCGAGGCCACCCAATACCTGCGCGGCCCGCTCCTCGGCCCCCTCGCCCGCCGCCAGGTCGGGCGTGATGCCGCTGCCGTCCAGGCTGCGGCCGCCCGGGGTGCGGTAGGTGCCCACCGTCAGCTCGGCCACCGAGCCGTCCGGGAGCTCGGTCGGCATCTGCACCGAGCCCTTGCCGAAGGTCCGGCTGCCGACCGCCACCGCGCGGCCGCGGTCCTGGAGGGCGCCGGTCACCAGCTCGGCGGCGCTCATCGTGCCGCCGTCGACCAGGGCCACCAGCGGCCTGCCGGTGTCCCCGCCCGGGGCCGCGTAGAGGGCGCGCTGGTCGCCCCGTACGTCGTACGTCGCCACGAGCCCGCCGTCGAGGAAGGCGGAGGCGGCGCTCACCGCCTCGGCGACCAGCCCGCCCGGGTTGCCGCGCAGGTCGAGCACGAGCCCGGCGCCGGGCGGGGCCGCGCGGACGGCGGCCTTGACCCGCTCGCCCGAACCGCGGGTGAAGGAGGCGACCTTGATGACAGTGATTCCGCCGGGCAGTTGCCGTACGGTCACCGGCTCGGTGCGCAGCTGCTCGCGGCGCAGGGTCCTGGTGAGGTCGGCGCCGTCGCGGCTGAGGCCGAGCACGACGGGGGTGCCCGCCTCGCCGCGCAGCAGGGAGACCACGTCGGGGACGGCCAGGCCGGTGACGGCGTGCCCGTCGACGCTGAGCAGCCGGTCCCCGGCGCGCAGGCCGGCCCGGGCGGCGGGGCTGTCGGGCTGGACCCTGTCGACCGTGATCCGGCCGTCGCGGCCGCCCGACGTCCAGAGCCCGACGCCGGTCCAGTGGCCGTCGAGGCCCTCGGCGAAGGCCGCGTACTCGCCCTGGTCGTAGACGGTGCCCCAGCGGTCCCCGCTGCGGCTGACCACCTCCTGGGCGGCCTTCTTGCCCGACTTCCCCTCGGCGACGGCCTCGGCGGCGGCCCGGGCCACGGCCTCCCGGTCGGCGGTGCCGGCCGTGCGGGGCGCTTCGGGCGCGGTGGCACCCGTACGGGCGGAGAGCGCGGCGGCCGCGGCGTCCTCGCGGTCCCAGCAGCCCATGGTCCCGGCGGTGCCCACGGCCACCAGGAAGGCCAACGTCAAAACGGCCCCGCGACGCAGGTCGCGGGGCCGGTGACAGAAGGCGGGCAGAGCCGGCATGGCGCCGAGTCTAGGACAAGCCCCGCGCGGGTACGGAGGGTTGGCCGGACCGCTCGCGGGGTGCTTGTCACACCTTCAGGTACTTGCGCAGGGCGAGGAAGGCGGCCATGGAGGGCATCAGGAGGCCGATGAAGAGGACGTACGGCAGCTTGCCGATCATCGCCCCCCAGCCCAGGAAGTCGATGAGTTCCATCCTGTGCCGCAGGCCGAAGCCGTGGTCGATCACGAAGTACTGGACGGAGACCAGCATGCCGCAGGCCAGGACGGCGCCGATGAGGCCGGCGACGGCCGCCTCCATGATGAAGGGGAACTGGATGTAGAAGCCGGACGCGCCCACCAGCCGCATGATCCCGGTCTCCCGCCTGCGGCTGAAGGCCGAGACGCGCACGGTGTTGACGATCAGGAGCAGCGCCACGATCAGCATGATCAGCATGATGCCGAGCGCGGCGATGTTGACCGAGTTGAGCAGCCCGAAGAGGGCCTCCAGCGACTGGCGCTGGTCGTCGACGGTGTGGATGCCGTCACGGCCGACGAAGGCCGAGGTGACGACCTTGTACTTCTCCGGGTTCTTGAGCTTGACCCGGAAGGACTCCTGCATCTGGTCGGGCGTGATGGAGGCGGCCAGCGCCGTGTGCCCGTACTGCTCCTGGTAGTGCTTGTACGCCTCGTCCGCGGACTCGTAGGCGACGGACTTCACCAGGGACATCTGCTTGAGCTCGGACTCGATCTGCTTCTTCTGCTCGTCGGTCACCGCGCCCTTGCGGCAGGTGGCGACGCCCAGGTCGCCGCCCCCCGCCCCGGCCGCCTTGTTGGCGGCCTCGCCCGCCTGCTCGGCGTCCTGCTTGTTGCAGAGGTAGATCGAGACGTTGGCCTTGTCGTACCAGTAGCCCTTCATGCTGCTCACCTGCTCGCGCATGAGCAGGGAGCCGCCGAACAGGGCCAGTGACAGGGCCACGGAGATGATGACCGCGAAGGTCATGGTGAGATTGCGGCGGAGACCGACGCCGATCTCCGACATGACGAACTGGGCGCGCATTGCGTCTCAGGGACCTTTCAGTGCTGGTAGCCGTAGACGCCGCGCGACTGGTCGCGCACGAGACGGCCCTGTTCGAGTTCGATGACGCGCTTGCGCATCTGGTCCACGATCTGCTGGTCGTGCGTCGCCATGATGACGGTGGTGCCGGTCCGGTTGATCCGGTCCAGCAGCTTCATGATGCCGACGGAGGTCTGCGGGTCGAGGTTGCCGGTGGGCTCGTCCGCGATCAGCAGGGCGGGGCGGTTGACGAAGGCGCGGGCGATGGCCACGCGCTGCTGCTCACCGCCGGAGAGCTCGCCGGGCATCCGGTCCTCCTTCCCGCCGAGGCCGACGAGTTCGAGGACCTGCGGGACGGCCTTGCGGATCTCACCCCGGGGCTTGCCGATGACCTCCTGCGCGAAGGCGACGTTTTCGGCCACCGTCTTGTTGGGCAGGAGTCGGAAGTCCTGGAACACGGTCCCCAGCTGGCGCCGCATCTGCGGGACCTTCCAGTTGGAGAGCTTGGCGAGGTCCTTGCCCAGGACGTGCACCTGGCCGTGGCTCGCCCGCTCCTCGCGCAGGATGAGCCGCAGGAAAGTGGACTTGCCGGAGCCGGAGGAGCCGACCAGGAAGACGAACTCGCCCTTCGCGATGTCGAGGGAGACATCCCTGAGTGCGGGGCGGTTCTGCTTCGGGTAGGACTTGGAGACGCTGTCGAATCGGATCACGGGTGCACCACGGTCGCCGGGAGTAGGTGTGCGTGACCATACGCGAACGGGCGCGGGGTGTGGACCCGGCATCCGGACTTGCCCCATTTATCCCCTGGTCCCGGGCGGTCCGCGGGGTGATTGACCGGACGGGCCGCGCCGAACGCCGGTGAAGCTGGCACAGTGGTAGGGGGAACGGTCTCGCTCCCCGCCGCGTTGTATTGGATGTCGCGGCCAGATGGGGACGAGAGGAGGAGCGCATGACATATGACCGGCTCGTGTGCGCGAACTGCGCCGCACCCGTAAGCCAGGGCCGCTGCCCTGTGTGCCGGGCGAACCGGGAGCGCCTCCAGCAGGAGGGCCCCTTCTCCGGCCTGAACCCCGTGGCGCTCATCGCGCTGATGGTGATCCTCGTGGCAGCTCTGGTACTGGTGGCCCAGCAGACCGCGTAGCCGCGCAGCACGTACCGATCGCAAGCGAAAGGAAGGGCCCGGACACCGTCGGTGTCCGGGCCCTTCCCCGTACGTGTCACACGTGGGGGTTACGCGGTCTGCTCCTGCTGCTTGCGCCAGCGGATGCCCGCCTCCAGGAAGCCGTCGATCTCGCCGTCGAGCACCGCCTGCGGGTTGCCGACCTCGAACTCCGTCCGCAGGTCCTTGACCATCTGGTACGGGTGCAGGACGTAGGAGCGCATCTGGTTGCCCCAGGAGCTGCCGCCGTCCTTGAGGGCGTCCATCTTCGCCTGCTCCTCCTGGCGGCGCCGCTCCAGCAGCTTGGCCTGGAGCACGTTCATCGCGCTGGCCTTGTTCTGGATCTGCGAGCGCTCGTTCTGGCAGGAGACCACGATGCCGGTCGGGATGTGCGTGATGCGCACCGCCGAGTCGGTCGTGTTGACGCCCTGGCCGCCGGGGCCGGAGGCGCGGTAGACGTCCACGCGCAGCTCGGACTCGTCGATTTCGACGTGGTCGCTGGTCTCGACGACCGGCAGCACCTCGACGCCCGCGAAGGAGGTCTGGCGGCGGCCCTGGTTGTCGAAGGGGGAGATGCGCACCAGGCGGTGCGTGCCCTGCTCGACGGAGAGGGTGCCGTAGGCGTACGGGGCCTTGACCACGAAGGTGGTCGACTTGATGCCGGCCTCTTCCGCGTACGAGGTCTCGTAGACCTCGGTGGAGTAGCCGTGGCGCTCGGCCCAGCGCAGGTACATGCGCTGGAGGCGCTCGGCGAAGTCGGAGGCGTCCACGCCGCCGGCCTCGGCACGGATGTTGACCAGGGCCTCGCGCTCGGCGTACTCGCCGGAGAGCAGGGTCCGGACCTCCATCTCGTCCAGCGCCTTGCGGACGGCGGCCAGCTCGGCCTCCGCCTCGGCGAGGGTGTCCGCGTCCTCCATCTCCTGGGCCAGCTCGAAGAGGACCGCGAGGTCGTCGATGCGGCCGCGCAGGCTCTCGGTCTTGCGGACCTCGGCCTGGAGGTGCGAAAGCTTGCTCGTGATCTTCTGAGCGGCGTCCGGGTCGTCCCACAGGGACGGCGCGGCGGCCTGCTCCTCGAGCACGGCGATATCTGCCCTCAGCTTGTCGAGGTCCAGGACGGCCTCGATCGACCCCATGGTCGAGGAGAGGGACTTCAGCTCTTCGGAAACATCGACGACTGCCACGGGTCCAGCGTAGCCGGTCTCCGGGCGGGGCCGTCCGGGCAGGCCGATTCACCCGTACTGGCGGACGGTCGCACGGGCGTACGCTCACGGTATGACCGTTCTCGTCGTCACGCGCCTCGTGAAGCGCCGCCATGTGGACCACATGCGTGTCACGACGACGAGCTGTCGGCCGCCGGACCATCTCCAAGCCTGATCCACACCGATCCGACTTGGTCCTGTACGCGGCCCAAGCGGTCCCGGCGCCATCCCTGCCGGCGGCCCCACCCCACCCGCGGCCCCCGCCACCTCTGGGGAACAGGACCCCGTGACATCCGAAACGGAGCCGTCATGCCGTCCGCGCACACCGTCCTGCCCGTCCTGGACCTCTCCCAGGCCGACGACCCGGCCCAGCGGGCCGGCTTCCTGAAGCAGCTGCACGCCGCTGCCCGGGACACCGGATTCCTGCACCTCACCGGGCACGGCGTCAGCGCCGCCGAGAGCGCCCGCATCCTGGAGCTGACCAGGGCCTTCTTCGCGCTCCCGGAGCCCGAGCGGCTCGCCGTGAGCAATCTGAACTCCCCGCACTTCCGTGGCTACACCCGGATCGGCCACGAGCTGACCGGCGGCGCCTCGGACTGGCGGGACCAGCTGGACGTCGGGGCGGAGCGGCCGGCTCCGGTGGTGGGGCCGGGCGACCCGCCGTACCTGTGGCTGGAGGGCCCGAACCAGTGGCCGGCGGCCCTGCCGGAGCTCCGTACGGCGGTCCTGGAGTGGCAGTCCCGCCTCGCCGCCGTGGCCCACCGGCTCCTCCAGGAGCTCCTGACCTCGATCGGCGCCCCGGCGGACTTCTTCGACGCGGCCTTCGCGGACCGCCCCCACCTGCACACGAAGCTGATCCGCTACCCGGGCTCGGCCCCTTCGGGCGCGGACCAGGGGGTCGGCGCGCACAAGGACTACGGCTTCCTGACCCTGCTCCTGCAGGACTCGGTGGGCGGCCTGCAGGTGGTCCGTGACGGGGGCTACGTGGACATCCCGCCGCTGCCGGGCGCGTTCGTCGTGAACCTGGGCGAGCTGCTGGAGATCGCGACGGAGGGCTACCTCACGGCGACGGACCACCGGGTGGTCAGCCCGCCGGGTGCGGTGGAGCGCTACTCGGTGCCGTTCTTCTACAACCCCCGCCTCGACGCGGTGATCGACACGGTCCCGGGCGACTACCTCCGGCAGGCGCCGGGGGTGGCCCACGACGCGTCGAACCCCCTGCACGCGGAGTACGGCCGCAACGAGCTGAAGGGCTGGGTCCGCGCCCACCCCGCGGTGGCCCGCCGCTGGCACCCGGAACTCATCGCCGCATAGCCCCTGGGCTCCGCCGGAACGCTGCCCCCCGGCTCCCGGGGTCGGGGGGCCCGAGAGACGGCTGCGCCCGGCTTCCTGGGCTCCGCCCAGACCCGCGCCTCAAACGCCGGCGAGGCTGGTTTTGCCTGGCGCGGCCGGGTGGGCAAACTCAGCCCCGCCGGCG
>NZ_JBHUSC010000091.1:0-13681 GCF_042673805.1 Streptomyces sp. NPDC057010 | reverse complement strand
CCGGGGGGGCGGCGGGCGGGGCGGGGGCCCCGGGGGGGGGTGTCGTCCGGGACGGGCTTCGATGTTCGGCGCCCTTTCCGGGGTTGCTTCGTCGGGCGGGGGCTTGCGCCGAATTCATCTCGTTTTAGTCCCGGCCGACACCCCACCCCGTCCCCACCCCCGGCCGGCACGTCCAGTCCCGTGCGGGCAAAATCCAGCCCCTCCGGCGTTTGAGGAGCGGGTCCGGGCGGAGCCCGGGGAACGGGGGAAGGGCGGGTAGGGGACCGCTCCGCGCAGCGGTAGCCGAGTCGGGCGAGGGCCGCAGGACGAAAATGGGAACATCGGCTGATCCGATTGGGGGATTTGTCCGCCGCGCTCCACACGGGTCGTCGCTCTGCGTGAACTACGCTCGGGATCCCCGAAGCCAGGGGCAGCGAGAGGAGCGGATCCGTGGCGGATTTCGTCGGGCGGCGGCGTGAGCTCAAGGAGCTGCGCGAGGACATCGCACGGACCGGGCTCGACACCCTCTCCGGCCGCAAGGCCAAGGCGCCCCGCGCGCGGGTCCTCCTGATCGCCGGGCGGCCGGGATCCGGCCGGACCGCGCTCGCCGAGGCCTTCGTGCGGGAGGTCGCCGATCAGTACCCCGACGGCGTGCTCCGGACCAGGCTCACCACCCCCGGCGGGGAGAGCGTCGCCACCGACCGCGCCGTCCGGGGGCTGATCGAGGGCCTCGGCCGGACCACACCCCCCGGCGCCGGCGAGGACGAGCTCAGCTCCACCCTCCGCACCGCACTCGACGGCCGCCGCGTGATCATCCTGGTCGACGACGCCGACGACCCCTTCCAGGTCGACGCCCTGCTCCCGGACACCCCCGAGTGCCTCGTCGTCGTCACCGCCGAGGGCCCGCTCACCGGGATCCCCGACGTCCGCCCCTGCACCCTCGGCGGGCTGGAAACCCCCTCCGCCGTCCAGATGCTCGCCCACCGCATCGGCGACACCCGCGTCACCGTCGACCCCCTCGCCGCCGAGGCCCTCGCCGAGGAGTGCGGGGGCCAGCCCGCCGCGCTCGCCCTCGCCGGCGGATGGCTCGCCGCCCACCCCAAGGCCTCCGTCGCGGACGTGGCCAAGCAGCTGCACGACATGCCCGCGGGCACCGGCGGTCCGCTCGGCCGCGCCTTCCGGCTCGTCTACGAGTCCCTGCCGCAGCCCGCCCAGCGCACCCTGCGGCTCCTGCCGCTCGCGCCCGCCGGCACCGTCGACTCCCACACCGCGTCCGCCCTCGCCGGCTGCTCCGTGGCCGCGGCCCAGTCCACGCTGGACGATTTCGCCGGGCTGGGCCTGCTGCGCAGCGCCCACGACGGCCTGTTCCTGCTGCCCGGCTGCCTGGCGCCCCTGCTCCAGGCCCTGCTGGAGACAAAGGAGCGCCCGGCCGAGGTCCAGCTCGCCCGGGCCCGGATGCTGGAGCGCACCGTACGGCTGCTGCACTCCTGCCGGGCCATGGCCGAAGCGGACGAGGACGGTGTGCTCGGCGTGACCGAGAAGCTGGAGGGCCTCCCGCGCGCCCTGCGGTTCCCCGACCGGCGCGCCGCCGCCACCTGGCTGGACACCCGGCTGCCCGCCCTGTCCGCCGCGGCCTCGCTCGCCGTGGCCGACGGCGAGCTGGACACCCTGGCCCGCCGCCTGGTCGCAGGCCTCGTACGGGCCCTCGCGGAGCACCGCGGCACCGCCGCGGCCGCCCCCGAGCTGTACGGGCTGCACCGCCTGGTCCTGGACGTGGCCGAGCGCCGCGGCCTGCACCGCGAGCAGGCCGCCGCGCTGCTGAACCTGGCCGATCTGGACGCCGAGACCGGCCGGACCCGGGAGGCACTGGAGCGCTACCGGGCCGCGCTGGACGCCGGACGGGCCGCGAATGACCCGTACGCCACCGGTCGCGCGATGGAATCCGTAGGCGGCGCGTACCAGGAGCTGGCGGACTGGCACCGGGCCTCCGACTGGTTCGGCCGGGCCCTCGCCCAGGCCCACGCGCGGGGGGAGCGCGAGGACGAGGCGCGGCTGTACGGACGGCTCGGAAACGTGCACACCTACGCGGGGCGCTACGGGGACGCGCTGCGCAGCTGGCGGGCGGCCGCCGCGGGGTACCGCCGACTGGCCGATGTCCCGGGGCAGGCAAAGGCGTTGAGCGAGATGGCCCGGGTCCAGGAGTACGCCGGCCGGCCCGAGGAATCCCTGCACACCTGCCGCGAGGCGGTGGAGCTCGCGCGCCGTGCCGGGGACCAGCGACTTCAGGCCGCGCTCCAGGTCCGGCTGGCCGACACGCTCGACCGGCTGGGCGACCCCGCGGCCGCCAGACTGCACCGTTCTGCGGCCGACAGATTGCTGGGAGACGACCCCGCAGCCTGCGAAATCCGCAGTGGTTCGGACTAAGATTATTGGTTTGCAAGGCTAGACAGCGCCTCATCCTTCATTAGACTGGCTTCACCACGTCATCCTGTGGTGCATCCCGTTGCGCGTTCTTGTGGGCGGGTATGTATGGAAGTGCCCCCGTTATTCCCCCTGAGTCAAGGACCGTGATCGACGATGAAGGTCGGCATCCCCCGCGAGGTCAAGAACAACGAGTTCCGCGTGGCCATCACCCCCGCCGGTGTCCACGAGCTCGTCCGTAACGGCCACCAGGTCTTCATCGAGCAGAACGCCGGTGTGGGCTCCTCCATCACCGACGCCGAGTACGTCTCGGCCGGTGCCGAGATCCTCGGCACCGCCGACGAGGTCTGGGCGACCGCCGACCTGCTGCTGAAGGTCAAGGAGCCGATCGCGGAGGAGTACCACCGCCTCCGCAAGGACCAGACCCTCTTCACCTACCTGCACCTCGCGGCCTCCCGCGAGTGCACGGACGCCCTGCTGGAGTCCGGCACCACCGCCATCGCCTACGAGACGGTGGAGCTCGCCAACCGCGCGCTGCCGCTGCTCGCCCCGATGTCCGAGGTCGCGGGCCGCCTGGCCCCGCAGGTCGGCGCCTACCACCTGATGCGCTCGGCCGGCGGCCGCGGCGTCCTCCCGGGCGGTGTCCCCGGCACCCACGCCGGCGAGTGCGTCGTCATCGGCGGCGGCGTCTCCGGCTGGAACGCCGCGCAGATCGCCATCGGCATGGGCTTCCACGTGACCCTGCTCGACAAGGACATCAACAAGCTCCGCGAGGCCGACAAGATCTTCGGTACGAAGATCAAGACGATCGTCTCCAACGCCTACGAGCTGGAGAAGGCCGTCATCGAGGCCGACCTCGTCATCGGCGCGGTTCTGATCCCGGGTGCGAAGGCCCCGAAGCTGGTCACCAACGAGCTCGTCGCGAAGATGAAGCCCGGAAGTGTCCTTGTCGACATTGCGATCGACCAGGGCGGCTGCTTCGAGGACTCCCGTCCGACCACCCACGCCGAGCCGACCTTCCAGGTCCACAACTCGGTCTTCTACTGCGTCGCCAACATGCCGGGCGCGGTGCCGAACACCTCCACCTACGCCCTGACCAACGCCACGCTGCCCTACATCGTGCAGCTCGCGAACCTCGGCTGGGTCGAGGCGCTGCGTCGCGACCCGGCGCTCGCCCTGGGCCTCAACACCCATGACGGCCAGGTCGTTTACGGCCCGGTCGCCGAGGCCCACGGTCTCGAGACCCTCGAGCTGAGCACGCTGCTCGGCTGAAACGTCAACGACTGACGTCAATCTCACGTATCCGGCCGGACCTTGCCCGCAAGGTCCGGCCGGACGCGTTTGCGGCATCCCTGCGCACCCGGCTCAACTCGCCTCGAACGTAACCCTTTAACCCTTTCGCACACCCGCGAAACTTCGCGGTGGCACGCCGCACGCCCTTGACAGAGTGGTGTTCGGTTGCCGACACATCGTGCCGGGTCCGGCGGATTGTGTTGCCGCTGAGTGGTGACACGCCATAGAGTCGCCAACCGTCGGCATGGTGCCACGCTGACCTATCGATAAGTGTCCTGGTCACGTCCGAGGAGGTAAGACGACTTGTGAATGAGTCGACATTTGCTCCTGGGGGTGGTCGAGGGCTCGAAGCTGTCGGCTCCGTCGCAGTCCGCACCTTCGCAAACCACCAGCACATGACGACGCCCCAAAAGAGCATGGACGGCCTAGACGTGAACTCCAGGGCCGGCGACCTGAGCGGCGATCAGCCCGTGGGTTTCGCCGACTACGACAATGTGCCCGAGGGGCACTTCTACGACCCCGACGCGGAGTACGAACCGGACCCCGAGTACGCGGCCACCCTCGCCCCCGACGCTGCCCGTCAGCGCCGTGAGCGGATCGGCCCGACCGGACGCCCGCTCCCGTACTTCCCCATCCCGGGTCCGCTGACCGACCACGGTCCGGCGAAGATCATCGCGATGTGCAACCAGAAGGGCGGCGTGGGCAAGACCACGTCGACCATCAACCTGGGCGCCGCGCTCGCCGAGTACGGGCGCCGCGTGCTGCTCGTCGACTTCGACCCGCAGGGCGCGCTGTCCGTGGGTCTCGGCGTGAACCCGATGGAACTCGACCTGACGGTCTACAACCTGCTCATGGAGCGGGGCATGTCGGCCGACGAGGTGCTGCTCAAGACGGCGGTCCCCAACATGGACTTGCTGCCGAGCAACATCGACCTGTCCGCCGCCGAAGTGCAGTTGGTCAGCGAGGTCGCGCGCGAGTCGACCCTGCAGCGGGCCCTGAAGCCCCTGATGGCCGACTACGACTACATCGTGATCGACTGTCAGCCCTCGCTCGGTCTGCTGACCGTGAACGCCCTGACGGCGGCTCACAAGGTCATCGTCCCGCTGGAGTGCGAGTTCTTCGCGCTGCGCGGCGTGGCGCTGCTGACCGAGACCATCGAGAAGGTGCAGGAGCGGCTCAACCCCGAGCTGGAGCTCGACGGCATCCTCGCCACGATGTACGACTCCCGTACGGTGCACAGCCGCGAGGTGCTGGCGCGCGTCGTCGAGGCCTTCGACGACCACGTCTACCACACGGTCATCGGCCGCACGGTGCGCTTCCCGGAGACCACGGTCGCCGGTGAGCCGATCACGACGTACGCCTCCAACTCCGTCGGCGCCGCCGCGTATCGCCAGCTCGCCAGGGAGGTGCTCGCCCGGTGTCACGCCGAGTGAGTCTGCCCGGAGCCGACGAACTGTTCCGCACGACCGGGGGGATGGCCCTCCAGTCGTCCTCGCCCCGGCGCGGGGCCGAGGAGGCGCCCGGCGCGGAGCACTCGGCCGCCCCGGCGGACGGTACGGCGGGGGAGGGCCGCAGCCGGGAGGCGGCGGCCGGTACGGAACCCGGCATGGGCGCACCCCGGCGGTCGCAGGAAGGTTCTGTCAACGGAACCTCCCAGGCGGACCGGCGCGGCAAGGGGCAGGGGCGGGGCGCCAACCGGCGGCCCAGCGGGCGGGAGCGGCACGACGAGAAGATCACGGTCTACGTCTCCGCCGAGGAACTCATGGATCTGGAGCACGCCCGTCTGGTGCTCCGCGGCGAGCACGGCCTCGCGGTCGACCGGGGCCGCATCGTCCGCGAGGCGGTCGCCGTCGTCCTCGCGGACCTGGAGTCCCGCGGCGACGCCAGCATCCTGGTCCGCCGCCTCCGCGGCCGCTGACCCTCGGGCTGCGCCGCCGCTGGGCCGTCGCCGGCTGAGCCGCGCTGCCGGGTGCGGCGCCGTTGCGGGGGCTCCGCCCCCGAACCCCCGCGCCTCAATCGCCGGCGGGGCTGGACTTGGCCGACCTGCGTTGTCGGGTGCGGCACCGTTGCGGGGCTGCCCCTGGCTACCGCACTAGGCTGCTCGTGGCGGCGGGTGCTCCCGCCGGCCTCCCCGGCAGCCTCCTCCGCACCACCTGGACCCCGATGCCCCTCCCCGAATCCGGCCGACCGCCCCGCCGTGTCCTGGGCCGGGGGCCCGGTAGTACTCCGGTCGAGGCCCCTGAGGCCCTCGGGGCGCCCGCTGCGCGCCCCGGACCGGCCGGACCGGGCGAGGCCCCCCAGGAAGCCCCCGCAGCCCCTGACGCCCCCGCAGAGGGCCACGAAGCGCCCGCAGGAGGGCCGGGGGAAGGCCCCGGGAGCGTGGACGCCTCAGACCCCGCGGGAGGCGGCCGGTTCACCCTGCGGCTCGCCAACTTCGAGGGTCCGTTCGACCTGCTGCTCACGCTGATCTCCCGGCACAGGCTCGACGTCACCGAGGTCGCGCTGTCGAAGGTCACCGACGAGTTCATGGCGCACATCCGGGCCATGGGGCCCGACTGGGATCTCGACCAGACCACCGAGTTCCTGGTGGTCGCCGCCACCCTGCTCGACCTCAAGGCGGCCCGGCTGCTGCCCGCCGCCGAGGTCGAGGACGAGGCCGACCTCGCCCTGCTGGAGGCCCGGGACCTGCTCTTCGCGCGCCTGCTCCAGTACCGGGCGTACAAGCGCATCGCCGAGATCTTCGAGGAGCGCGCCGAAGCCGAGGCCCGCCGCTACCCCCGCACCGTGGGCCTGGAGCCGCACCACGCCGACCTGCTCCCCGAGGTCGTCATCAGCATCGGCGCCGAGGGGTTCGCCCGGCTGGCCGTCAAGGCCATGCAGCCCAAGGCGAAGCCCCAGGTCTACGTGGACCACATCCACGCCCCGCTCGTCAGCGTCCGCGAGCAGGCAGGGCTCGTCGTACGGATGCTGAAGGCGCGCGGCGAGGCCACCTTCCAGGAGCTCACCGAGGACGCCGGCGACACCCTCACCGTCGTCGCCCGCTTCCTGGCGCTCCTGGAGCTCTACCGCGAGAAGGCGGTGGTCCTCGACCAGGAGGAGGCCCTGCGGACCCTGACCGTCCGCTGGAGCGGCGGCGACGGCGACGGCATGCCGACCGTGACCGACGAGTTCGACCAGATCGTGGAGGCGAAGGATTGAGCAGCGAAGCGAGCGCGAGCGCGGACGCGAGCGCAGTGGCCGCGCTGGAGCTGAAGCCCGCCCTGGAGGCCGTCCTCATGGTCGTGGACGAGCCGGCGACCGAGGCGCACCTCGCCAAGGTGCTCCGGCGCACCCCGCGCGAGGTCGCGGACGCCCTGCGCGAACTCGCCGACGAGTACACGGTCCAGCGCCGCGGCTTCGAGCTCCGGCTCGTCGCCGGCGGCTGGCGCTTCTACAGCCGGGCCGCCTACGCCCCGGCCGTCGAGGGCTTCGTACTGGACGGCCAGACGGCCCGGCTCACCCAGGCGGCACTGGAGACCCTCGCGGTCGTCGCGTACCGCCAGCCGGTGAGCCGGTCGCGGGTCTCGGCGGTCCGCGGAGTCAACTGCGACGGGGTCATGCGGACCCTCCTCCAGCGGGGTCTGGTGGAGGAGGCGGGGACGGAACCCGAAACAGGTGCGATCCTGTACAGGACGACGAACCACTTTTTGGAGCGGATGGGCCTGCGCGGCCTGGACGAGCTCCCGGAGCTCGCGCCCTTCCTCCCCGAGGCGGAGGCGATCGAAGCCGAGACGCAAGAAGGTGTGCCGTCGTTCGATCCGGACGCACCGGACACTGATGAAGACGACGACAAGACGACGGACATTTGATGCGAAGCAACGGCAACGGCGGCGGCAACAGGAACAGCGGCGGCGGCGGGGGTGGCGGACGCGGTAGCTCCCGCGGCGGCTCCTCCTCCGGCGGCGGTGGCTACCGCGGTGGCGGCTCCTCCGGCGGTGGCGGCAACCGCGGTGGCGGCTCCTCCGGCGGCTACCGCGGCGGCTCCTCCGGCGGCGGCTACCAGGGCGGCGGCTCCGGCTCGCGCGACCGGGACCGCGACCAGGCGCCCCAGCGGCCCCGCAACCCCCGCCCCGAGGAGCGCCGCTACGACGTGGGCCCCGAGGGCGAGCGCAGCCGTGGCGGCGCCCGCGGCGCGGCCGCGCGTGGCGGCGCCAAGGGCGGCCCCAAGACCTCCAAGACCCCCGGCATCGGCGGGGCCGGCGGCCCGCGCCGCGGTCCGGGCAGCCGCAGCGGCCAGTCCCGCCCGCGCGAGCTGGACGCGCGCATCGAGGAGCGCGTGCGCGACCGGTACGCCGACAAGCCGGTGATCAAGACCCCGAAGACCTTCCCCGGTGCCGAGCTGGAGGGCGAGCGGCTGCAGAAGGTGCTGGCCCGGGCCGGCATGGGCTCGCGCCGCGCCTGCGAGGAGCTCATCGAGCAGGCCCGCGTCGAGGTGAACGGCGAGATCGTCACGGAGCAGGGCAAGCGCGTCCAGCCGAAGGACGAGATCAAGGTGGACGGCCTGACCGTCGCCACCCAGTCGTACCTGTTCTTCGCGCTGAACAAGCCGGCCGGCGTCGTCTCCACCATGGAGGACCCGGACGGCCGCCAGTGCCTGGGCGACTACGTCACCAACCGCGAGACGCGTCTCTTCCACGTCGGCCGGCTCGACACCGAGACCGAGGGCATCATCCTGCTCACCAACCACGGCGAGCTGGCCCACCGCCTCACGCACCCGAAGTACGGCGTGCAGAAGACGTACGTGGCCGCCATCACCGGCAACCTGCCGCGTGACATCGGCAAGCGGCTCAAGGACGGCATCGAGCTGGAGGACGGCTGGGCCCGCGCCGACAACTTCCGCGTCGTCGACCAGGTCGGCAGGAACTACATGGTCGAGGTGACCCTGCACGAGGGCCGCAAGCACATCGTCCGCCGCATGCTGGCCGAGGCCGGCTTCCCCGTCGACAAGCTCGTCCGGACCTCCTTCGGCCCGATCGAGCTCGGCGACCAGAAGTCCGGCTGGCTGCGCCGCCTGACCAACACCGAGGTCGGCATGCTGATGCGCGAGGTCGGTCTGTAGTACCGCCCGGTCCAGGCGTGAGAGCCCGCAGTGCCCCAGGCACTGCGGGCTTTTCGCTTGTCCGCCGACCCCTCGCTGTTTATAGTCAGTCTGACCATTAAAACGCCGGGGGAGGTCGCATGAGCTGGACCCACGGGGGTGGACCAGGTTATGAACCCTCCGCCTTCGAGCCGTTCGCGGTGACCGTCGACCTCGCCGTGTTCACCGTGCGGGGCGGACGGCTGCACGTCCTGCTGATCCGCCGCGGGCAGGAGCCGTACGCGGGGGCCTGGGCGCTGCCCGGCGGCTTCGTCCTGCCCCGGGAGTCCGCGGAGGCGGCCGCCCGCTGGGAACTGGCCGAGGAGACCGGCCTGCCGGCGGACCTGGTGGCCGGCCTGCACCTGGAGCAGCTGCGCACCTACAGCGAGCCGGACCGCGATCCGCGGATGCGGGTGGTCTCGGTGGCCTTCACGGCGCTGGTCCCGGACCTGCCGGAGCCGGCGGCGGAGGGCGGCGGCGACGCGGCCGGCGCCCGCTGGGAGCCGGTGGGGGAGCTCCCCGGCCTGGCCTTCGACCACGCGGTGATCCTGGCCGACGCCCGGGAGCGGATCGGCTCGAAGCTGGAGTACACCTGCCTGGCCACCGCCTTCTGCCCGCCCGAGTTCACCCTCGGGGAGCTCCAGGCCGTCTACGAGACCGTCTGGGACACCGCCCTCGACCGCCCCAACTTCCGCCGCAAGGTCCTGGCCACACCCGGCTTCGTCGAGGCCGTACCGGGAGCCGCCCGGCTCACCGGCGGACGCGGCAAACCGGCCGCGCTCTACCGGCCCGGACCGGCGACCACCCTCCACCCGCCCCTGCTCCGCCCCACGGAAGGACGACGATGACGAGGACGACGACCACGAAGCGAGCGGCGACCGGCGCCCTGATCGGCCTGGCCCTGGGCGACGCCCTCGGCTTCCCGACGGAGTTCAACGACGTGCCGTCGATCCTGGCCAAGACCGGCCCGTGGCGGGAGATGCGGCTGCCCCGGCCGGCGATCGTCACCGACGACACCCAGATGACCCTCGCCCTCGCGCGCGGCATCCGCACGGCGACGGGGCGGGGCCGGATCGGCCCGCTGAGGCTGACCCGGCCGGTGCGCGAGGAGTACGTCGAGTGGTACCGCTCCCCGGAGAACAACCGGGCCCCGGGCCGCACCTGCATGACCGCCTGCATGCTGCTGGCGAAGCCCGAGCGGGACTGGCGGGACGCCAGTCAGATCGGCTCCAAGGGCTGCGGCGCGAACATGCGGGTGGCTCCGGTGGGGCTGGTCCCGGGCTGGACCGAGGAGGAGCGGGCGGGCGCCGCCCAGCTCCAGTCGGCCCTCACCCACGGCCACCCGACGGCGCTGGCCGCCTCCGACCTGACCGCGCGCGCCGTGTACCTGCTGGCGCAGGGCACCGAGGTGACGGGCCTGGTCGGGCGGCTGCGCTCGTACGCCCTGGAGAACCGCACCCGCTACCACGAGCGCTGGCTCGGCGACCTGTGGATGCGGACCGCCTCCGACGCCTCGCCCGAGTCCTTCATCGCGCGGGGCTGGGACGACTGCCTGGCGGTCCTGGACCGGCTGGCGGCCGCCCTGCGCACCCCGTCCCCCGAGACCGACCCGTGCCTGACCACGGGCGACGGCTGGATCGCCGAGGAAGCCTTCGCCACCGCCCTCCAGTGCTTCCTGCTCTTCCCGGACGAGCCCCTCCTGGCCCTGCGCCGCGCGGCCTGCACCCGGGGCGACTCCGACTCGATAGCCTGCCTGGCCGGCGCCTTCGCGGGCGCCCACCTCGGCGCGGACGTCTGGCCCCGCGACTGGGAGGGCCGCATCGAGTACCGGGACGAACTCCTGGCCCTCGGCGCCCTCTGGGATGCTTGATCCATGCTGGATGCACTGAGTCTCGACCTGACCCCCGTCGTGGCGGAACAGCCCGACCCGCTGCTCTTTGCCACGGTCTCGGGCGCCCACCTGTACGGCTTCCCGTCCCGGGACTCCGACATCGACCTGCGCGGCGCCCATCTGCTCCCGGCGCAGGCCCTCCTGGGCCTGCGCGAGCCGGAGGAGACCCGCACCCGCATGTGGGACCGGGACGACGTGGAAATGGACCTCGTCACGCACGACCTGCGCAAGTTCGTCCGTCTGATGCTGAACCGCAACGGCTACGTCCTGGAGCAGCTGCTGTCGCCGCTGGTGGTCCACACGACGCCCGCGCACGCGGAACTGGTCGCGCTGGCCCCCGGCGTCCTGACCTCCCACCACGCCCACCACTACCGGGGCTTCGCCAACACCCAGTGGCGGCTCTTCGAGAAGACCGCCGAACTCAAGCCGCTGCTCTACACCTTCCGGGCCCTGCTCACCGGCATCCACCTGATGAGGTCGGCCGAGGTGCAGGCGCACCTGCCGACCCTGCTGGCCGAGGTGCCCGAGGCGCCCGCCCGGCTCGCGGACCTGATCGAGGCCAAGGTGGCCGCAGAGCACGGGGCGTACGAGGGTCGGGCCGCCGACCGGGTGCGGGAGGAGTTCGAGGCGCTCCACGCGGTGCTGGACGCGGCGCAGTCCGACACCGCGCTGCCGGAGCACCCGTCGGCGTACGACGCCCTCGACGAGCTCGTCGTACGGCGGCGGACGCTACGCGGCTGACGCGCGGCGGGCGCGGACCAGGAAGTCCTGTACGCGGGCGTGGTCCGGATCCGCGGGGAGCGCGGTGGCGGCCAGGGCGGTCTCGGTCTCCGTGACGAGACGGGACATCCAGGCGTCGACCTCGTCCCAGGTGAGCTCGCCGCGGCGGACCGCCAGGAGGCGGTCGCGGTACGGGCCCGCGTCGAGGTTCAGGCGGGCCGTGCGCAGCAGGTCGCGGCAGGACAGGAGCAGGCGCAACAGGTGCATGGCGTGCTTCCAGCGCGGGGCGCCGTGGTTGCGGACGTCCGCGAGGAGTTTGCCGCGTTGGGAGGCGGCGTAGCGGCTGAAGCTGGTGTGGGCCCGGCGGGAGAGGAAGGCCCCGCGGAGGGAGAGGAGTTCCTCTCCGACCGGGGTGACGTGCTCCACCAGCGGGGAGTGCAGGCACTCCAGGATGTTCGGGTTGGCGCGCAGGGCCAGTTCGCAGAAGCGCTCCAGCTCCCAGGAGAACTCCTCGTCCCGGGGGCCCTCCACGTGCGTGGGGGGCTTCTCGAAACGCCAGAACAGCGGCGTCGGGGCGAGGTAGACACCGCGCCGGTCGGTGTCGCTCGCCTCCGTCGCCAGCCCGAACGCCCGGGAGCCCATCACACACCGGTAGACCGTGTGGTCCCGTACCAGCGTCAGATCGTCCATCGGGGGAGCCTAGGCACGGGGTGCCCCGCTACGCGAGCGAGATGCTGCCGTCCGCCGCGACCGTGATCTTCTTCTCCGCCAGCGGCTTGGTGGCCGGGCCGTGGGCGACCGCGCCGTCCGTCGCCTGGAACTTGCTGCCGTGGCAGGGGCAGTCGATGGTGCCGGCCTCCACCTTGTTGACGAGGCAGCCCTGGTGGGTGCAGACCGCCGTGAAGCAGCGGAAGGACCCGGCCGTGGGCTGGGTGACGACCAGCTTCTCCTCCTTCAGGATCGTGCCGCCGCCGACGGGTACGTCCGCCGCCTTGGCGATGGTCTTCCCCGCGCCCGCGGGCTGGGACGCCGGAGCGGAGGCGGGTGCGGACGCGGCGGGTGCGGACGAGGAGGCCGCGCCGGCCGAGCCGTTCTCGGCCGGCTTTCCGGCCTCGTCCTTTCCGCAGGCGGCGAGTGCGCCGCCGGCCAGGGTGGCCGCGCCGGCCGCCAGTACCGTGCGGCGGGCGGTGCGCGTGGTGTCGCTCATCAGTTTCTCCTCGCATTGTGGCCGGATGGCGTGCAGCATCCTGGCCTGCGGCGGGCCTCGGGAGAAGCGCGCCGCGCCGTTTCAGGGGCCCGGCTGCCATGGGGCCAGTGAGGCAGGACTGCCGGGAGTGCGTACGACCTCCCACACGTGGATCACGGCGTCCCGGTTCAGCGGGCCGTGCACGTGCGGGTAGCGGCCGCCGGATTCACCCTCGCGGCGGACCTCCGCGGTGAGGGCGTCCTCGTCGAGTTCCACCGCGAGCAGGGTCCCGCCGACATCGCCGTAGCGTGCCTCGGCGATGGCCAGCGCCGTCGCCCGGTCCGCCGAACAGTGCACGAAGCCCTCCGAGTCGAGGGAGGGCGGGGCGTACGGCCGCTCGGGCGCGGCGGTCCAGTCGGCGAGGGGGACGAGGTGGAAGATCATGCCGATCGTTCTACCGCAGTGGCCGCGGGAGTGTGCATCAGGTGGCAGCAGTGTCCGCAATGGGTGACATTGTCCAGTGTCTTGAAGCCGGGTACGGCGCTCTCCGCGCGGCCCGGTCCCTCTTCGAAAGGCATCACGATGGCGGGTAACGACCTCGGCTCCCTTCTCGGCGGCCTCCTCGGCGGCGGCGGTCAGGGCGGCGGTGGCGGCGGCAACATCCTCGGCTCGCTCCTCGGCGCGCTCATGGGCGGCGGCGCCGGTGGCGCCGGCGGCGGCGCGCAGGGGGCCGGGAACGGCAATCCGCTCGGCGGCCTGCTGGACATGCTGACCAAGTCCGGCCTCGCGGGCCCGGCGCAGTCCTGGGTCGGCACCGGCGAGAACCAGCCGGTCAGCGGCACGCAGATCCAGGAGGCGCTGCCCGCCGACACCCTGCAGAAGGTCGCGCAGGAGGCGGGCGTCAGCCCGGAGCAGGCCGCCGACCAGATCGCGCAGACGCTGCCGCGGGCCGTCGACAGGATGACACCGAACGGCCAGGTGCCCTCCGGATCGCTGGAGGACATCATCAGGGCGCAGTCCCTCTGACTCCGCCCGACTCGGCAGTGACCGCGGGCCCGGCGGCCCGTCCCACAGG
>NZ_JBHUSC010000090.1:0-14788 GCF_042673805.1 Streptomyces sp. NPDC057010 | reverse complement strand
CCGTTTTTCGCGTTCGTGCGTGCCGACGCGAAAACGGCGGGTGCCGGGAACCCCATGGGGCTCCCGGCACCCGCCGGTAACGTTTCTGCTGGTCCTGGGACCGGGGACTAGATGTCCTCGTGGGCCACGGCGCGACGCGCATCCGCGTCCAGCACGCCCCAGCTGATCAGCTGCTCGGTCAGGACCGAGGGGGACTGGTCGTAGATGACGGCCAGGGTGCGCAGGTCGTCCTGGCGGATCGACAGCACCTTGCCGTTGTAGTCGCCGCGCTGGCTCTGGATCGTCGCCGCGTAGCGCTGGAGCGGGCCGGCCTTCTCGGCGGGCACGCCCGCCAGGCGCTCCAGGTCGAGACGCAGCTTCGGCGGCGGCTCGGCCGCCCCGCCGGGCGTCGTACCCGGCAGCAGTTCCTGCACCGGAACCCCGTAGAAGTCCGCCAGCTCGGCAAGGCGCTGGACGGTCACGGCGCGGTCCCCGCGCTCGTAGGAACCGACCACCACGGCCTTCCACCGGCCCTGCGACTTCTCCTCGACACCGTGGAGGGAGAGGCCCTGCTGGGTGCGGATGGCGCGGAGCTTGGCCCCGAGCTGTTTGGCGTATTCGCTGGACATAACGCTCCCGGACGCTGTGACGCTGTGACTACGGCTGACATGCATGGCTGACATGCGGCTCCGCCGCGCGGCTGGTAACTCACTGTGAGGTTACGCAGCGTTACTTGGATGCGTCAAGCCGAATGGTCGTCATCGCCCCCTCGGGAACAGCCCCAGGAGCCCCGTGGGCGCCCCGGCGCACCGGCCCGGTGCGGGGTCACCGCCATCCCCCTGGTACCGTGTGAGACGTACATCAGACGTCCTTTAAGGTCCGTCCCGTGAGGCGGAGAAGGAGGTCCTTTTCATGGACACCCAGCAGAGCACCGATGCCACGCGCTCCGTTCTCGAAGCGCAGGACATCGCCCGGGTACTGACCCGGATCGCCCACGAGATCGTCGAACGCGCCAAGGGCGCCGACGACGTGGTGCTCCTCGGCATTCCCACCCGCGGTGTGTACCTCGCCCGCCGGCTGGCCGCCAAACTCGAAGAGATCACCGGCACGAAGATCCCGGTCGGCTCCCTCGACATCACCATGTACCGCGACGACCTGCGGCTCAAGCCCGCCCGCGCGATCGGCCGCACCGAGATCCCCGGCGGCGACCTCGACGGCCGCCTCGTCGTCCTCGTCGACGACGTCCTGTTCTCCGGCCGCACCATCCGCGCCGCCCTCGACGCCCTCGGCGACCTCGGCCGGCCCCGCGCCGTGCAGCTCGCCGTCCTCGTCGACCGCGGCCACCGCGAACTGCCGATCCGCGCGGACTACGTCGGCAAGAACCTCCCCACGTCGCTGCGGGAGACCGTCAAGGTCCAGCTCCAGGAGGAGGACGGCCGTGACGCCGTGCTGCTCGGCCAGCGGACCGCCCAGGCAGCCGGGCAGTAGCCCGTACGCACCACCGGGCCCTGACGGGGTCCGCGCCGAAGCCTGCCCTGCCCCACCCGCCTGCCCCAGCCCGGCCGCTCCGTCCGAACCCCGGCCGGCCGGCCTGCCCTCCTGACCTACGGAGCCATCCAGATGAAGCGCCACCTCATCTCGGCCGCCGATCTCACGCGCGACGACGCCGTCCTGATCCTCGACACCGCCGAGGAGATGGCCCGCGTCGCGGACCGGCCGATCAAGAAGCTGCCCACCCTGCGCGGCCTCACCGTCGTCAACCTCTTCTTCGAGGACTCGACCCGCACCCGGATCTCCTTCGAAGCGGCCGCCAAGCGGCTCTCCGCCGACGTCATCAACTTCTCCGCCAAGGGCTCCTCGGTTTCCAAGGGCGAATCCCTGAAGGACACGGCGCTGACCCTGGAGGCCATGGGCGCCGATGCGGTCGTCATCCGCCACCACGCCTCCGGCGCCCCCTACCGGCTCGCGACCTCCGGCTGGATCGACTCCGCCGTCGTCAACGCCGGAGACGGCACCCACGAGCACCCCACCCAGGCCCTGCTGGACGCCTTCACCATGCGCCGCCGCCTCGTCGGCCGCGACGCCGGCCTCGGCAAGGACCTGAACGGCCGCCGGATCACCATCGTCGGCGACGTCCTGCACAGCCGCGTCGCCCGCTCGAACGTCCAGCTGCTGCACACCCTCGGCGCCGAGGTCACCGTGGTGGCCCCGCCGACCCTCGTCCCGATCGGCGTCGAGAGCTGGCCCTGCGAGGTCTCGTACAACCTCGACGAGGTGCTGCCGAAGTCCGATGCGGTGATGATGCTGCGTGTGCAGCGCGAACGCATGAACGCCGCCTTCTTCCCGACCGAGCGCGAGTACTCCCGCCGCTACGGGCTCGACGGCGACCGTATGGCGAAGATGCCCGAGCACGCCATCGTGATGCACCCCGGCCCGATGAACCGCGGCATGGAGATCACCGCCGAGGTCGCCGACTCCGACCGCTGCACGGCCGTCGAGCAGGTCGCCAACGGAGTCTCCACCCGGATGGCCGTCCTGTACCTGCTGCTCGGAGGCTCCGAGCCCGCCGTCACCACCACCAGCACGCCCCGTGTCGAGGAGACCAAGTAACCATGAGCAAGATCCTGATCCGTGGCGCGAAGGTACTCGGTGGCGAGGCGCAGGACGTCCTGATCGACGGCGAGACCATCGCCGAGGTCGGTCAGAACCTGTCCGCCGAGGGTGCGACCGTCATCGAGGCCGCCGGCCAGGTCCTCCTCCCGGGCCTCGTCGACCTGCACACCCACCTGCGCGAGCCCGGCCGCGAGGACTCCGAGACCGTCCTCACCGGCACCCGCGCCGCGGCCTCCGGTGGCTACACCGCCGTCTTCGCCATGGCGAACACCTTCCCCGTCGCCGACACCGCCGGCGTCGTCGAGCAGGTCTGGCGCCTGGGCAAGGAGTCCGGCTACTGCGACGTGCAGCCCATCGGCGCCGTCACCGTCGGCCTGGAGGGCAAGCAGCTCTCCGAGCTGGGCGCCATGCACGACTCCGCCGCCCGCGTCACCGTCTTCTCCGACGACGGCAAGTGCGTCGACGACGCCGTGATCATGCGCCGCGCCCTGGAGTACGTGAAGGCCTTCGGCGGCGTCGTCGCGCAGCACGCCCAGGAGCCCCGCCTGACCGAGGGCGCCCAGATGAACGAGGGCGTCGTCTCCGCCGAGCTGGGGCTGGGCGGCTGGCCGGCGGTCGCCGAGGAGTCGATCATCGCCCGCGACGTCCTCCTCGCCGAGCACGTCGGCTCCCGCGTCCACATCTGCCACCTCTCCACGGCCGGCTCCGTCGAGATCGTCCGCTGGGCCAAGTCCCGCGGTATCGACGTCACCGCCGAGGTCACCCCGCACCACCTGCTCCTCACCGACGAGCTCGTCCGCTCGTACAACGCGGTCTACAAGGTCAACCCGCCGCTGCGCACCGAGAAGGACGTCCTGGCCCTGCGCGAGGCGCTCGCCGACGGCACGATCGACATCGTGGCCACCGACCACGCCCCGCACCCGCACGAGGACAAGGACTGCGAGTGGGCCGCGGCCGCCATGGGCATGGTGGGCCTGGAGACCGCGCTGTCCGTCGTCCAGCAGACGATGGTCGAGACCGGTCTGCTCGACTGGGCGGGCGTCGCCGAGCGGATGTCCTTCGCCCCGGCGCGCATCGGCGGCCTGGAGAACCACGGCCGTCCCGTCTCGGCAGGTGAACCCGCGAACCTGACCTTGGTCGATACCTCGTACCGTGGTGTCGTGGACCCCGCACACTTCGCCTCCCGCAGCCGCAACACGCCTTACGAGGGCCGTGAGCTGCCGGGGCGCGTCACCCACACCTTCCTGCGGGGCCGTGCAACGGTCGTGGACGGGACGCTGGCGTGACACCTGCAGTAATCCAACTGGCCGCCGAGGCCGCCGAGCGACAGTCGGCGGAGGTGACCAGCATCGGAGCCCGCACGGCGTGGGTGATCGGCCTGGCCGTCTTCGTCGCCTTCGTGTACTGGCTGATGCGGCAGGGCTGGAAATGGCGCGGCGCTCTGCAGAACGACCTGCCCGAGCTCCCCGCCGCCCCCGACGGTCTCCCCGCGCACCGGCTGGCCCTGACCGGCCGGTACCACGGGTCCACCACCGCCGGGCAGTGGCTCGACCGGATCGTCGCCCACGGTCTGGGCGTCCGCAGCCGGGTCGAGCTCACCCTCACCGAGGCGGGCCTCGACGTGGTCCGACCGGGTGCCACCGACTTCTTCGTACCGGCCGCGCAGCTGCGCGGCGCCCGCCTCGACAAGGGAATCGCGGGCAAGGTACTCACCGAGGGCGGTCTGCTCGTCGTCACATGGGCGCACGGCGACAAGCTGATCGACTCCGGATTCCGCTCCGACCGCGCGGCCGAACACGCCGCCTGGGTCGAAGCCGTCAATCACATGAACCAATCCATCACGACGGAAGGCGCCGAACGATGACGACCTCCACCAGGGGAGCAGACAAAACTCCCGCCGTACTCGTCCTGGAGGACGGTCGGATCTTCCGCGGCCGTGCCTACGGCGCCCACGGGGAGACCTTCGGCGAGGCCGTGTTCTCCACCGGCATGACCGGCTACCAGGAGACCCTGACCGACCCGTCGTACCACCGCCAGGTCGTGGTGATGACCGCCCCGCACGTCGGCAACACCGGCGTCAACGACGAGGACCCCGAGTCCTCCCGCATCTGGGTGTCCGGTTACGTCGTGCGCGACCCCGCCCGCGTCCCCTCCAACTGGCGCTCCCGCCGCTCGCTGGACGAGGAGCTCGTCCACCAGGGCGTCGTCGGCATCAGCGGCGTCGACACCCGCGCCCTCACCCGCCACCTGCGCGAGCGCGGCGCCATGCGCGTCGGCATCTTCTCCGGCAACGCCATCGCCGACGACGGCACGCTGCTCGCCAAGGTGCGCCAGTCCGCCGAGATGAAGGGCGCGAACCTCTCCGCCGAGGTCGCCACCAAGGAGACGTACGTCGTCCCCGCCATCGGCGAGAAGCGCTTCACCGTGGCCGCCGTCGACCTCGGCATCAAGGGCATGACCCCGCACCGCATGGCCGAGCGCGGCATCGAGGTGCACGTGCTGCCCGCCACCGCCACCGTCGAGGACGTGTACGCGGTCGCCCCGGACGGCGTGTTCTTCTCCAACGGCCCGGGCGACCCGGCCACCGCCGACCACGCGGTCTCCGTCATGCAGGGCGTCCTGGAGCGCAAGACCCCGCTCTTCGGCATCTGCTTCGGCAACCAGATCCTCGGCCGCTCGCTCGGCTTCGGCACCTACAAGCTGAAGTACGGCCACCGCGGCATCAACCAGCCGGTGCAGGACCGCACCACCGGCAAGGTCGAGATCACCGCGCACAACCACGGCTTCGCCGTCGACGCGCCGCTCGACAAGGTCGCCGAGACCCCCTACGGCCGCGCCGAGGTCTCCCACGTCTGCCTCAACGACAACGTGGTGGAGGGCCTCCAGCTGCTCGACCAGCCGGCCTTCAGCGTCCAGTACCACCCCGAGGCGGCCGCCGGCCCGCACGACGCCGCCTACCTGTTCGACCGTTTCGTATCCCTGATGGAGGCCGAGCGTGCCTAAGCGCACCGATATCCAGTCCGTCCTGGTCATCGGCTCCGGCCCGATCGTCATCGGCCAGGCAGCCGAGTTCGACTACTCCGGCACCCAGGCCTGCCGCATCCTCAAGGCGGAGGGCCTGCGGGTCATCCTGGTCAACTCCAACCCCGCGACGATCATGACCGACCCGGAGATCGCCGACGCCACGTACGTCGAGCCGATCACCCCCGAGTTCGTCGAGAAGATCATCGCGAAGGAGCGCCCCGACGCGCTGCTCCCGACCCTCGGCGGCCAGACCGCTCTGAACACCGCCATCTCCATGCACGAGCAGGGTGTGCTGGAGAAGTACGGCGTCGAGCTCATCGGCGCCAACGTCGAGGCCATCAACAAGGGCGAGGACCGCGACCTCTTCAAGGGCGTCGTCGAGGCCGTCAAGGCCAAGATCGGCTACGGCGAGTCCGCCCGCTCGGTCATCTGCCACTCGATGGACGACGTCATCGCGGGCGTCGACACCCTCGGCGGCTACCCCGTCGTCGTCCGCCCCTCCTTCACCATGGGCGGCGCCGGCTCCGGCTTCGCCCACGACGAGGAAGAGCTGCGCCGCATCGCCGGCCAGGGCCTCACGCTCTCCCCGACCACCGAGGTGCTCCTGGAGGAGTCCATCCTCGGCTGGAAGGAGTACGAGCTGGAGCTGATGCGCGACACCAAGGACAACGTGGTCGTCGTCTGCTCCATCGAGAACTTCGACCCGATGGGCGTCCACACCGGCGACTCCATCACCGTCGCCCCGGCGATGACCCTCACCGACCGCGAGTACCAGCGCCTGCGCGACATCGGCATCGCGATCATCCGTGAGGTCGGCGTCGACACCGGCGGCTGCAACATCCAGTTCGCGATCAACCCCGACGACGGCCGCGTCATCGTCATCGAGATGAACCCGCGCGTCTCGCGCTCCTCGGCGCTCGCGTCGAAGGCCACCGGCTTCCCGATCGCCAAGATCGCCGCCAAGCTGGCCATCGGCTACACGCTCGACGAGGTCCCCAACGACATCACCGAGAAGACGCCGGCCTCCTTCGAGCCGACCCTCGACTACGTCGTCGTCAAGGCCCCGCGCTTCGCCTTCGAGAAGTTCCCGGCCGCCGACGCCACCCTCACCACCACCATGAAGTCGGTGGGCGAGGCCATGGCCATCGGCCGCAACTTCACCGAGGCCCTCCAGAAGGCCCTGCGCTCCCTGGAGAAGAAGGGCTCGCAGTTCACCTTCGTCGGCGAGCCCGGTGACAAGGACGAGCTGCTGCGCGTCGCGGTCCGCCCGACCGACGGCCGTATCAACACCGTCATGCAGGCCATCCGCGCCGGCGCCACCCAGGAAGAGGTCTTCGAGTCCACGAAGATCGACCCCTGGTTCGTCGACCAGCTCTTCCTCATCAAGGAGATCGCCGACGAGCTCGCCGCCGCCGAGAAGCTCGACCCCGAGCTGCTCGCCGACGCCAAGCGCCACGGCTTCTCCGACGCGCAGATCGCCGAGATCCGCGGCCTGCGCGAGGACGTCGTCCGCGAGGTCCGCCACGCGCTGGGCGTCCGCCCGGTCTACAAGACGGTCGACACCTGCGCCGCCGAGTTCGCCGCGAAGACCCCGTACTTCTACTCCTCGTACGACGAGGAGTCCGAGGTCGCCCCGCGCGAGAAGCCCGCGGTCATCATCCTGGGCTCCGGCCCGAACCGCATCGGCCAGGGCATCGAGTTCGACTACTCCTGCGTCCACGCCTCCTTCGCCCTGAGCGACGCCGGCTACGAGACCGTGATGGTCAACTGCAACCCGGAGACCGTCTCGACGGACTACGACACCTCCGACCGCCTGTACTTCGAGCCGCTGACGCTCGAGGACGTGCTGGAGATCGTCCACGCCGAGTCCCTCGCGGGCCCGATCGCCGGTGTCGTCGTCCAGCTCGGCGGCCAGACCCCGCTCGGCCTGGCCCAGGCCCTGAAGGACAACGGCGTCCCCGTCGTCGGCACCTCCCCGGAGGCGATCCACGCCGCCGAGGACCGCGGCGCCTTCGGCCAGGTCCTCGCCGACGCCGGCCTGCCGGCCCCCAAGCACGGCACCGCCACCACCTTCGCGGGCGCGAAGGCGATCGCCGACGAGATCGGCTACCCGGTCCTCGTCCGCCCGTCCTACGTGCTCGGCGGCCGCGGCATGGAGATCGTCTACGACGAGGCCCGGCTGGAGTCGTACATCGCCGAGTCCACCGAGATCTCGCCGACCCGCCCCGTGCTGGTCGACCGCTTCCTCGACGACGCCATCGAGATCGACGTCGACGCCCTCTACGACGGCACCGAGCTCTACCTCGGCGGCGTCATGGAGCACATCGAGGAAGCCGGCATCCACTCCGGCGACTCGGCCTGCGCCCTGCCCCCGATCACCCTCGGCGGCTACGACATCAAGCGCCTGCGCGCCTCCACCGAGGCCATCGCCAAGGGCGTCGGCGTCCGCGGCCTGATCAACATCCAGTTCGCGATGGCGGGCGACATCCTCTACGTCCTGGAGGCCAACCCGCGCGCCTCCCGGACCGTCCCCTTCACCTCGAAGGCGACCGCCGTCCCGCTCGCGAAGGCCGCCGCCCGCATCTCGCTCGGCACCACCATCGCCGAGCTGCGCGCCGAAGGCCTGCTGCCGAAGACCGGCGACGGCGGCACCCTGCCGATCGACGCGCCGATCTCCGTCAAGGAGGCCGTCATGCCGTGGTCGCGCTTCCGCGACATCCACGGCCGCGGCGTGGACACCGTCCTCGGCCCGGAGATGCGCTCCACCGGCGAGGTCATGGGCATCGACGCCGTCTTCGGCACCGCCTACGCCAAGTCGCAGGCCGGCGCCTACGGCCCGCTGCCCACCAAGGGCCGCGCGTTCATCTCCGTCGCCAACCGCGACAAGCGCTCGATGATCTTCCCGGCGCGCGAGCTCGTCGCCCACGGCTTCGAGCTGCTCGCCACCTCCGGCACCGCCGAGGTGCTGCGCCGCAACGGTATCAACGCCACCGTGGTGCGCAAGCTCAGCGAGGGCGAGGGCCCGAACGGCGAGAAGACCATCGTCCAGCTCATCCACGACGGCCAGGTCGACCTGATCGTCAACACCCCGTACGGGACCGGCGGCCGCCTCGACGGCTACGAGATCCGCACGGCGGCCGTGGCGCGCAGCGTCCCGTGCCTGACCACGGTCCAGGCGCTCGCCGCGGCCGTCCAGGGCATCGACGCGCTGAACCACGGTGACGTGGGCGTCCGCTCCCTCCAGGAGCACGCGGAGCACCTGACCGCGGCCCGCGACTAGCAGCCCGTACGAAAGGGGGGCACCGGCGACAGCTACCGGTGTCCCCCCTTTCATGAGCGCCAAAGGGATATTTCGGACGATGTACAAACTGTTCTTCGACCTCGTCTTCAAGCGGATGGACCCCGAGCGGGCCCACTACACGGCCTTCCGCTGGATCCGCCTCGCCGCCCGCACCCCGGTGCTGCGCACCTTCGTCGCGGCCGCCCTCGCACCCCGCTACAGGGAACTGCGCACCGAGGCCCTCGGCCTGCGGATGCACGGCCCCTTCGGCCTCGCGGCCGGCTTCGACAAGAACGCCGTCGCCATCGACGGCATGTCGATGCTCGGCTTCGACCACATCGAGATCGGCACCGTCACCGCCCAGGCCCAGCCCGGCAACCCGAAGAAGCGCCTCTTCCGGCTCGTGCCGGACCGCGCGCTGATCAACCGGATGGGCTTCAACAACGAGGGCTCGGCGGCCGTGGCGGAGCGCCTGGCGGCCCGTAACCCTGTCTTCAACACCGTCGTCGGCGTCAACATCGGCAAGACCAAGGTCGTGCCGGAGGAGGAGGCGGTGGCGGACTACGTCACCTCCACCGAGCGCCTGGCCCGCCACGCCGACTACCTCGTCGTGAACGTCTCCTCGCCCAACACCCCCGGCCTGCGCAACCTCCAGGCGACCGAGTCGCTGCGCCCGCTGCTGACCGCCGTACGGGAGGCCGCGGACCGGGTCGTCACCGACCGCCGGGTCCCGCTGCTGGTCAAGATCGCCCCGGACCTCGCGGACGAGGACGTCGACGCCGTCGCCGACCTGGCCCTGGAGCTGGGCCTGGACGGCATCATCGCCACCAACACCACCATCGCCCGCGAGGGCCTGGGGCTGAAGTCCTCGCCGTCCCTCGTGAAGGAGACCGGCGGCCTGTCCGGCGCCCCCGTCAAGGAACGCTCCCTGGAGGTCCTGAGGCGGCTGTACGCCCGCGTGGGCGACCGGATCGTACTGGTGGGCGTCGGCGGCATCGAGAACGCCGAGGACGCCTGGCAGCGGATCCTGGCCGGCGCCACACTGATCCAGGGCTACAGCGCCTTCATCTACGAGGGCCCGTTCTATGCCCGCGCCATCCACAAGGGCCTGGCCGCGCGCCTGGCCACCAGCCCGTACGCGACGCTCGCCGAAGCGGTGGGCGCCGAGACCCGAAAGGCCGCGCAGTGACCGTGACCCCGTTTGGCACCCGCCTCCGCGAGGCGATGGACTCCCGCGGCCCGCTGTGCGTGGGCATCGACCCGCACGCCGCGCTGCTGGCGCAGTGGGGCCTGGACGACGACATCGCCGGCCTGGAGCGGTTCTCCCGCACGGTCGTCGAGGCCCTCGCGGAGTCGGTGGCGGTCTTCAAGCCGCAGGCGGCCTTCTTCGAGCGGTTCGGCTCGCGGGGCGTCGCGGTGCTGGAGCGGACGGTGGCGGACGCGCGGGCGGCCGGCACGCTGGTCGTCATGGACGCCAAGCGGGGCGACATCGGCTCCACGATGGCGGCGTACGCCTCGGCCTTCCTGGACCCCGCCTCGCCGCTCTTCTCCGACGCGCTGACGGTCTCCCCGTACCTGGGCTACGGCTCGCTGAAGCCGGCGGTCGACCTGGCGCGGGAGTCCGGCGCGGGCCTGTTCGTGCTGGCGCTCACCTCCAACCCGGAGGGCGCGGAGGTCCAGCGGGCGGTCCGTACGGACGGCCGGTCGATCGGCGCGACGATGCTGGCCCACCTGGCGGCGGAGAACGAGGGCGCCAGCCCCATGGGCTCCTTCGGGGCGGTGGTCGGCGCCACGCTGGGCGACCTGTCCTCCTTCGACCTGGACATCAACGGCCCGCTGCTCGCCCCGGGGATCGGTGCCCAGGGGGCGACGGCCGCCGACCTCCCGGCGGTCTTCGGCAAGGCGGTCCGCAACGTGGTCCCGAACGTGTCGCGGGGCGTCCTGAAGCACGGCCCGGACGTCGCCGCCCTCCGCGCGTCGGCACGCGAGTTCGCGGACGAAATCCGCGAGGCCGTCTCCGCGTAGGGGAGCCATCGGACACGTCCGTCGCACTGCCTGACGAAATTCGAACGTCTTTCACCGGACAAAACAGGGGTATTTTGTCCGTGATGTACGGTTCAGTGGAGGCTGACCAGGACTTTTCGTCCGTTCTCGCTGACTGGAGCGGTCATGGCCGCTAGTCTCCGAGCAGAGTGAACGCGCAGCGAACGAGTTCCACCGCTGTTCGGGAGCTCGCCTGGTGTGGTGCCCATGGGTTCCCCACCGGTCCGTATCCGACAGTTCGACATCCGAGGTGACGTAGGCGTGGCTCTTCCGCCCCTTACCCCTGAACAGCGCGCAGCCGCGCTCGAAAAGGCCGCCGCGGCTCGCCGGGAGCGGGCCGAGGTGAAGAATCGACTCAAGCACTCCGGCGCCTCGCTCCAAGAGGTCATCAAGACGGGCCAGGAGAACGACGTCATCGGCAAGATGAAGGTCTCCGCCCTGCTGGAGTCCCTGCCTGGCGTGGGCAAGGTGCGCGCCAAGCAGATCATGGAGCGCCTCGGCATCTCCGAATCCCGGCGTGTCCGAGGTCTCGGCTCCAACCAGATCGCTTCTCTGGAGCGTGAGTTCGGCACTCCCGCCGGCTGACGCGTCGCCTGAAGTTCTTCCGGCGTTCTCAGGCAGTCCCGGGAACCTGGATAATCGCTCTATGGCAGCAGAGGTTCGTCCGCGGCTGACCGTGCTCTCCGGCCCTTCGGGGGTCGGCAAGAGCACGGTCGTCGCGCATATGCGCAAGGTCCACCCCGAGGTCTGGCTCTCGGTGTCGGCCACCACCCGCAAGCCGCGGCCCGGTGAGCGACACGGAGTCCAGTACTTCTTCGTCAACGACGACGAGTTCGACAAGCTGATCGCCAACGGCGAGCTGCTGGAGTGGGCCGAGTTCGCGGGCAACCGCTACGGCACACCACGCGGCGCGGTGCTGGAACGCCTCGAGAACGGCGAGCCGGTACTGCTGGAGATCGACCTCCAGGGCGCACGGCTCGTCCGCGAGTCCATGCCCGACGCCCAGCTGGTCTTCCTGGCCCCGCCGAGCTGGGACGAGCTGGTCCGCCGGCTCACCGGCCGGGGCACCGAATCGGCCGAGGTCATCGAGCGCAGGCTCGCGACCGCCAAGATCGAGCTCGCTGCCGAGTCCGAGTTCGACACCACCCTGGTCAACACCTCCGTCGAGGACGTGGCGCGTGAGCTGCTAGCCTTGATGGAAGTTGTCTGATCGTTGATCGATCCTTTCGATTCGATCAATGCCTGATCTTTCACCCATCTTCGGAAGGTAGAGCGTGTCCTCTTCCATCACTGCGCCCGAGGGCATCATCAACCCGCCGATCGACGAGCTGCTCGAGGCCACGGACTCGAAGTACAGCCTCGTGATCTACGCGGCCAAGCGCGCGCGTCAGATCAACGCGTACTACTCCCAGCTCGGCGAGGGCCTGCTGGAGTACGTCGGCCCGCTGGTGGACACCCACGTCCACGAGAAGCCGCTTTCGATCGCGCTGCGCGAGATCAACGCGGGTCTGCTGACCTCCGAGGCCATCGAGGCCCCGGCCCAGTAAGGCACGGCGATTCCTTCAGCACAGGCCCGGCAGAACATCTGCCGGGCCTGTGGTGTGTCATGGGTAGGTACGACGGATGTGTCGAAGGGGAGTGCGTGGTGGCTAAGCCGAAGGTCGTGCTGGGGGTCAGCGGCGGGATCGCCGCCTACAAGGCGTGCGAGCTGCTGCGCCGGCTGACCGAGTCAGGCCACGAGGTACGGGTGGTGCCGACGGCCGCGTCGCTGCACTTCGTCGGCGAGGCCACCTGGGCCGCCCTGTCCGGGAACCCGGCCTCCGCCGAGGTGTGGGAGACCGTCCACGAGGTGCCCCACGTACGCATCGGGCAGACGGCCGACCTCGTCGTCGTCGCCCCGGCCACCGCCGACATGCTGGCCAAGGCCGCCCACGGGCTGGCCGACGACCTCCTCACGAACACCCTGCTCACCGCACGCTGTCCGGTGGTCTTCGCGCCCGCCATGCACACCGAGATGTGGGAGCACCCCGCCACCCAGGAGAACGTGGCCACCCTGCGGCGGCGCGGAGCCGTCGTCATCGAGCCCGCCGTCGGCCGGCTCACCGGCAAGGACACCGGCAAGGGGCGGCTGCCCGACCCCGAGGAGATCTTCGAGGTGTGCCGCGGCGTCCTGGCGCGCGGGACGGCCGGGCCCGACCTCGTCGGGCGGCACGTCGTGATCAGCGCCGGCGGCACGCGCGAGCCCCTGGACCCGGTCCGTTTCCTGGGCAACCGCTCCTCCGGCAAGCAGGGCTACGCGCTCGCCCGCACGGCCGTCGCGCGCGGGGCCCGCGTCACCCTGGTGGCGGCCAACACCGCGCTGGCCGACCCGGCCGGGGTGGACGTCGTACGGGTGGGGACGGCCGTACAGCTGCGGGAGGCCGTGCTCAAGGCGGCGGCCGACGCCGACGCCGTGGTCATGGCCGCGGCCGTGGCCGACTTCCGGCCCGCCGAGTACGCGGGCGGCAAGATCAAGAAGAAGGACGGGCAGGAGCCCGCGCCGGTCGCCCTCGTGCGCAACCCCGACGTCCTCGCCGAGATCTCGGCCGACCGGGCCAGGGAGGGGCAGGTCGTGGTCGGGTTCGCCGCCGAGACCGACGACGTCCTGGCCAACGGACGCGCCAAGCTCCGGCGCAAGGGATGTGATCTTCTCGTCGTCAACGAGGTCGGCGAGACCAAGACCTTCGGTTCCGAGGAGAACGAGGCCGTCCTCCTGGCCTCCGACGGATCCGAGACGCAGGTGCCCTACGGCCCGAAGGAAGCGCTGGCGGACGTGATTTGGGACCACGTGGCGCCCCGGCTCCCCGCGCGACGCGCCTGACCGGGATCGCTTCTCCTGGTCACATCCGTAGGACAGAATGGAGTGCCGCAGGTCACACCCGATTCATAAGGCGAGACGGGTGGTCCGGCGAACGGTGGCGACCGATAAACTGCATTCGGAACGTGATCGGGCGCAGCCCCCGATGTGGTTCTGCCAATGATCAGCCAGCAGCCGCTGCAACCCCCAGGGAGCGTTGTGTCCCGTCGTCTCTTTACCTCGGAGTCCGTGACCGAGGGCCACCCCGACAAGATCGCCGACCAGATCAGCGACACGATCCTCGACGCACTCCTCACCGAGGACCCGACCTCGCGTGTGGCGGTGGAGACCCTCATCACCACGGGTCTCGTGCACATCGCGGGAGAGGTGACGACGAAGGCCTACGCGCCGATCGCGCAGCTCGTCCGCGAGAAGATCCTCGAGATCGGCTACGACTCCTCGAAGAAGGGCTTCGACGGCGCCTCCTGCGGCGTGTCGGTGTCCATCGGCGCGCAGTCCCCGGACATCGCGCAGGGCGTCGACACCGCCTACGAGACGCGGGTCGAGGGTGACGAGGACGAGCTCGACAAGCAGGGCGCCGGCGACCAGGGCCTGATGTTCGGCTACGCCTGCGACGAGACCCCGGAGCTGATGCCGCTCCCCATCCACCTGGCGCACCGGCTCTCGCGCCGGCTGTCCGAGGTCCGCAAGAACGGGACCATCCCGTACCTGCGCCCCGACGGCAAGACCCAGGTCACCATCGAGTACGACGGCGACAAGGCCGTCCGCCTCGACACGGTCGTCGTCTCCTCGCAGCACGCCTCCGACATCGACCTGGACTCGCTGCTCGCGCCCGACATCCGCGAGTTCGTCGTCGAGCACGTCCTGGCCCAGCTCATCGAGGACGGCATCAAGCTGGACACCGAGGGCTACCGCCTGCTGGTGAACCCGACCGGCCGTTTCGAGATCGGCGGCCCGATGGGCGACGCCGGCCTCACCGGCCGCAAGATCAT